>JAFZRN010000024.1 GCA_017619835.1 Eubacterium sp.
ATATATTCCGAGGAGGAAAGAAGAAGAGTTATAGATATAGTTATGAGCATGAGACGGCGATATGACTATCTTTTTATGTCATAATGATGAAATCCTGTGTTAATATCCCTACTATAGAAAAAAAAGAAAGGGGAAGTAATCAGGATGAAAAAATCACTGATACACATCAAACAACTAATTGCTTTAGTTCTTGTGGCATTCATGATCGTGACAGCAGTACCGGATACATTTTATGGTGATGGTGCTGTTTTTGTTGTTAATGCCACAGAGCCTGGGGAACAGGATAATCCAGGAGATCCAGGAGATCCAGGAGATCCCGGGGACACGGATCCCGATGATCCGGTCGATCCGCAGCCGGAAAGAAGAGTAACTGACGAACAGCTTGCTACATTTGTAGATCCGGCTAATCCTTACGAGGAGAATTATTTTACAGCTGAACTGAATGAAAAAAGACTTATTGTAAACGGCGAAAATATAAAGACCGAAGCTACTGATGATGGTCTTTTGATTTCCGGTAAAAATGCCGATGTAAAAGCAGGCAGCATTACAATAGGTAAGGTTTATGATTTCGGTACCGGCTATGCTAGCAGGATCAGGCTTGATGCTCTTGCTAAGAGAGCTACCAAGATCATGGCAAAGCTTTATCTTGATGAGGCTGAAGATCCTTTTATGGAGGTTCAGCTTAAGATTCAGAAAACTGAGGATGTATGGACAGATTCCCGTCCGGTCTTTTTTGAGGTTCCCGCAGGTGCGGTAACAGGAAAGCACTATATAACAATAGAGCTTGAGGATAAGGATACCAAAGATGATAAAAAGACAAAGACTCTTCTCAGAAGCATCCGTTTCTATAAGGAATCTGTTCCGACAGTTTATCTTGATATAGATGAGTCTTATACACCAATCTCAGATATGAATAACGATCCGAATCATGAGACCGAGTGTTATGGAAAAATGAAGATAACTGCTCCGGAAAACTATGACAGCGGTTATAATGAAGGAGTATTTGAACATTTAAATGAATGGGTTAAGCTTGATTATATAAGAGGAAGAGGTAATTCAACCTGGAGCGTAGAAAAAAAGCCTTACAAGATCAAGCTGGATAAAGCTGATAGTCTTTTTGGTATGGGAAAGAATAAGCACTGGGTTCTTCTTGCCAACTACTTTGATAACAGCCTTGTAAGAAACAGGCTTACTTACTATCTCGGAGAAAAGCTAAGTATGCCATTTACACCGCAGCTTGTTCCCGTAGATGTTGTTATGAATGATAATTATCTCGGAAGCTACTTCCTCTGTGAGCAGATAAGAGTAGGAGAATCGAGAGTTGATATCAGAGATCTCGAAAAGTATGACGGAACAGATACTGATATAACCGGTGGATACCTTCTTGGTGTTTCACCTTATGGAGATGAGACTGAGTATTCATTCAAAACAAAGCACGGTGTTGAAATATTAGTAGAGTCACCTGCAGAGCTTGATAATGCCGGCAAAGAAGGAGTACCTGCATCCAAGCTTGACGAGATGAATGAATACATCGAAAACTATGTTAATAAGACAGAAGAGGCTATATTTGGAAATGGCTTCAAGGATATTAACGGTGTTTCCTATAGTGATTATATGGATGTTACCGCTGCAGCAAAGTATTTCCTGATCCAGGAATTCAGTGCTAACGGTGATGCATACGTAACAACCAGTACCCACCTTTATAAGGATAAGGGCGGAAAGCTCTGCTGGGGTCCTCTCTGGGACTTTGACTATGTAGCATGGGCTTCATACGATTATGAGGACTATGATGTAAATGAGTGGAGCTATTCATCATTCTTTACCGCATTCCCCTGGTTTGAAAGACTTAAGGGTGATCAGCAGTTTATCGACGAAGTCAATAAGGTATGGGGCGGAAAAGGAAGTACAGATCCCAACACACTTTGCTATCAGTTAAATGAATTGGTTAAAGACGGTGGAAAGCTTGATCAGTATGCTGCAGAAATGGAATCATCAGCCGAGAATAACTTTGATAAATGGGGCATGACCGAATTCGGCTGGGGCGGTTTTGAAAATGGCTACGAAGAAGATGCATATATTACCTGCACAAACCAGAAGGAAGAGATAGAGCGTCTTAAGAAATGGATCAACAAGAGATTAGACTGGATGGATGAAAATATTGGTTCCATGGCGGTTGAATCCCACAAACTTCAGTTCTATGTTGACGGTAAGCTTATAGCTGAAAAAACAGCTCTCGGAAACGAAGATTTCCACGATTTCCCGAAGAACCCGACAAAGAAGGGATATGTTTTCGCAGGCTGGTATTATGATACAACATATACAGATCCCGAAACAGGCGAGGAATATACCAGTCATGAAAGATTGTATCCGGGATGGTATATAAGCGAAGATCTGAAGCTTGAAGCAGAATGGATTGATGAAAATGAGGCTGTTCAGGCTGAAGACATCTTCCTGCAATATAATGAAATGTATCTGGGTATGGAAGACTGTACCTATATCTATTATTCAATAGTTCCGGCTGAAGCTGATATATTTGGAGCTAAATTCTCATCTTCGGATGAAAGCATTGCAACAGTAACCGAAGACGGATTTATTGAAGCAAAAGATAAAAAGGGAGATGTTACGATTACTGCAACAACTCCGAATGGAAAGAAAGCAGAATGTCTGCTTCATGTAGTTGATTACTTTGAACTTTCAGACTGGGTAGAAGGATTCACTGTAAGCGACACAGAAGTATCCCTTAAACCCGGACAGTGGAAAAAGGTTAATATTACAACAATTCCTGAGAATGTAAGACCTCAGTACTTTAACATTATCAACCTTGATATGGATATAGCCTGGATGGATTATACAGGAACAATATTTGCTTATGCTCCGGGAACAGCTAAGATAGTTGTATATAATAATGAATCCGGAAGTTATGAAGTTGTAACTGTAACTGTTGAAGAAGATGTTGTACCCGGACCTACACCCGGACCTGCACCCGGACCGGAGCCATTTAACGCATTAATGCCAGGTGACAGATTCACAGCAGGAAAGCTTATATATGAAGTTGTTGAGGCCGGAAATGTCATCCCTGTTGAAACAAACTCAGTAGGTGACACGATCTCAGATGATGAGTATCAGGACAATGATGCAGATATCGATGAGATAGAGGCAGTTGTTGGTGATACAGCTTCAATTGAAGAGACTGCAGCTCCGACAGAAAATGATGCAGCCGTGACTGACAATACAGATAATATCACAGGCTTAGGCGGATATACAGTTGAAGGCGGAACAGTTAAGGTAGTCGGAATCGCAGCTAAGTATAAGAAGACTTATAAAAAGGTAACTATTCCGGAAACTGTTAAGGGAACAGACGGAGTTTACAAGGTAGTCGAGATCAAGGCCGGCGCATTTAAGAACAACAAGAAGATCACAACCGTTACCGTCGGAAAGAATGTTAAGACTATCGGTAAGAACGCATTTAGCGGATGTAAGAAGCTTAAGAAGATTACTCTTAACTCTAACAGCACCAAGTTCGGTAAGAATGCATTCAAGAAGATTGCCAAGAAGGCAAAATTCTATGTTCCGAAGAGTAAGCTTAAGACATATCAGAAGAAACTTAAGAAGCTTGGTATAAAGAAGTCACAGGTCAAGGCTATAAAGACCAAGAAAACTACCAAGAAGACAACTAAGAAGACTACAAAGAAAACGACTAAAAAGAAAAAGTAATATTTTACGATCAGGAGCCTTCCCTAAGGGGAAGGCTCTTATTGTAATAAAAAATATATCGTGATAAAATGAAAATGTATTAGTCTGTTTTGGGGGATCGATATGATTACAAAGAAAGCCTACGCAAAGGTAAACCTTTCACTTGATATAACGGGAAGGCGTGATGACGGATATCATCTGGTCCGCATGGTGATGCAGAGCATAGATATTGCGGACGTGCTTACCTTTGAAAAGTGTGATGGCGCGAAAATTGAAACGCTGCTTGTGGATAAAAGGGATACGGATTCGGACGAGCTCGGGACACTTCCCATGGGTCCGGACAATCTGATCTACAGGGCTGCCGAGATTTTCTTAAAGGAAAATGTCCGGCCCTGCTATCCTGATGCAGGTGTTAAGATCACGCTCGAGAAGAATATCCCGATAGCGGCCGGAATGGCCGGCGGAAGCAGCGATGCAGCTGCAACGCTTAAGGGAATAAATGAACTTTATGAAACCGGCCTTATGGATCAGGACCTCATGAAGCTGGGAGTTACCCTGGGAGCTGACATTCCCTACTGTATCATGGGCGGAACTGCTCTTTCGGAAGGTATAGGCGAAAAACTGACTAAGCTGCCGAATCTCCCGGCCTGCAAGATACTTGTCGCAAAGCCGAAGATATCGGTTTCGACAGCCGAAGCCTACGGCGGATATGATGAGCTTACCGAAAGCTTCGAAATGGAAGAGACAATAACCGGCGCCAGGGTTTTAAAACAGTTTATAAACAGCGAAACAGGAAAACGCTACTATATGGCGGATGGACAGCTTTATGAGAAGCCGGATGTTGATGCCCAGGTGGATGCAGTCTATTCCGGAAGTCTAGAGAACGTAGCATCCTGCATGGCAAATGTCCTCGAATATGTAACCGCATCGAAGCATCCCGAGATTGGTGAGCTTGAGAAGATGATGATAGACGGCGGAGCTATAGGAGCCATGATGAGCGGGAGCGGCCCGACGGTATATGGATTATTTAAGGACCTTGAAGCTGCGGAATATGTTGCTGCAGCTATTGAAGAA
>JAFZRN010000025.1 GCA_017619835.1 Eubacterium sp.
ACCACTGAATTAATTATATCATATTGAGACATCTTTTTCAATGAAAGATAGACGATTTATTATAGATTTTTAGAGCCCGTTAGTGCGATTCATCCCCGCCTTAAAGAAGACGGAGTATTCTCGCTTAGAATTGATAAAAACTATTACACAACATCTATGTATTAAATCCACATATTACATAACCCATATACAATATACACCTATTTGAATTCAAAATCAATAACAAAATCGCATAATATACGAAATAATATATAATAATATACTTGAAATCGTAAAATAAACGAATTATAATATAATAGAACAAAAAGCCGAACAAAAAAACCGGGAGTATCCGAACATGATAGAAGAAAGCCCATTAAAAATATATGTAAATGTAAGTGTGGAATTCACGAAGGAAGGAAGACTGATCCCGAGAGCCATTCACTGGGACGATGGGAGAGTCTATGAGATTCAGAAGATTACAGACATCCGGCGGGCGGCAAGTCTTGCCGCCGGAGCGACCGGAATCAGATATACGATCTATGTAGATGGATTTGAGAAGCACCTTTTCTACGGCGATAACCACCGCTGGTTCGTAGTTGCCAATCAGAATAACTGACAACTATACGCCGCTGATCAGCGAAATAATTATACGCTGTACTTCTCATCCGCGATTGCCTGTGCCACCCAGAGCTTGAGTGACTCGACAGTAGCGGATATCTTATTCAGATTTTTCTGAATAGCAGTGAAGTCGGCAATCTCGTCTTCGGATATCCTGCCATCCTCGGCAATTTCCATCAGACGATCCTTCTGGGTATTAAGCGCATTAAGTGAATTGAGAATACCGAGTGAAAGCTCGGGCAGACTAGACAGCTGGAGCTCTGTGACATTATTCTTTCCGATGCTGCATTCGTGAGTGCAGTAGTAGTTGCAGAGCTGCGGCTTTTTATATGCAGCGGCCATTGCTACTACATCATCAGGATGTACATTTGTACGGTCGTTCTCAATCTTATCGATACGGCTTTCGGAAATGTATTCCATAGCTTCACTTGCCTGAGAACGAGTGAGTCCTGCCTCCTCCCTGCTTGTGAAGTAAATATTCTTATTTTCCTTAATTGATTTTCTTCCCATTTTAAAACCTCTTTGTAACCTCTTTATATATTGTTCTTTACGAACACATTTTAAAACACTTACCCATTATAACCTACACAGCGAATAATTGCCACATGACTCAAAATAAAAAAACTTATTCCATTTTCCTCCATACTTGTGTTATATTAAGTCTTGGCGCCTCAGAACTCATCAGACGCCGGACCTGCCGAACAAAAAGCAAAAAACCCGAGCAGGCCAAACAGCTAATAAACGAAAGGACCCCAGCCATGTACAAACTCATGACACCGCAGGAAGCCGTGGAACTGATAAATGACGGTGACTGTATCTGCGTTAATTCATTTGTCGGAATAGAGAATCCGGTAGAGCTGCATGAAGCAATCTATGACCGCTTTAAGGAGACGGGATCGCCGTCTCATCTTACAATGGTTTCAAGTGCGGGCTTCGGACTCTGGGACGAAAACAGAAATGCCGAGAGCTATATAAGAGAGGGTGCTGTGGATAAGCTTATCTGCGGACACTTCGGTGCAATGCTCAGCACAAAGAAGCTTGTTCTCGAGGACCGCTTCGAGGCATATAATCTGCCCCTCGGATGTATATCCCATGCGATAAGAGCGCAGGCAGGCGGAATTCCCGGTGCACTTTCAAAGGTTGGTCTTGATATATTTGTAGATCCGAGACGTGAGGGTCCCGGTATCAATAACATTTCCAAGGATGAGAACCTTGTTAAATTAGTAGAAGTAGACGGAGAGGAGTTCCTCTATTATCAGCTTCCCAAGATCGACGTTGCACTTATCAAAGGTACCGCTGCGGATAGACGCGGAAATATCTCCTTTGATGATATGTACATGTCCGGCGATGCACTTTCAATCTGCCAGGCCGCAAAGGCAAATGGCGGAAAGGTCATCGTTCAGGTTGATAAGCTTGTAAGAAAGCCGGCACGTCCCCGTAATGCCATCATTCCCGGCTGTCTCGTGGATGCGATCGTAGTAGTGGAGCAGGAGCCTCTCGGAAGCGGTTACGAAGCCCTTACAGGTAGCTTCGAGATTCCTTCAGGCCAGTGGGATCTCTGGGTTGAGATCATCGACAGACTTTCCGCATCGGAGCGTAAGAACAGTGTCGTTGCCGATATAATCGGCCGCCGCGCAGCTCAGGAGCTTCATGAGGATGATATAGTCAACATAGGAATCGGTATCCCCGAATCCATTTCAAGATATGCAAAACAGACAGGTATGCTGAATAAGATCACTCTTACCGTCGAGTCCGGCGGTGTAGGCGGCTTCCCCGCATCTGGTCCCGTGTTCGGTGCCATGATCGGTGCAGCATCCGTTTACGATATGGCAAACCAGTTTGACCTTTATGATAACGGCGGCCTTGATATCTGCTTCATGGGCGCACTGGAAGTAGATCAGTATGGAAATGTCAACTCCCATAAGGCGTGCGGAGCATACTCCGGAATCGGCGGCTTCGCAAACATAACCGCCAAGACACCTGTCGTTGTGTTCTGCCTCTCATTTACGGCTAAGGGCCTCTTTGTTGAGGAGGAGGACGGAAAAGTCAAGATCATCCAGGAGGGCCACATTCCCAAGTTCGTTGAAAATGTCTCGACCAAGAGTTTCTCTGCCAGAAGAGCACTTGAAAACGGCCAGAGAGTTCTCTATGTGACTGAGAGATGCGTCTTCGAGCTGACTCCGGACGGTATCAAGCTTAAAGAGGTATATCCGGGCATAGAAAAAGAACGGGATATACTTTCGCAGCTCCCGTTCTCTGTAGAATAATCTTAGCCATATTTCTGATCTTTATCAGAAAATCATCCACCTTTATGAATTTTCTTTTCGACATACATCAGTGTATCTGCTTCGCGGAGGTAATCCTCGGAGATCTCGGAGATCGGTTTCGGATCGCCGGCCTGGGGGATAGCCTTGTAGCAGCCGATACTGATTCCTATGTCGAAAGGTTTGTCGTCTGATACACAGGTTTCTGTGATCAGCTGTCTGAGTCGGGACTTATATGTCTCGACTTTTTCATCGTCATAATCTTTTGCAAGAACAACGAACTCGTCACCGCCTGCACGTATGCAGACCTCATCGCCGATCGATGCAGCCTTCATGCAGTTTGCGATAGTGCAGAGACAGTAGTCGCCTTCATCATGACCGAAGCTGTCGTTGATCTGCTTCATGTTATCCATGTCTATAAGGAATACCGCAAGATTCGTCTTGGTCTCAAGACAGGAATTATAATATTCCTCAAAATTCATTCCGTAACCGCGGCGGTTATAAAGTCCCGTCAGCACATCCGTATTATACATCAGCTTAAGCTGGTCGAAGGATATCTTCAGCTCCTTTTTCAGTCGCCAGTTCTCGAGAAGAGTACTGATATTGATGAACCATGATTTAATGTTCTCATGTGTCAGATCTTCAAGATCAGGGGAAATGATGTAGTAGCCGATAAAGTACTGAAGATGATGCACCGGAATAATGTAGTAAGGCTCCGGATCATTTAACATATCATCCGGAAGAAGCTGTCCTACCGGAAGCATTTCCCTCTTAACGGGCCTGTCGTTATAGATACCGCAGGCAACCTCGAAACGTACATTCCTGAAATCTTCATGAGTGAAGATTTCCTTCTGGTTTTCCCAGCCTTCCATAAGACAGAGGACTGCAGTCTGGAAGCCTGTATCGCTCCGACAGTTTGCCTCGATCCTGTCAAAAACTTCCTTATCGGTCTCTGCCTGGGATACACTCAGGATGAGATTGGTGATGGAAGTAGAGAGCATTCCGAGTTTATCTATTGTTACACTGTAGGATTCCTTTAAGTTATCCTGCTTATAAGTCTTCTTGGGTTCGCAGCCACAGGTCTGGCGGCGCTTTATTATACCGGGTTCGGCAATCGTCTTAGGCGGCTCCTTACCTGCCCAGAGCTGAGCCAGTATATTGATTCCGTCCTTACCTACCTGCTCAAATGGCTGAGCGGAAGTAGTGATAGATGGATCATTATATTCGGCTTCGATTACGTTATCATAGCCGACAACGATAACATCCTCGGGAACGGAGAAGCCCTTCTTTTCTATTGCGGTAACAACGCCCATTGCCATGTAATCATTTGCACATACGATAGCATCGGGGAATATCTTGTCCGCATTCTTTTCATATTTCTTCATTATCTGGGCGACCATTTCATCGCCGCAGCTGTACCAGAGATTTCCGTAGACAACTCTGCCTTCGCCGCCCGGAAGGTTATGCTTCTTGAGGGTATCAAGGAAAACCTGGAGACGTTCGCGGGAGAAAGGCATTTCCATTCTTCCTGCCACGTGCATCAGATCTGTGCAGTTATGCTCGATGATAAGATGCTCGATAAGCTCCATGTAGGAACGTTTCTGGTCATTAACAACGTTATAGGAGAAGTCCCTTACATCACCAAGGGTGACAACAGGGCAGGGTGCTTCCTTTTTGAGCTCATTTACGGGCTCGATAAATCTGTCGGGCAGGTAACTGTCGAAAGTTACCAGCCCGTCATATTTCTCAAGATCAGGAAGCTTATAGATCGCAAAATCTCCATGATCGTAGTCGTTAAAGTGCTTAACCTCTATGTGATTGTAGTTATCGCAAAAGCTCGTAAAGAAGAGGACTTTTGCGTTATTCCTTTTCGCTGACTGGATAACACCGTACTGTGTCTTTCTGACCATGTCTCGGTAAATGTCTGCGATAAAGGCTGCAACCATTTTACGTTCCATAGGTGTCCCTCAATTTAATCTATACTTCGTCGTCATTCTTTGTTAATGATCCTGCAGTTGTATCCTCGATCATATCCTCACGTACGAAGGTTACGAGATCTTCCTCTGTCATGTTGGCATCCTGTACGATACGGTTTGCCTGTCTGTCGATACAGCGCTCGAAGTAGTTACGAACGAGACGCGCATTAGCGAAGTTATCCTTCTTGCTCTCTGTCATACCGCGGAGATAAGTCTCTGCGATGGAAGCAGCGCTTTCGGTGAGCATGTAGTCTGTATCCTTACACATATATCTGAAGATGGACATAAGCTCACTACTTGAATAATCAGGGAAGTGAATATACTTATTGAAACGTGAACGAAGACCCGGGTTGGACTCGATGAATTCGTGCATCTCATTTGTATATCCGGCAACGATTACGATGAAGTCATCACGATCGTCCTCCATACGTTTAAGGAGGGTATCAACAACTTCCTGACCATAGTCGCCTGATTCCTTGTTATGTGTGAGGGTATAAGCCTCATCTATGAAGAGGATACCACCGATTGCTCGGTTGATAACTTCTGTTGTCTTAAGAGCTGTACCACCGGAGTAGTGGTCTACAAGTCCGGAACGGTCAACCTCTATAAACTGACCACGGCTAACAACGCCGAGCTGCTTATAGATCTTGGCAAGGATACGTGCGATAGTCGTCTTACCTGTACCGGGGTTACCCGTGAATACGAGGTGGAAGGACATATCGATACGCTTGAGACCTTTAAGCTCACGAAGACGACGAACCTTGATGATATTTACAAGGTGCATAACGTCATCCTTAACCGATGCAAGACCGGTAAGTCCCTGAAGCTCATGGATAAGGTCATCGAGCGGCTTCTCGATCTCTTCCGAATCATCGCTTCCGCGGCGGTTACGTCCTACACGTCCCTCACCACGTTTGAAGACTGCGTCTTCCTTTTCTTCCTCGGGCTGGAAGTTAAGGAATTCGGATACGTCATCCGCACGTTTCTTCTGAATATTATATCCTGAGATATTGATCGCTTTCTTTGTTACGAAGCTTCCTGACTTCTCATCGAAAGTAGTAACGTTTTCAAGATCGGGATTGGTGCTGCTTGAAAACTGGGCTACACCCTGCTTTCTGTTCGGATTAGGCTGCTCCTGCATCCTGAGCACATTTGTATGAGAAGTGGTATATATTCCGGAGTTATTAAGAGTAGTATTAAGTACCTCTACAAATCCGGTAAAACGCTTTTCGGTTTCATCATGAACTTCGGAATAATTGATGAAGCCCTGGCCTACCTTACGGAAACAGTCTGCGATGAATTTGGATCTGGAAACCTTATCCGTGATAAGCTCATCGGCACTGTCGGCTTTATCGGCTTCGATAAAGTAGCGAAGTGACTTGGGCGCTTCATTAAGGAATCTGTCGTCCGTACATTTCTGCTGAACGAATTCTTCGAACTTTTCCTCTGAAAGATTCATTCTGAGATTGGTCCTGATGTATTCCATCTGATCCCCAGAATGTTTATTGCCCGGTTCGTATAGATATCCGAGGAAAACAATGATGTCGTGTCTGAGAAGATCTCTCAGCGGCATACGTGCATCCTCCGGATAGATTTGTCCGTTTTTGTTGATCTCGTCTGCATACGCGATGCATTCCATGATCATGTTCTGTAAATTTCTAACTTCCATGTCTTGTTCGTACTCCCCAAATGTTTTCTAGCCATAACAAAAAAGAGCTATAGCGCTTTCTATTATACCATAAAAATATAGAAAATGTATAGCAACTTTAGATAACTTTAAAGCAATATTTGAAAAGTAATTAAATGCCTTCTATGGTACTATTATAAGGTACGTAGTGGGCCTATGTTTTGGGGTGGTTTTCTATGAAAGAAAAGTTTAAAAAGATAGCTGAAAATCTTGTGGATTCGATGACACTGGAAGAGGCTGCAAGCCAGATAAGATATGACAGTCCTGCCATTGAAAGACTGGGTATCCCGGCCTATAACTGGTGGGGCGAAGGACTTCACGGACTGGCAAGAGCAGGTACTGCGACGGTATTTCCGCAGGCAATCGCGCTGGCTGCCATGTTCGATAAGGATACGCTTAATAAGATAGCCGATGTCATTGCAACAGAAGCAAGAGCAAAATATAACGAATCTACCAAGCTCGGTGACAGGGACCTCTATAAGAATATCACCATGTGGTCACCGAACGTTAATATATTCCGTGATGCCAGATGGGGCAGAGGTCAGGAGACCTATGGAGAGGATCCTTTCCTTACATCCGAACTCGGAGTCGCATTTATAAAAGGACTCCAGGGTGACGGCGAATATATGAAGGCTGCCGGATGTGCAAAGCATTATGCGGTCCATTCCGGACCCGAGGCTACGCGACACGGCTTTGATGCAAAGGTAAGCAAAAAGGATATTGAAGAAACCTATACTCCGGCATTTGAGGCTGCCATAAAAGAGGCCGATGTTGCGGGTGTAATGGGTGCTTATAACAGAGTTAATTCCGAGCCGGCCTGTGCAAGCAAGGCACTTATAGTTGAAAGACTCAGAAAGCGATACGGCTTTGACGGATATCTCGTTTCGGATTTCCTTGCACTGATGGATTTTCATCTTCATCATAAGGTCACGGCAAATGAGGTCGAGTCCGCTGCAATGGCTCTGAAGGCTTCCTGTGATGTGAACGCGGGCTTTGTCTACAGGTCGATAATGAAGGCCTTCGAACAGGGTCTCGTTACAGAGGAAGAGATAAGAAATGCCGCTAAGAAGGCTTACGAGATAAGAGCCGCTCTCGGCATGTTCTCCGATGACTGTGAATATGACAGTCTCGGACTTATGGATATAGATACGGATGAATCCGACAGCTTATCATATAAGGCGAGTGTTAACTCGGTGGTAATGCTTAAGAATGATGGAATTCTTCCATTAAATAAAGATGAGATAAAGACGATCGGCGTTATAGGGCCTACAGCTACATCGGTAGATGTCCTAAACGGTAACTATAACGGAACGTCCTCAAGATATGTAACTAATCTCGAGGGGGTCAGAGACGCTGTGGGTGAAGGCACGCGCGTTCTCTATTCTGAAGGATGTCATCTTTTTGAGGACAAGGTACAGAACCTTGCCCTCAATGATGACAGACTCAGTGAAGCCGAAATGGTTGCAAGAGCATCCGACGTAGTCATCCTTTCGGTGGGACTTGACTCTACCATCGAAGGAGAAGAGGGTGATACGGGAAATGCTTTCGCAGCCGGAGACAAAGTCTCACTTTTCCTTCCCGACTCGCAGAGGAGACTCATCGAAAGAGTGCTTTCTGTCGGGACTCCCGTGATACTGGTTTCCAATACGGGAAGCGCAATGGATTATACTCTTGAAGATGAGAGATGCAACGCGATCCTTCAATGCTGGTACAGCGGCCAGAGAGGCGGAAAAGCTCTTGCGGATATCCTGTTTGGAGCGGCCAGCCCGAGCGCAAAGCTTCCGGTAACCTTCTATAAGGATGGAACACAGCCTCCTATGGAAGACTACAGCATGAAGGGAAGAACTTATAGATATTATAAGGATAGACCACTTTATCCTTTCGGCTACGGCCTTACATATACCGATTTTGAATACAGCGATCTAAGTATCGATGGTAACACTGTCAGCATTAAGGTTAAGAACACCGGTAACTTCGAAGCAGACGAGATAGTTGAAGTATATATCGATAAAGAACCAGCGGAGAAGCTTGCAAACGGACTCAACAACATCCCGGACAATTATCTTAATCCCAACAATCAGCCATATGTCAGTCTCTGTGGATTTGACAGGGTGAGCTTAAAACCGGGCGAAGAAAAAGTGGTTGACATAACTATCCCTGAGAAATCATTTTACACAGTATTCGAAAATGGCTCCAGGGCGATACTCAAGGGAGAGTACACAGTATTCATCGGCGGACAGCAGCCCGATGACAGAAGTAAGGAACTTACGGGTAAGTCATGCTTATCTGTTAAATTCAATAAATAACTACATTTATATAATGTAAGAAAACATTTATAAAGTGAATGGAGGTATAAAATGAAATTCTTTATTGACACAGCAAATGTAGATGACATCAGAAAGGCTAATGACATGGGTGTTATCTGCGGAGTAACAACAAACCCGTCACTTATCGCAAAGGAAGGCAGAGATTTCAATGAGGTTATCAAAGAGATCACTTCTATAGTAGATGGACCTATCAGTGGTGAGGTTAAGGCTACTACAGTTGACGCAGAGGGAATGATCAAGGAAGGCAGAGAGATTGCTGCAATCCATCCCAACATGATCGTTAAGATCCCTATGACAGTTGAAGGTCTTAAGGCAGTTAAGGTTCTTTCAGCTGAGGGTATCAAGACAAATGTTACACTTATCTTTTCTGCAAACCAGGCTCTTCTTGCTGCAAGAGCAGGTGCTACATATGTTTCACCTTTCCTTGGAAGACTTGATGATATCAGCATGCCCGGTATCAACCTTATTGAGGATATCGTTCAGATCTTCGAGAACTATGGTCTTGAGACAGAGATCATCGCAGCCAGCATCAGAAATACTGTTCATGTAACAGAGTGTGCACTTGCAGGCGCTGACATTGCTACAGTTCCTTATGCAGTTATCGAGCAGATGACAAAGCATCCTCTTACAGATCAGGGTATCGAGAAGTTCCAGGCTGATTATAAGAAGGTATTTGGTGAGTAAACCACAAAGTTATTAAAACGGAAAGTTTTTCTATAAGAAACAAAGGAGGGTACAAAAAATGAAAAACATACCTGAGGTAAAACTGGGAATCGTTGCAGTAAGCCGTGACTGTTTCCCGATGTCTCTCTCTGAGAGAAGAAGAAAGGCTGTTGTAGCTGAGTACACAAAGAAATATGGCGACATCTATGAGTGCCAGACAATTATCGAGAACGAAGTAGACATGAGAAAAGCTCTTGCAGAAGTTAATGAAGCAGGCTGCAACGCTATCGTTGTTTATCTTGGAAACTTCGGACCTGAATCAAGTGAAACTCTTCTTATTAAAGAGTTCCAGGGACCTGCAGCAGTTATCGCAGCAGCAGAGGAGTCAGGTGACAGCCTTCTCGACGACAGAGGAGATGCATACTGTGGTATGCTCAACGCAAGCTATAACCTTAAGCTTCGTAATCTTCGCGCTTATATTCCCGAAGTTCCCGTTGGTGACGCTGAGGAATGCGCAGATATGATAAATGATTTCAAGACTGTAGCAAGAGTAAGGATCGCACTCAGCGACCTTAAGATCATAAGCTTCGGTCCTCGTCCTCAGGACTTCCTTGCATGTAATGCTCCTATCAAGCAGCTCTACAATCTCGGTGTTGAGATCGAAGAGAACTCAGAGCTTGATCTTTTCGAAGCATTTAACAAGCATGAAGGCGATGAGAGAATCCCTGCAGTTGTAGAAGATATGGCTGCTGAACTCGGTTCAGGTAACAAGAAGCCCGAGATCCTTTCAAGACTTGCTCAGTATGAGCTTACACTTCGTGACTGGGTTGAGGCTCATAAGGGCAGCAGAAGCAATGTTATCGTTGCCGGTAAGTGCTGGCCTGCATTCCAGACACAGTTCAAGTGTGTTCCCTGCTATGTAAACAGCCGTCTTTGCAAGGACGGAATCCCTGTTTCATGTGAGGTTGATATCTATGGTGCACTTTCAGAGTACATTGGCGAGCTTGTAAGTGAAGATACAGTTACACTTCTTGACATCAACAATACAGTTCCTAAGGATATGTATAATGAAGAGATCAAGGGCAAGTTCGATTATGATTATAAGCTTACTGATACATTCATGGGCTTCCACTGCGGAAATACAGCTACAAACAAGCTTTCATTCTGCGAGATGAGATATCAGAAGATCATGGCTCGTTCACTTCCTGTAGAGGTTACAAACGGAACTCTCGAGGGAGATCTTCTTCCGGGAGAGGCTACAGTATTCCGTCTTCAGTCTACATCTGACGGCAAGCTTCGTGCTTACGTTGCAGAAGGTGAGATCCTTCCTGTAGCTACAAGATCATTCGGAGCTATCGGTATCTTCGCTATTCCTGAGATGGGACGTTTCTATCGTCACGTACTCGTTCAGAAGAACTATCCTCATCATGCAGCTATCACATTCCATCACAATGGAAAGCTTCTCTATGATGTATTCAAGTTCCTCGGAGTAAGATTCGACGAGATCGATTACAATCATCCTGCAGGAGTTCTTTACAAGTCAGAGAACCCATTTGCTTAATAAAATGATTTCTAAACATCCGGCACTGCGGTGCCGGATGAATTAGACAACGAAAGGATAAAAGTATGTTTATTGGAGTAGATTTAGGAACATCCGCAGTCAAGCTGCTTGCTATGGATTCAGACGGCAACATCTTAAAGACAGTTTCCGTTGAGTATCCCATAAGCTTCCCTAAGTCAGGATGGTCAGAGCAGAATCCCGAAGACTGGCTTGATGGTTCCAAAAAAGGAATAAAGCTTCTTCTTGACGGCCTTGATGATACAAATGTAGAGGGCATCGGTGTCGGTGGTCAGATGCACGGTCTCGTAATTCTTGATGAAGCCGATAATGTTATCCGTCCTGCAATCCTCTGGAATGACGGACGTACAACAGCTGAGACAGATTACCTCAACAATGTAATAGGTAAGGATAAGCTTTCAGAGTATACAGGTAATATCGCATTTGCGGGATTTACCGCACCTAAGGTTCTCTGGGTTAAGAATAATGAACCTGATAACTTTGCTAAGATCAAGAAGCTCATGCTTCCTAAGGACTATATCGTATACATGCTGACAGGAGCATATGTATCTGATTATTCAGATGCATCAGGTATGCTTCTCATGGATGTTAAGAATAAGTGCTGGTCCAAGGAAATGCTTGAGATCTGCGGAATCTCAGATGTTGAGATGCCGACACTTCACGAGAGTTTCGATGTTGTAGGCGAAGTTAAACCCGAAATCCTTGCCGAGCTCGGACTCAGCGGCACGGTTAAGGTAGTAGCCGGAGCAGGAGATAACGCAGCAGCAGCTGTTGGAACAGGTACTGTTGGTGCAGGTGGATGTAATCTTTCACTTGGTACTTCCGGAACACTGTTTATCTCAAATGACGCATTTTCGGTTGATGATAAAAATTCACTTCATTCATTCGCTCACGCTGACGGCGGTTTCCATCTCATGGGCTGTATGCTTTCAGCTGCATCCTGCAACAAGTGGTGGATGGATGAGATATTAAGAGACAAGGATTATGCCGGAAATCAGGCAGGAATCGATAAACTCGGTGAGAATAATGTATTTTTCCTTCCTTATTTAATGGGAGAGAGATCACCTCACAACGATCCGCTTGTAAGAGCAGGTTTCCTTGGTATGAGTATGGACACAACCAGAGAGGATATGGTACTCGCAGTTCTCGAGGGTGTTGCCTTCGGACTCAGAGACAGCCTTGAGGTTGCAAGAAGTCTCGGAATCAAGATCGAAGTTTCAAATATCTGCGGCGGTGGTGCTAAGAGCCCGCTCTGGAGAAAGATCATTGCCAACGTTATGAATATCAAGCTTGAGATCCAGGCTAACGATGAAGGCCCGGCACTTGGCGGAGCTATCCTTGCTGCAGTTGGATGCGGAAGGTTTAAGGACGTAAGTGAAGCGGCTGACAAGATCGTGAAGGTTGTTGAGACAGTTGAACCGGATGCAGAGCTTGTAGCTAAGTATGAAGCTAAATATGCTCATTTCAAGAAGCTGTATCCTACAGTTAAAGGTTTATATGCATAGAGGTGACATTTATAATGAAGAAAGATTTTGGCATTACTAAAAACGGTGAAGCCGTAAGTGCATATACCATAAGTAATAGTAGTGGCATGTCGGCAACTATCACCAGCTATGGTGCAACACTCGTAAGCCTCAACGTTCCCGATAAGGACGGAGGCACAAGAGACATAGTTCTCGGATATGATGACGTAAAGGGCTATGAGGCTAACGGAACATACTTCGGTGCTATAATAGGAAGAAACTCGAATCGTATCTGCGAAGGAAAGGTAACCCTCGACGGAGTGACCTACCAGATGGAGCAGAATGATAATGAGAACAATCTTCACAGCGGAGCAGCCGGAGTAGATAAGAAGGTCTGGACAGTTCTTTCGGAAGATGACAGTGCGGTAAGTTTTATCTGCAAGTCCAATGATATGGAACAGGGTCTTCCCGGAAATGTCACCATAACGGTTAATTACAGGATTACCGAGGCAAATGAGCTGGTTATAACCTACGATGCCGTAAGCGATAAGAAGACTATCATCAATCTTACCAATCATTCCTATTTCAATCTTAACGGACATGATGGCGGAAGTATTGAAGGACATGAGCTTCAGCTTTTCGCAGACTGCTATAATCCGGTGATCGATGCAAAGTCGATCCCTACTGAGGAAAATGCACCCGTAGACGGAACAGTGTTTGATTTCAGAACACCAAAGAAGATAGGTACTGATATTGAAGCCGAAGAACAGCAGCTTAAGTTCGTAGGCGGATATGATCATAACTATGTTATAAATGGCAAGTCCGGCAATATGAGACCTTTTGCCAAGGTATACAGCGAGGACAGCGGGATACTGATGGAGTTTTCATCAGATCAGACCGGTACACAGCTTTATACAGGCAACTTTATCGGGGATCAGAAGGGCAAGGACGGTGCCGAGTATAATAAACGTTCAGGTTTCTGCCTTGAACCGCAGTATATTCCGAACGCCATGAACTTCGTTCCGGAGGGCAGTATTGATAGTCCAGTATTTGATGCAGATGAGAGATATCATTCAGAAAGCTGCTTCAAATTTTCCGTGATTTAGCTTAATTTAAACCGTTTTTCTTAAATTTATGACCGGAAGGACTGTTAGTCATTCCGGTCATCTATTTAGGACAAAAATGTTAATTTTTTGGTTTTTTGGCAAAAAAAAGCAATTTTTGATAACTAAATAGCAATATTTGATAAGTATTTTTGTACAATATTTACTATAATATGGATATTCCGAGGGCGTGATTTGTTCCACGCCTGAAGTGTGCATACTTTTAAGGAGACGGTTTATAGTCAAGTATTTCAAGGAGGATTTTACAAATGAGAAAATTCAAACGTGCTCTCGCTGTTGCACTTAGTGCAATGATGATTGCAGGCGTAGCTGCAGGCTGTGGAAGTTCTTCAACTGACACATCAACAGATACATCTTCTGATGATACTGCTGCTACAACAGACACAACTTCAGATGATACATCATCTGACGATGCTGCAGCAGATGATTCAGCAGATGATGCAGCAGCTGACACTGCTGATGAAGGCGGAGTTATTAATGTTTGGGCATTCACAGACGAAGTTCCTAACATGATCAAGAAGTTTAAGGAGTTAAATCCTGACTTCCCTTACGAGATCAACGAGACAATCATCGCTACAACTGATGGCGCTTATCAGCCCGCTCTTGACCAGGCTCTTGCAGCTGGTGGTGAAGATGCTCCTGATATCTACGCAGCAGAGGCAGCTTTCGTTCTCAAGTATACACAGGGCGATATGTATTCATATGCATGTCCTTATGATGATCTTGGTATCGATACTCAGGCTGAGATCGACGAAGCTAAGATTGCTCAGTATACAGTTGATATCGGAACAAACCCTGATGGTAAGGTAGTTGGACTTGGTTATCAGGCAACAGGTGGTGCATTCATCTACAGACGTTCAATCGCTAAGGATGCATTCGGAACTGACGATCCTGCAGAAGTTGCAAAGATCATCGGTGCTGGATCACAGAACTGGGATAAGTTCTGGGAAGCAGCTGATACACTTAAAGCTAAGGGATACGGAATCGTATCTGGCGATGGTGATATCTGGCATGCAGTAGAGAACAGCTCAGACACTGGTTGGATCGTAGATGGAAAGCTTAACATCGATCCTAAGAGAGAAGCATTCCTTGATATCTCCAAGAAGCTTAAGGACAATGATTATTATAATGATACTCAGGACTGGACAGATGCTTGGTTCGCAGATATGAAGGGTGAAGGTTCTAAGGGAATCCTCGGATTCTTCGGACCTGCTTGGCTCATCAACTACACACTTGCTCCTAACTGTGGTGGCGAAGCCGTTGGCGAAGGCACATATGGTGACTGGGCATGTTGTGCACCTCCAGTAGGTTTCTTCTGGGGTGGTACATGGGTACTTGCTAACAAGGATACAACAAAGAAGGAAGCTGTAGGACAGATCATCGATTGGATCACACTTAACTGTACAGAAGACGGCCTTCAGTATATGTGGGCTAACGGTACTTTCAACGGCGAAGGCGGTACAAAGGACTGCGTAGCTTCAGCAACAGTTATGGACATCTCTGATGGTACACTTGAGTTCCTTGGCGGACAGAATATGTTTGATGTATTCGGCGAAGCTAACAGCTATGCTAATGGTAAGAACCTTACACAGTATGATGAATCTATCAACTCATTCTGGAGAGATCAGGTTCGTCAGTATTCAGCAGGAGAGAAGTCAAGAGACGACGCTATCGCTGCATTCAAGCAGAACGTAGGCGACAACCTTGCAGTTACTGTTGAGTAATTAAAACCTTAAATAATATTTTATGCTTGAAGTCAAATTAAAAGTATAATTGCTAGTCCTTCCCTCACGTAAGTGGGGGAAGGATAATAGCTTGTAAAGAACAAAATTTTTTCCTAAATTATTTTTCGGAGGTCAATATGAAAAAGAAGAAAACCGGTGCGGTAAGATACGCCAAATATGGTTACATATTTAGTCTTCCTTTTGTTATTGCCTACCTTATATTCCAGCTATATCCTATTGTTTATACAGTAGTAATCGGATTTACAGACATGCACGGAGCTGTACCGGGGGAGGTACATTTTCTAGATAACCCATTTTCGAATTTTGCACAGGTTCTTTCAAGTCCGTCATTCAGACTTGCTCTTAGAAACACTGTACATATCTGGATATTAAATTTCATCCCTCAGCTTTTTCTTGCACTGCTTCTAACAGCTTGGTTTACAGACAGAAGGTGGGATATTAAAGGACAGGGCATTTATAAGGTGCTTCTGTATATGCCTAATATCATTACGGCAGCAACAATCGCTATTCTCTTCCAGAGGCTTTTCGACTACCCTACAAGCCCTGTTAATGATATCCTTGTTAGTCTGGGTATCTTTGAGAAAGCTCATAATTTCTTCATCAGTAAAACTGCTGCAAGAAATATAGTAGCATTTATACAGTTCTGGATGTGGTATGGTTACACAATGCTCATACTTATATCCGGTGTTCTCGGAATCAATCCTGAGATCTTTGATGCTGCTGAAGTTGATGGTGCAAGTAAAGTTCAGATATTCTTCCAGGTTACTTTACCTAATATCAAAACAATACTTCTTTTCACTCTTGTTACATCTCTTATCGGTGGTCTTAACATGTTCGATATCCCAAGGCTCTTCCTTCTTGGTGGACCGGATAACGCAACAACCACTACCAGCGTGTATATCTACAATCAGGCGTTCAGCGGTAGTTACATGTATAACAGAGCAGCGGCAGCCAGTATGATCATGTTTGTTATAATCATGGTTTGTTCAGCAGTCCTTTTCTATCTCCTTAGAGAAAAAGACAAGGATGGATACGGAGCAGCTGAAAGCAAGAGACTCAAGAAAGCCAGAAAGGCAGCGGCGAAAGGGGGTGCGTTCTAAATGGCAACAGCAGCTAATAAAGCTTACGATAGCACAACCATGAAGCCGGCTAAAAGTCATAACGGAATTTTGATTGTTATTCATGTGGTATGTATCATACTTTCAATACTTAGTATTATTCCATTCTGGATTATGATAGTTAATGCTACCAGATCTACAAATCAGATCCAGCAGCACGCATTATCAATGATACCTTCACACTACATGTTAAACAACTTTAAGATACTTACAAGTAAGTCGTTTAATCCTATCGTAGGTCTTGCGAACTCACTTATCATATCTATAGGATCAACATTACTTAATGTTTACTTCTCATCACTTACTGCATATGCACTTGTAGCATATGAGTGGAAGCTTAGAAATGCATTCTTCAGCTTTGTAGTTGGAGTTATGATGATTCCCGCTCAGGTTACCATGATCGGTTTCTACCAGATGGTATACAAGATCGGTATGACGAATCATCTGTCAATGCTTATTCTTCCCGCTATTGCCGCACCGGCAACAGTATTCTTCATGAGACAGTATCTGTATCCTACATTGTCAATGGAAATCGTACAGGCGGCCCGAATCGACGGTGCCGGAGAGTTCAGAATATTCAACGGAATTGTTATTCCTATCATGAAACCGGCTATAGCTACTCAGGCTATCTTCAGTTTCGTTAACAGCTGGAATAACCTGTTCACTCCTCTTGTACTTCTTACAAATAAGGATAAGTTCACAATGCCTATCATGGTTTCACTTCTTAGAGGTGATATCTACAGAACTGAGTTTGGTTCTGTATATATGGGACTTACACTTACTGTATTACCTCTTATCATTATGTACCTTATCCTTTCTAAGTACATCATCGCAGGTGTTGCACTTGGTGGCGTTAAGAGTTAATTGTAAAGTAGGTTAATTCAGAAGATAATTAAAAGGTCATCCTTTCGGATGACCTTTTTTTGTAACTATATCTTACTATTCACAGTGACTCAAATACACTCTTAAGTCCACATCGAACAACGACTTTTTCTTATGCAAGCATAAAAAAGTCTTATGTTCGATGTTTTATTGTTGCTAACGCAGCACTGAATCGTGTATTTTGAGTCACCTGCTTCGCAGGTATCATGAGATAAAAAAACAAAACATATCTGTAAACAGTATGTTTTGCTTTTTTATCTCATGTACTGTGAATAGTAACTCTTTATTACATGTTTGTGTGTCCTTTTTCCTTTGTGTTCAAAAATATCCTCTTATATTCACTTGGTGAATATTCCTTATACTTCTTAAAGGTTCGGCAGAAGGAGGGGAGTGTATTGAAGCCGGTCTGGAATGCGATATCTGTTATCGGCATATCCGTGGCCAGCAGCTCTTCAGCCTTGCTGATCCTTTTAAATGTCAGATAATCATGGAAGGTATAACCGGTCTGCAGCTTAAAGAGTCTCAGAAAATGATATTTCGAGAAGCCGGTATAATTAGCTGCCTGCTCGGTTGATATATCCTCTGCATAATTGATATCAAGATAGCGGAGCAGGGCATTTATTCTTGTGATCGACTGTGATGAGTTCTGTGCTTCCTCTGACTTAACTGAGTTTTCAGCATGTCTTGAGATCTCTATAAATACCTGATACATCTTGTCATAAACGATGGTTTCCCAGAAGTTTACGTTTGTAAAGTATACGGCGTTCATATCCATAAAAAGCTGATATACTTTGTGATAAATGTCCGGGCACGTCTTTTCATTGCATAGAAATGCATCGAAGAAGAGTGACTCGATAGTCTGATAATCATGAGATTTGAAGAAATGATTCATTTCGATAAGATAGATGAATCTGACACCGTACTTATCATTTACATACTCATGTACCATACGCGGAGGTATGATCAGAATATCGCCTTCATCAAGAGTATAAACCTTGTTATTGGCATGTATTTCATAATTGTTCTGGATACAGATGAATACCTCTACAGCATCATGTGAATGAAGGGCATAGCCTTCAGACTGGTTGTTATACCATATCCTGATATTTGAAGAAGAGTTGAAATTAACAAGCTCTCTTAGGTTTCGGACAACTCGTCCGCCCAGGTTTTCATCAGGCTGCAGATACTTATGAGGTATATCACTGCTTTGCATTAATGTCATGTGTGATACTCCCTTTTATAACAACAGACTACACTGATTATATCATTTGTAAAAAAATCTAACAACAAAAAAACACATTTGCCCTGATATGTGGTATAGTAGTATTTATCCCGGAGGTATGGAAATGAGTTATAAGTTTTACGGTTGGGAGAGAGCTACTGTCCCTGCAAAAAATGATATCTATAAAGGAATAAATTCTCCTCAGGAGCTTTATGATGCACTGCTTAATGTCTGGTGTGAATATACCTGTGCGCCAAGACTAAGAGAAGAGTGGAGTGAGGAGAATATCACTCTGGGCCAGTGTTCGATCACGGCATTTCTGGTTCAGGATATATTCGGAGGAGATGTATACGGTATCCTTCGCCCGGGCGGGAATTATCATTGCTATAATGTGGTAGGAGATTCGGTCTTCGATCTTACAAGCGAACAGTTCGGCGATGAGGTGCTGGATTATACCGATAATCCCATTCAGACAAGGGAAATTCACTTCGCAAAAGAAGAAAAAAAGCAAAGATATGAATATCTGAAGGAATATCTGAAAAAATATCTTGAAAAATAGTAAAAAATGTAAAATTATTGTTGCTTTAAAGCGATAAAATTAGTACAATTGGAGTTGGTGCGTTTTTCTGCACCGGCTCCATATTTTTATGGTATAAATTCATCTTTGATGAAAGGGGAAAACCATGATAGAAGAAGCTATGAAGAAGGTCGAAGCTGCTGAAAAAGCCGCTAACGAGATGCTTCAGAAGGCAAGAAGCGATGCTGATCAGATCCGTAAATCAAGCGAAGCCGAATGTGAGCAGATACTTAAGGATGCTGAGGCTGATATCAAGAAAAACGAAGCTGATGCTATGCTTAGTCTTGAGCAGGAAAGACTCGATGCTGCTAAGGCTGCAGAAGAAGAAGCTGAGAAGAAATCTGCTGCTCTTGTCGAGGATATAAAGAAAAAAGAGAATGATGCAATAGCAGGTGTTTTAAAAGAGATCACCGGTTAAGATCATTTTATATATTTAATGAAAGGCGGTAAAAACTTTGGCTATTGTAGAAATGCGAAAGCTGGGTGTTTACGGTATCAAGAAGAACCGTAAGGGAACCCTGGAGTTTTTGCAAAGTACAGGAGTCATGGAGATAGCGTCTGTCGATTCTTCCGATTCACCATTTGAGAAGATGGATACCTCGGGAGAGAGACTGAGATTTCAGAAGATTGCTGATGAGTTTGATCATGTTATCGAATTACTGAAGAAGTATGACGATTCACGCGGACAGCTCCTTAACCTCGAGAATACTCTCGTGGATAAAGAAGAGTATGATGCGATCAGAAAGGACCGAAGGAAGTACTATTCCAAGGTCAATGATGTGCTCGCTCTTGAAAAGAGTCTGTATGAAAGTCAGGCAACCATCAGCCGTAAGGAAAATAAGATCGCTACACTTTCTCCATGGTCAAAGCTGGACATTCCACTTAATAGTGAAAAGACCGGCAGAACCAAGATCTTTATAGGATCCTTTAATGATACTGTAACTCTTGAGAAGCTGTATGAATATGCATCCGAAGGACTTGAAGAACCCGTTGCTGTAGAGGCTGAGATCCTTTACTCCGAGAATCAGATTACCAACGTATGTGTCATCGCAGTTAACAGTATCGCCGATAAGGTTGAAGAGAATCTGAGAAGCCACGGCTACAGCAAGCTTCCCTTCTTATCACACAGAGTTCCTGTAAAGGCAATTGAAAAAAGACAAAATGATATAGTTATCGAAGAGAAGAAGATCGATGAGGCTAATGAGCAGATAAAGACATATGTTCAGTACATACCTCAGTTCAGGATCGCAGCGGATTACTACCGTACAAGATCCGAAAAATACAAAGTGCTCGGAACACTTCCACAGTCTGAAAAGGTATTCTTCATCCAGGGCTGGGTTGAGGCATCCAAGGCCGAAGCTATAGCAAAGGCTCTTGAAGAGAAGTTTGAGGATGTGGTCGAGATAGAGCAGGATGATGAGGCGGCTCCGATCCTTCTTAAGAATAACCATTTCTCTGAAGCATCTGAAGGAGTTCTCGAATCCTACGGACTTCCTACCTTCGGAAGAGTAGATCCTACATTTGTAATGTCTATCTTCTATGTATTCTTCTTCGGAATGATGCTTTCAGATGCGGGCTACGGAATACTGATGGCTCTCGGATGTGCCATAGTATTGAAGAAGTTCCCCCGTATGGCAAGCGGTACCAATAAGATGCTGAGACTGTTCTTCTGGTGCGGTATATCAACTGCATTCTGGGGATTCATGTTCGGAGGCTTCTTCGGAGATGCGATAGATGTCATAGCTCATACATTTTTCGGAGTTCCGGAAACTCAACAGGTATTAAAGCCTCTCTGGTTTGCTCCTCTTGAGAATCCCATGAGACTGCTCATATGGTGCATGCTTTTCGGTATGATCCATCTTTATGCAGGACTCGGAATGAAGGGTTATGAATATCTGAAGAATAAAGACTATGTCGGATTCTTCTCGGATGTTGTAGCCTGGTATCTGTTCCTTACGGGACTTGTACTCATGCTTCTTCCGACTCAGATTTTTGCATCGATCGCACAGATGCAGTTTGTGTTCCCTTACTGGCTCGGAGTTCTGTCTAAGGTGATAACGATAGTCGGAATGCTGACTATCATCCTTATGTCGGGAAGATCCAATAAGAACTGGGGACTCAGAGTTGCACTCGGTGCCTACGATATATACGGAGTTACAGGCTGGCTCTCGGATGTACTTTCATATTCGAGACTTCTGGCTCTCGGTCTTGCCACAGGAGTTATAGCAAGCGTTATCAATTCCATGGCAACCATGCAGGGCAATACTCCGGCAGGTATAGTGATATTTATACTTGTATTCATTGTCGGTCATCTGTTAAATATGGCCATCAACCTCTTGGGAGCTTATGTACATACTAATCGTCTTCAGTATGTCGAGTTCTTTGGTAAGTTTTATGATGCAGGCGGAGAACCGTTCCGTCCGTTTAAAAGAGTAAATAAGTATATAGAAATTAAGGAGGATTAATCTTATGTCACTCGGATTTACACTTGCACTTACAGGTGCAGCACTCGCAACAATATTGGCAGGTATAGGTTCTGCCTGGGGAGTAGGAAAGGGCGGTCAGGCCGCAGCAGGAGTTGTAAGCGAAGACCCCGCACAGTTCGCTAAGGTTCTTATTCTTCAGCTTCTTCCAGGAACACAGGGTATCTATGGACTGCTTGTTACATTCATCACACTTTCTAAGATTGGTCTTCTTGGCGGAAGTCCCGCAGATATATCTACACAGCAGGGTCTCTGCATTCTTGCAGCATGCCTTCCTATAGCAATTGTTGGTCTTATCTCTGCTTATCATCAGGGTAAAACATCTGTTGCTTCTATCGGTATCGTTGCTAAGAAGCCGGATCAGTTTGGTAAGGCTATGCTTTTCCCTGCAATGGTTGAGACATACGCAATCCTTGCACTGCTTGTATCAATCCTCGCAATATCGAACATCAACGTATAATAAATAGAAGGAGATCGGTATGGCAGGAATAGATAATATCACGAAGGTGATAGCACAGGATGCCGAAGTGGAAAGTGCTTCAATCATTTCTGCAGCTGAAAAAGCAGCCGAGGAAGCCAGAGCTAAAGCCACTGGCGAGGCTGATCAGTTAAAGCTTTCTGCCAAGGAAAAGCTTGATAGAAAGATAGCTGCCGAAAGAAAGAAGATCGAGTCCCAGTCCGAACATATAGAGAAGCTTAAGATGCTTGAGACAAAGCAGACTATCATAGAGGATACGCTTAAGAAGGCTAAGGATAAGCTCC
Source organism: Eubacterium sp. (assembly GCA_017619835.1). Lineage (GTDB taxonomy): Bacteria > Bacillota > Clostridia > Lachnospirales > Lachnospiraceae > Eubacterium_Q. The sequence goes on from JAFZRN010000025.1 coordinate 22,473, forward strand.
TTGGCTATGATGACGCTGCCTATTTTGAAACTCTGCTGGGCCTTCTCGAGAAGGTTGTCCAGGCTGATAAGGGTACATTACTTCTCAGCGAAAAGGACTTAGGACGTATTCCCGCTGACTTTGAGTCAAAGGTAAATGCCGTCGCTACGAAAAAGGGCGGTATGCTTGATATATCAAAGCAGGCGGCTGATATTAACGGTGGATTTATTCTTAACTACGGTGATATAGAGATCAATTCATCTCTCGACGCCGTATTCGATGAGAATAAAGAGAAATTAGTGGATATAGTTAATTCACTTCTTTTCTAAATAATATAGAGGAAGATTATATGAAAGACGCGGATTATATCTACGCTGTCGCCTGTATAAGAGCAAAAGAGAAGACTCTTCTTACGGATGCGGACATCCAGACGATGATCGGCATGAAGAGTGAGAAAGAGGTGCTTGCTTTCCTTAACGAGAGAGGCTGGGGTGACGGTTCTCAGGATGCTTCCATGGAGGAAGTTCTTGCGGCCGCAGAGGAAGCTGAAATGAAGCAGCTTTACACCTTAGGCGTTGATAAGGAGATCATAAATGCCCTCTTTATAGAAGAGCTTTATCATAATCTCAAGGCTGCGATCAAGGAAGTGTGTACCGGTATTACCGATACAGAGGCTTTCTATGATCACGAGAAGTACGGTAAAGAGCAGATGCTCTCTATCATACGTAACAAAGAATATGAGAAGCTTCCCGAGAATATGCGTAAGCTTGCAAAGAATGCTTTAGATTTTATGTTAACCACTCGTGACGGTCAGAGACTTGATATCATGATAGACAGAGCATGTCTCGATGCAACCGAGGATATCGCGGTAAAGACTAAGGATAAGTTCCTTAAGGATTATGCCGAGCGTAAGGTTGTCATCGCTGACATCAAGATTGCGGTAAGGGCTGCAGATACGAAGAGAAGCCTTAAGGTGATCGAGGAAGCTCTTGCTCCGAACAGAAGCTTTGATGTAAAGGCTCTTGCCAGGGCAGCTGCATCAGGCAGAGACAGTGTATATGATTTTTTGGATAAGGTAGGTTATAAGGGCGCTGTGGAGGCTCTTAAGGAATCATTTTCAAGCTTTGAAAAGTGGTGTGATGATTCAATAATGAGCAGTCTCATGTCACAGAAATCTAATATTGAGTCCAGCGGACCCATCGTTGCCTACTTCCTGGCTAAACAAAATGAGATCAGGACGGCTCGTATCATTATGACAGCCAAGGCCAACGGTTTCAGCGATGAAACCATCTCGGAAAGGGTAAGGAAAATGTATGGATGATGAGAACAAGATTGCTGTAATAGGCGATTATGACAGTATCTATGGTTTTGCTTCCCTCGGACTGAGCACATTTCCGGTAGAAGGAGAGGAAGAGGCTGTAAGGACTCTTCGAAACTTAGCCGGAAGCGGATACGGGATCATATATATAACTGAAGAGATTGCAAGACTGACTGAAAAGCAGATCCAGAAATATAGTGAGGTCATGACACCTGCGATCATCCAGATACCCGGAGTCAAGGGTAATACGGGTGACGGCATCATGGCTGTAAGAAGATCTGTAGAGAAGGCAGTCGGCAGTGATATTCTGTTTGGTAATTAATTTCAGAAAGGAGACTCTCCATGGGAGTAGTTGGAAAGATTAAAAAGGTAGCCGGCCCTCTTGTTATCGCAACGGGTATGCGTGATGCGGACATGTTCGACGTTGTTCGTGTAAGTAACGAGAGACTTATCGGTGAGATAATAGAGATGCACGGTGATGAAGCATCAATTCAGGTTTATGAGGAGACAGCCGGCCTGGGACCGGGCGAACCTGTTGAATCTACTGAGGTGCCTCTTTCAGTTGAGCTTGGTCCCGGACTTATGGGCTCCATCTATGATGGTATCCAGAGACCTCTTACCAAGATCATGGAGGTTACAGGCGGTAACCTTCTTTCAAGAGGTGTTGAGGTTCCTTCACTTGACAGAGAGAAGAAATGGGACTTTGTTGCTACAGCTAAGGCAGGCGACAAGGTTGTTGCCGGAGATATCATCGGAACAGTTCAGGAGACTGAGGTTGTTACCCAGAAGATCATGGTTCCGTATGGCATCGAGGGTACTATAAAGAGTATAAAAAGTGGCTCATTTACGGTAGTAGACACTGTAGCTGTAGTTGAGACTGCAGATGGTGATAAGGAGCTTACTATGATGCAGAAGTGGCCTGTTCGTAAGGGCCGCCCTTATAAGAAGAAGCTTCCGCCCCGTCAGCCGCTTATAACAGGACAGAGAGTTGTCGATACATTTTTCCCTATCGCTAAGGGTGGTGTTGCAGCTGTTCCCGGACCTTTCGGTTCAGGTAAGACGGTTATCCAGCACCAGCTTGCAAAATGGGCCGACGCCGAGATCGTTGTATATATCGGATGCGGCGAGCGTGGAAATGAGATGACAGACGTTCTGAATGAGTTCCCCGAACTTAAGGATCCCCGTACAGGCGAGTCCCTTATGAAGAGAACCATTCTTATCGCAAATACATCGGATATGCCGGTTGCTGCCCGTGAGGCATCAATCTATACAGGTATAACACTTGCAGAGTATTTCAGAGACATGGGCTATTCAGTTGCTCTTATGGCTGACTCTACATCACGTTGGGCAGAGGCTCTCCGTGAGATGTCGGGACGTCTTGAGGAAATGCCCGGTGAGGAAGGTTATCCCGCATATCTGGCTTCCAGACTTGCTCAGTTCTATGAGAGAGCAGGACATGTTGTTACTCTCGGATCAGATGAGAGAGAGGGTGCCCTTTCAGCTATCGGTGCCGTATCTCCTCCTGGTGGTGATATATCCGAGCCGGTATCCCAGGCTACACTCCGTATCGTTAAGGTGTTCTGGTCACTTGATGCACAGCTCGCATATCAGAGACATTTCCCTGCTATCAACTGGCTGAACTCTTACAGCCTCTACCTCGATGAGATGAAGGGCTGGTTCGATGAAAATGTCGACGAAGACTGGATGAAGACGAGACAGGAACTTATGAGCCTGCTTCAGGAAGAGGCTTCACTTAACGAGATCGTTAAGATGGTAGGTATGGATGCACTTTCTCCTCAGGACAGACTGAAGATGGAAGCTGCAAGATCTATCAGAGAGGACTTCCTCCATCAGAACTCATTTGACGAGATAGATACATATACTTCGATGCAGAAGCAGTTCTATATGCAAAGGCTCGTTTATCAGTTCTATGAGCAGAGCGTTAAGGCTCTCAAGGAAGGCGCTAACATCAACGATATCGTTGCAATGCCTGTAAGAGAGGACATCGGACGTTACAAGTACACACTTGAAGAAAATATAGAAGCACAGTATAACAAGGTTCATGATGAGCTGATTCGTGAGCTTTCGGGACTTATCGGAAAGGAGGAGGACTAATGCCTAAGGAGTATCGTACTATACAGGAAGTGGCCGGCCCACTTATGCTTGTTAAGGATGTTGAAAATGTAAAGTATGATGAGCTTGGTGAGATCGAGCTTGCAAATGGCGAGAAGCGTCGTTGTAAGGTTCTCGAGATAGATGGCTCAAATGCATTGGTTCAGCTCTTTGATGCTGCTACAGGTATCAACCTGGAGAGCAGTAAGGTTAAGTTCCTTGGTCGTTCACTTGAGCTCGGAGTTTCCGGCGACATGCTGGGTCGTGTCTTTGACGGACTCGGACGTACAATCGACGGCGGTCCGGAGATCCTTCCGGATGCACGTATGGATATCAACGGTCTTCCGATGAATCCTGCTGCAAGAGCTTATCCTTCCGAGTTTATCGAGACCGGTGTATCGGCTATCGATGGACTTAATACACTTGTTCGTGGTCAGAAGCTGCCTATCTTCTCGGCTTCGGGTCTTCCCCATGCACAGCTTGCTGCTCAGATAGCACGTCAGGCTAAGGTTAAGGGTAAGGACGAAGAGTTCGCCGTAGTATTTGCGGCTATGGGTATCACTTTCGAGGAGGCTAACTTCTTTGAGGAGTCCTTCCGTGAGAGTGGAGCTATCGACAGAACAGTACTTTTTATAAATCTTGCAAATGACCCGGCTGTTGAACGTATCTCAACACCCCGTATGGCCCTGACGGCAGCTGAATTCCTTGCTTTCGAGAAGGGAATGCATGTACTCGTAATCATGACAGATATTACGAACTATGCCGATGCTCTTCGTGAGATCAGTGCCGCTCGTAAAGAGGTTCCGGGACGTAGAGGTTATCCGGGATATATGTATACAGACCTTGCTACTATGTATGAAAGAGCAGGACGTCAGAGAGGTAAGAACGGATCTATCACAATGATCCCGATCCTTACAATGCCCGAGGATGATAAGACTCATCCGATCCCCGACCTTACGGGATATATCACAGAGGGACAGATCATCCTCAGCCGTGAGCTTTATCGTAAGGGTATCACACCTCCTATCGATGTTCTTCCTTCACTTTCACGTCTTAAGGATAAGGGTATCGGTGACGGAAAGACAAGAGCAGACCATGCAGCTACAATGAACCAGCTGTTCTCTGCATATGCCCGTGGTAAAGATGCTAAAGAGCTTATGGTAATCCTCGGCGAGGCAGCTCTTACTGATATCGACCTTCTCTATGCCAAGTTTGCAGAGGAGTTCGAGAAGAAGTATGTTTCTCAGGGTTATCAGGCTGACAGAGATATCGAAGAGACTCTTGATATCGGATGGGAGCTTCTCAGGATCCTTCCGAGAGCAGAGCTGAAACGTATTAGTGACAAGTTCCTTGATTTATACTATTAAGATAGGTAAGTAATATGGCAACTCAGAATATAATTCCTACACGAATGGAATTAACCCGTTTAAAGAAGAAACTGAATACAGCCGTTAAGGGCCACCGTCTTCTTAAGGATAAGAGAGACGAGCTCATGCGCGAATTCCTTGAACTGGTTAAGGTCAACATGGAGCTTCGTGAAAAGGTTGAAAAGGGTATCGATGCAGCCAACAAGAATTTCGTTCTTGCCAAGGCCGGTATGTCGGAGCAGACACTCCGTACGGCTCTTATGGCTCCGAAGCAGGAGGTAAGTCTTGTTCAGGATAAGAAGAACGTAATGAGCGTTGATATTCCTGTCTTTGATTTCAAGACACGTACGCCTGATGAAAATGATATCTATTCCTATGGTTTTGCATTTACCTCAGGTGACCTTGATCACGCTGTTGATTCGCTTTCCAAGGTATTTCCGGATATGCTTAAGCTTGCTGAGGTTGAAAAGTCATGTCAGCTCATGGCTGCAGAGATCGAAAAGACCCGTAGAAGAGTTAATGCGCTCGAGCATGTAATCATTCCCGAGACGCAGGAGAGCATCAAGTATATCACGATGAAGCTGGATGAAAACGAGCGTTCAACTCAGGTAAGACTTATGAAAGTTAAGTCGATGATGCTCGAAGAGGCACATCACTATTCGGAAAAATAGCCGGAACGAAGGCATTTCCATGGTATCCAATGGATACTTTTAAAGAAATCCCCATTTTCGCATTGCGGACAGGGGATTTTTTTAATACAATTAAAGTGTCTTTTTATGTTAAAGATTTTCTTGAGAAAGGAGAAGGGGAAATGACAAGAAGTAAGAAAATTATGATGGCACCGGCTTTAATTATGATAATGGTGCTGATGTTCTCGATGACCGTATTTGCAGGTGTGTCGAAGACACAGGAAAATGGTCTGCCGAACAGCACTTCAAATATACTTAAATCTCTTAAGTATAAAGATGTTGGGGGAAAGATCCAGATTTATTGTTATAGTATGGAGTTTTCCAAGTGCAAAAATGCCGGCGATTACATCTTTTATGTAGTTAATAAGGCTGACAGATCTGTTCTTGCAAAGGAAAAAACAGGTCAGCCTAACAGATATGATGATAATGGATATTATGATTATACATTCCAGACCACATTTGCCGGTGGATCTACCGTATATATCGGTGCTTATTATCTTTCAGGTGAAGAAAAGGGTGTTGATCAGATGATAGCTGATGGTGCTGAGATCACACTTCCCAATATCATCCTTGATCCATGGACCAATATGACAGAGGTTACTCTTAAGGACGGCGCTGTAAATTATAATGGCGAATTCCTCGGAAGTACAACTGGTACATCTTCAAGCCTCTTTATCTATAAGCTTAACTGTACCGAAGATGCTGTATTAAATGTAAAGAATTACAATAACGGTACAGCTTCTCCTTACGGATATATCGGTGTATTTGATAACCTTGAGGATGCTAAATCCGAATCGACAAACAGAGTTATCAATTATACGATCCCGTGCCGTATAATGCATAACGGTGAAACTATCGATAAATACTGGCTTTCAAAGGGAACCTATTACATGCTTTTAGGCGGTGATAAGGGAGATACATTCAGCTTTGATATGGAGCTTCGTAAGTTTAAGCATGCTCAGGTAAAGTGGTCTGTTAAGGAAGGCGATTATAATGAAGCATTCCCTCAGAACAAGCTTCTTCACATTGCATGTGAGATAACCAATAAGGATAGTGATGCTTACTTTGCTTCAGATACAAGATGGAGCTCACCGGGATATCTCGATGACAACAAGGTTACCGTTTCTGATAATGGCAAGAAGGCTGAGTTTACATTTATGACTCCTTCATGGTCAAATGTTACCGAGATCGAGCTTCCCGTAAAGGAGATCGATCCCGACAGAAACGATACAACGGTTATCAATCATTTCGGATATACTATCGAAATCATGACTGGTATGGCAGCTTCCGATCTTCCTATAATCACAGGTCCTGATTATATTCAGATCACTGACTTTAATGTTCCCGATTACGGAAATGGCACGGATGCCAAGGTTAATGTTTACCTTAAGAAGGGCAAGAAGTGGGTTAAGAAGATCAAGAACGTTCCCATTGGTTCAAAGCAGCCAAAGAAGATAAAGAAGCTTAAGGCTAAGACAAAGTATAAGCTTAAGCTTGAATTCGTAAAGACACTTTCCAATGGTAAGGTTGCTAAGACTACCAAGACAGTTAATGTTAAGACAGGTATCAAGGTTACACCTGTTATCAAGTCTGCTTATATATCTAATGTCCAGAAGCATTCAAAGTGGGTTTGGGGACATTTCGACGGAAACTTTGTATGGCATCCCGGATACAGATCTGAGTGGAAGACCTATGATGTTAATATCGTTCTTAAATCAAAGCTTAAGGGCTGTAAGGGTATCGAATATGCAGGCCGCAAGGCTAAGGGAACAGGTACCAAGTTCACCTTCAGCATGACCGGCGGAGATCCTTCGAACATCAAGAAGCTTAAGGTACGCGGCTATACAAATGATAGCTACGGCGGCTATACCAAGGATTCGAAAACCAAGAGTGTTTCTAGATAACAGAATATGGAAAATACCCTTGCCACTTTCAGTATAAAAGGATATAATTGATTTAGGAAACTTAATGACCTTTACTTGAACAGGGGGTTATTGCTTATGGCTTCATTGATCAAATGTCCGAAGTGTGGCTCAACCAGACTTGAGCCGGTAAAGTCTGCCGGCGGTCTTGCAGGTAAAATGGGTGTTAAGATTTACCTTTGCATGAACTGCGGTAAGCAGTCTAAGATCAGAGATAAATAATTTTATAAAGAGTCCGAGCATTATTGTCATGTTCGGACTCTTTTACAATGCGATCCGGAGGTTACAAAATGAGGATTTACCTGAATAATGACTGGAAGTTTTCCGAGAAATTCACGGAAGACATGGTTAAGATTGACTTTAATGACGACTCTATGACAGCGGTCCGTATCCCACATACTGTAAAAGAGACGCCGTTCCATTATTTTGATGAAAGTATATACCAGATGGTAAGCGGCTATAGGAGAGTGCTTGACGTTCCCGCCGACTGGAAGGGGAAGAAGCTTCTCCTTACTTTTGATGCCGTCGGACATGATGCTGCGCTTTTCGTTAACGGGATAAAGGCAGCTGAGCACCATACCGGCTACACGGCATTTACGGCTGACATAACCGATCATGTGAAGTACGGTGAGTCGAATATCATCACGGTCCGCTGCGACAGCAGAGAGACACTGAACACACCGCCTTTTGGTTTCGTGATCGACTATATGACATACGGCGGGATCTATAGAGATGTCTACCTTGATATTAAGGAAAATGTCTTCCTGAGCGATATCTTCATCAAGACAAAACTGGCGGAAAAATACGAGGAAGACGGGAAGTTTAAGGTTAAATCCTCACAGATAGTTTCCGATATCACTGTATCCGGGATTGCAGCTTCCGAGGAAGAGGAGGCTGTAAAGGGTCTTTCCATAAGGCAGTCCATGAGAAAGGTGGGAGACTCAGATTATAATGTGATCGCCGAGACAAAGCTCGCTGAACTTAACTTTAAAGAAAATTCGAAGGGGCTCTGCTATGAGATAAGTGCGCTTTCGGGGGATGTTGAGCTCTGGGATGTGGATAATCCCGCAAGATATGAGATTAAGACCGAGATTGTTAAGACTGATGGTGAAGGTGAAAAGGTGCTTGATCTAAGCGAAACGAAGATCGGTTTCAGAAGAGCACAGTTTAAGGTAAGCGGCTTTTATCTTAACGGCCGCAAGCTTAAGATAAGAGGGCTTAACCGTCATCAGAGCTATCCTTATTTAGGCTATGCGATGCCTGAATCCATGCAGAAAAAGGATGCGGATATCCTTAAGTATGAGCTGGGACTTAACGCGGTCCGTACTTCTCATTATCCGCAGAGTCAGTATTTTATCGATAGATGTGATGAGATAGGACTTCTGGTATTTACTGAGTTTCCGGGCTGGCAGCATATAGGCGACGAGCAGTGGAAGGATCAGGCAGTTGAAAATGTCCGTGAGATGGTGACTCAGTACAGGAATCATCCTTCGATCATGCTCTGGGGAATCCGTATAAATGAGTCCGTTGATGATGATGAATTCTATACAAGGACAAATGAGCTCTGCCGCAAGTTGGATCCGACACGTCAGACCGGCGGTGTAAGATGCTATAAGAAGGGAAGCTTCCTCGAGGATGTCTATACCTATAATGATTTTTCGCACTGCGGACCGAATAAGGGATGCGATAGGAAGTCTGATGTCACTCCCGATATGGATAAGCCTTACCTTATCACGGAGTATAACGGACATATGTATCCTACGAAGTCATTTGACTGGGAAGAGCACAGAATGGAGCATATGAAGCGCCATGCAAATGTGCTCGATGAGGTTGCAAAGCAGACAGACATTTCCGGATCCTTCGGATGGTGCATGTTCGATTACAATACGCATAAGGATTTCGGAAGCGGCGACAGGATCTGCTATCACGGCGTCATGGACATGTTCAGAAATCCGAAGCTTGCTGCTGCGATATATGAGATGCAGCAGGATGAGAGGCCGGTGCTGAAGATAAGTTCGACGATGGATATCGGCGAGCACCCCGGCTCGAACAGGGGAGATATCTACATCCTCTCAAATGCCGACAGCGTTAAGATGTATAAGAACGGCCGCTTCATCAAGGAGTATTTCATGAAGGATTCACCTTATGAGAATCTTAAGCATGGACCTGTACTTATCGACGATTATATCGGTGATGCGATCCTTGAGGGTGAGCCGGAAATGGGCCGGAAGGAGGCCGAGGATCTAAGAGACCTCTTCAATGAGGTATCCAAGGTCGGACTTTACGGTATGTCAAAGAAGACCATGGCCAAGGCCGGTTTTGTAAGTGTCAAATACCGGATCAGCATGACCGAGGCGGTTCAGCTTTACAACAAATATATCGGCGACTGGGGCGGTGAGTCCACAGTCTTTAAGTTCGAAGCTATAAAGGATGAGGAAATCGTGAAGGAGCTTACGGTTTCACCGATGACATCTCATAAGCTGGATGTGGATGTGAGCCACACATCTCTTAAGGAGGACGTGACCTACGATGTTGCATCTGTACGTATCCGCGACATCGATAATAACGGTAATCTGCTTCCTTATTCCAACGATCCGGTAAGCCTTTCGACGATAGGACCTATAGAAGTTGTGGGGCCGAGTATCATTTCCCTGCAGGGCGGAATGGGCGGAACCTATGTACGCACCACCGGCAAGAGCGGTGACGCCAAGCTCATCATAACCCCGCAGTACGGCTCCTCGGTAGAGATCAGTTTTAACGTAAAAATGTGACAAACTGATCTGAACTGTATGTCATATTTTGAGAAAAGGAGAGAGATATGAACTTGGGTATAAAAGAGAAAATATCATATGGCCTCGGGGCCGTCGGAAAAGATATGGTCTACATGCTCAGCGCAAGCTACGTTCTTTACTACTTTCAGGATGTGCTGGGTGTAAATGCCGTCGCAATGGGTATCATCCTCATGGCAGCCCGTGTGTTCGATGCATTTAATGATCCCATCATGGGAATAATCGTTGCAAAAACAAAAACCCGCTGGGGAAAGTTCCGTCCATGGCTTATGATAGGAACCATTACCAATGCGGTGGTTCTGTTTCTGATGTTTGCGTGCCCGCCGGAAATGAATGCGAAGGGCCTGGTTGCCTATGCGGCAGTTACTTATATTCTATGGGGTGTGACCTATACAATGATGGATATTCCCTACTGGTCGATGATCCCTGCATTCACAAAGTCCGGTAAGGAGAGGGAGAATCTGTCGACCCTGGGACGTTCCTGTGCAGGAGTCGGTTCGGCGCTCGTAACCATTTTCACTGTTATGATCGTTAATCTTATCGGTAAATCAATCGCAGGTGCGGATGCTACCGCAAGACAGGTTGAGATTGCCGGTTTCAAATGGTTTGCCCTGATCATCGCAGTTCTCTTTATCATTTTCATTACGATCACTTGCGTTAATATAAAAGAGAAGGCAACAGTCGATATGGATTCACCTTCAGTCGGCCAGATGTTTAAGGCTCTTATCACAAATGATCAGGCAATGACAATAGTTCTCGCAATCGTACTGATCAACAGTTCGGTTTACATAACATCTAACCTTGTTATCTACTTCTTCAAGTATGACTTCGGAGGAGAGGGCTGGAAGGGAAGCTACACCTTATTCAATATGTTCGGCGGAGCAGTACAGATCCTTTCGATGATGATCTTTTATCCGCTTCTCAGAAAGTTTGCTTCCAACATCAAGGTATTCTATATCTGTCTTGCGAGCGCAATGACAGGATATGCGGTTCTGTTTGCGATAACATTTACGGGAATGGGAAATGTTTTCGTTCTGTTCATACCCGGCTTCTTCATCTTCGCAGCTAACGGAGTATTACAGGTACTTACTACAGTATTCCTTGCAAATACCGTAGACTACGGTGATATCAAGAACAATAGAAGAGATGAATCGGTCATCTTCTCGATGCAGACCTTTGTCGTGAAGCTTGCTTCAGGTGTCGCTGCGCTTATCGCAGCAATCTGCCTCCAGCTCAATAATCTTAAATCAGCATCGGCTGATGAGGCCGACCAGCTCTATGACTTTTCGAAGGATGTTGCCGCATCTTCAAAGCTCGGCCTCAGGATGACCATGACCATCATCCCGATAATCGGCCTCATCATTGCAGTCATTGTCTTCAAGAAGAAGTTCATCCTCACCGAAGAGAAAATGAACGAGATCACGGAAGAACTTAAATCAAGATCAATGTAACACTTTTGTAATAGGGCCTGACCCCATTACGAAAGTGTTACGAAAAGGAAAAAGTAAATGATAGTAGACGGACAAAAATACTTTATATTGAATACCAAGGGTACATCATACGCCATGCGGGTTACGCCTTCGGGACATGTGGAGCATATGTATTATGGGAAGAAGATAAGGGTGGCGCATAATCTTGGCGGACTTTTTGAGCGTCAGGAGTTTATTGTGGGAAACAATAATTCCTACAGCCCGGAATATCCGTATCTTACTCTCAACAATCTTTGCATGGAGTATTCCGCGGAGGGTAAGGGCGACAACCGTGAGGCGATGATCGTTGTCGAGACTCCCGATGGGAAACGCACCAACGACTTCGTGTTCGAGAGGGCAGTGATCGATAATATCAAGGAGCCCCTTCCCGGAATGCCGTCATCTTATAGCGACGCTTTCAATGTAGAAGCTCCCAACTCATATCTTGCAAACAATAACCACCTCGCGATCATTCTTACTGAAAAAAACCTCAACCTGACCCTGACTCTCGACTATTATATTTTTGAAGAGGAAAATGTCATCGCGCGTTCGACCCGTCTCAGAAACAACAGTGGTCAAGTGGTTTACATAAAACAATTATACTCCGCACAGCTCGATTTACATGACAATAATTATCTTATGTCCACCTTTAACGGCGCATGGACCCGTGAGATGATGAAAACCGACAATCCGCTAACTCATGGTAAGCATATAAACTCCAGCTTTACCGGAACTTCATCGAGTAATGCCAATCCGTTCTTCATGATATCCGAGCCTCATACCACAGAGGACCAGGGCAGCGTCATGGGCTTCAATCTTATCTACAGCGGCAACCACGCCGAAGTAGCAGAGGTAAATGAGTTCGGAAAGACCAGGATACTCTGGGGCATCAATCCGAGAGCCTTTACCTGGCAGCTGGCTCCCGAAGAAGAGTTCAGTACACCTGAAGCTTTGATGACATTTTCGGATAAAGGCTTTAACGGAATGAGCGTCAACATGCACTCATTCGTTCGTAACCATGTAATTAGAAAAGAGTGGGCTTATAAAGAAAGACCCGTTCTTCTCAACAGTTGGGAAGCAGCATATTTTGATATAAATGAGTCAAAGCTCCTCAAGCTTGCTAAGGCAGGACGTGATGTGGGGATCGAGCTTTTTGTTATGGACGACGGCTGGTTCGGTGAGAGAAATGACGACAAGACCTCTCTCGGTGACTGGACACCTAATAAGAAGAAGCTTCCCGGAGGCGTCAAGCGCCTTGCCAAAAAGGTGAATAATCTCGGGATGTCCTTCGGTATCTGGGTTGAGCCGGAGATGGTAAATGTCGAGTCAAAGCTTTATAAAGCACATCCCGACTGGGCTATTGAGATTCCGGGACAGGATCACTCCGAGGGAAGAAACCAGAGGATACTTGATCTATCAAGGCCGGAGGTTCAGGACTATATTATCGATTCGATGAGTGATGTTTTCTCGTCCGGTAACATCGAATATGTCAAATGGGACATGAACCGGACACTCACTGATATATATTCGGTATACCTTGAAAAAAAGAACGAATCCTATAGCCATAAGGAAGAAAATATTATAAAATATAACTATCATTTTCAGGGTGAACTGACACATCGATATGTGCTTGGTCTTTATAGATGCATGAAGACCCTGACAGAGAAGTTCCCCGACATTCTGTTCGAGGGCTGTGCTTCGGGTGGCAATCGATTCGACCTCGGTATACTCAGCTATTTCCCTCAGATATGGGGAAGTGATGATACGGATGCGATAATGCGTGCCGATATCCAGAACGGCTACAGTTACGGCTATCCGCAGAGCTGCTGGGGTTCACATGTTTCGGGTGTTCCGAATCATCAGACCCTTCGTGTGACACCGCTTGAATCGAGATTTGCTGTTGCGGCTTTCGGAAGTCTTGGCTACGAATGCAACTTGAGAGATCTGCCGAAGGAAGACATTTCCGAAATAAAAGAGCAGATTAAGATATATAAGAAATACAGAGCTACCTTCCAGCACGGTCAGTTCTACAGGGGCCGGAGCTTTGCCACATCGGATACGACCGAGTGGACAGTGGTTTCACCGGATAAAAAGGAAGCAGTTGGAATGATCATTCATAAGAATGTGATCCCTAACAGTCCTTATCAGTATTTTAAGCCGAGGGGACTTGACGAAGATAAATATTATCATTTTTACAATAGAGAGATTAAGGTCAACATCAAGCAGTTCGGTGATCTTATCAATATGGTTGCTCCGGTACATGTTCGTCCCGGCTCGGCTGTTCAGGATATGATCTCGAAGGTCTATAAGCTTGAGGGTGACAGGGATGACCTTAAGAATTTCGGCTCGGCCATGATGAATGCGGGTATCAAGCTGATGCCCACATATGCGGGAACAGGTTTTAATGAAAAGACCATCGTTTTTCCCGATTATGCCGCAAGAGTATACTATTTTGAGGAAGAGAGCATAGATGAGATTTAGATTTACTATCATCTTTATAATTCTCATAGTCGTTATGAGCATCGCTGCATTTTTGTCAAGACGCTCAAAACGTGCCGTCGGCAGGTCCGTTGCATGGATAGTGGCCGGTATAATACCGCCTGTCATCGGTAATCTGCTTATTGTTGCCTTTTCCGATAAGCTTACAACGACAATAGGCTACTATATCTATTTTCTCGGAATGGATGTAGTGGTCATCAGTCTTCTGAGATTCGCGTATATATACTGTGATATGACATGGTTTAACATGAAGCGAAGACTTATGTTCTTCGGTCTGTTTCTTATAGATATCGTTCAGTATATTTTGAATCCCTTCTTCCATAACGCTTTTGAAACGGAACCTATAACCGTTGACGGAAGAGATTATTATAAGCTTATACCATACGTGGGACAGACCTATCACAGAGTTATCTGTTATGGCGTTCTGTTTGCCGTTATCATTATATTTATTGTTAAGACAGTCCGCGCGCCCAGGATATATGCCGAGAAATATTCCATTATCGTTATTGCGCTGATAATCGGGACACTATGGGAAACCTATTATATCTTTTCAGGTGTTCCCATCGACAGATCCATGATCGGATTTGCCGTGTTTGGAATTCTTATATTCTATTTTTCAATATATTATCGTCCGAGACGACTTCTGGACAGGATGCTGGTCGCCATTGCGGGCGAGATACGCCAGGCCATCTATTTCTTTGATGCCAATGGCAAATGTATCTGGGCAAATGATCTCGGTATAGAACTGCTGGATCTTAAGAATAATGATTATTCCACCGTGACAAAGCTTCTTAAGGAAAGATTCGGTGATATAAAACCCGATGTTGACGGATGGAATTCTTCCTCGATGGTCATGGCGGGTGGAAATACAAAGTATTATTCACTTGAAACTCACATGGTCACCTATGGAGGTGAAAAGATGGCCGGCTCATTTATAAATATCAAGGATGAGACCGAGACCAAGATGGAGCTTCAGCGTGAGAGATATAATGCAACTCATGATTCGCTCACAGATCTATACAATAAGGATTATCTGTTTGAGCGTATCCGCGAGACAATAGCAGAAAATCCGGACACGCAGTACCTGGTTATCTATGCCAATATAAGCGACTTCAAGATCGTAAATGATATTTTCGGAAATGTCTTCGGCGACTTTGTGCTTAAGTATGTATCAGAGAGGATATCAAACGAGATGCCGTCCGATTCCGTATATGGACGTCTCGTGGGAGATACCTTTGGAATGCTCATAAAGCATGATGATTTTAATCCGAGAACCATGGAAAAGAATCTGACTCATTTTACGGTTTCAGATGGTTCGACGGACCAGAATATCCTGATGAACCTGGGAGTCTATGAGGTTACCGAATCGGACCTCGATCCTTCTGCCATGTTTGACAGAGCCAGGATGGCGCTTTCTACTATCAAGAATGAGTATCATGTTCATATAGCATATTATGATGATGAGATGCGTAAGGAAGCTCTCTGGGGCCAGCACATTTCCACTCAGCTTGCAGATGCTATGCAGGATGGACAGATTCGTCCGTATTTTCAGCCGATTGTTGATATGAATGGGGATCCGGTTGGAGCCGAGGCGCTCGTACGATGGAATCATCCGACCGAGGGTCAGCTTAATCCCGGAAGATTCATTCCTGTTTTCGAGAAGAACGGAATGATAGCAGATATAGACAGATTCATGTGGCGGAGTGCCTGCGAGGTACTTACCAGATGGAAGAATAAAGGGATAGATCTTTTTATCTCGATTAATATTTCCCCGAAGGACTTTTACTTTATGGATGTTGCTACCGAGATAAAGCAGATAGCATCGGAATATGATATCAATCCGGCCAAGCTCAGGATTGAGATCACCGAGTCCGTGATGATGACAGATAATGAGAACAGATTTGCTATTCTCGAAGAACTGAGAGAAGCAGGCTTCCTTGTAGAGATGGATGACTTTGGCAGCGGATATTCATCCCTCAATCTCCTTAAGGATATGCCTGTTGATATAATCAAGATCGATATGGTCTTCCTCAGAAAGACGAAGGATGATATGAGGGCTCAGATCATCCTCAATAACATCATCCGTCTTACCGAGGACCTCGGGCTTTCGTCCCTTACAGAGGGCGTTGAGAACGAGAACCAGTATCAGATGCTTGGCGGTATGGGCTGCAAGCTCTTCCAGGGCTATTACTTTGCTAAACCTATGCCAATCGAGGAATTCGAAAAGAGTTACCTCAAAGAGAAAAAACTTATAAGCTGACAGGAGGGAAACATGTATAAGGATTATGAAAATGTGATCGTAATGGAACATCCGCTCATCAAGCACAAGATATCGCTGCTGCGTGATAAGAGCACGGGTACAAATGAGTTCCGTAAGCTGGTAGAGGAGATAGCAATGCTCGAAGCATTTGAAGCATTCAGAGATCTGCCGCTTAAGGACGTGGAGGTAGAAACACCTATCGAAAAATGTATGACTCCGATGATTGACGGAAAGAAGCTCGCCATCGTGCCGATACTTCGTGCCGGCCTCGGAATGGTTAATGGTATCACCGCACTTGTACCGACCGCAAAGGTTGGCCACGTGGGACTTTATCGTGATCCAGAGACTCATGAGCCTCATGAGTATTATTGCAAGCTTCCCGATCCTATAGATCAGAGAATGATAGCAGTACTTGATCCGATGCTCGCAACCGGCGGTTCAGCCGTAGCAGCAGTAGACTTCATCAAGAAGAGCGGCGGAAAGCACATCAAGTTCATGTGCATAATCGCAGCTCCCGAAGGAATCAAGAGACTTGCCTCAGCACATCCCGATATCGAGATCTATATCGGAAACGTTGACAGATGTCTCAACGAAAACGCATATATCTGCCCCGGACTCGGAGACGCCGGCGACAGAATATTCGGTACAAAATAATATTATTAACGATGATCCGGCGAGAAATCGCCGGATTTTTTGTCGTTCACTCAATGATTTTGTCGTTCACTTAATGAAGCTTGAATAATTATTGAAATATGAATATTATCAGATGTATTAAAGATTAATAATGTTTTTTGGGGGTGCCGATTTGTCAAAAGGTCCATTTATTCAATTATTTGAATCACCAAACGGTTATTATTTTTTTGACGTAAATAAAGATAAAGTAATCTCTGTAAGTGAAAGTTTATATTCGTTTTTTGATTCCTGTGAAATGATTCCTGAAGATGTTTCAAGTATTGAAGAATTAAATGTTTCTGATCAGAATCATCTGAAAACTTTAATTGCCGAAGGTTACTTAAGTGATCATCATGTTGAAAAAATCGAACACTATAATACATCTGATCTGGAATTTCAAGTTACGAATCGAATGAAACAGTTAACTATTCAGGTTACACAGGCATGCAATCTTTGTTGCAATTATTGTCCATTTGCAAATGTAACTAATAATGCTTACCAGAGAAATCATTCTTCTAAGAGAATGGATTGGGAAACTGCAAAGAAATCAATAGATTTATATTTAGATTGTTCTTCGGAGTTGGATGACATATGTATTGCTTTTTACGGAGGAGAACCTTTTATTGAATTTGATTTGATTGAAAAAGCTGTTTTATATGCTAACAAAGTTTTTGTTGGAAAAAGAATAAAATATACCGTAACAACAAATGGAACTTTGATGGATGATAAAATCAGGAGGTTTCTCTTTGATAATAATTTTACTGTAATGTTCAGTATTGATGGACCTGCTTCAATTCATGATTTTAACAGAAAAAAATACGATGGAAGTGGTAGTTATTCCCTTGCTGTCGAGAACTTGAAAAAGCTAAGTGCTTTATATGGTGAAAAATCATATGAAAAATTGCTTGTTAATACTGTTATTAATCCTGAGACGGATTATGATGAAGTATTGCATTTATTTGATGATCCGTTTTTCTTAGAAAAAAAAGTATATATCAGGGCAGATATTGCTTCATCGGATCTACTAGAAAAACCGCTTGGATATCGAGATGATTTCATTCAAAAATTTAATTATTCTCGTTTCATTTCATTAATGAGCAGATTTGGTATCGTAAAAGATATTAAGCTGGATCCCATTTCAGAAACATTCAATAATATGTTGTTTGATCATATAAATTGGAAGGATGAAGAAAAATCAGATTTGGGTAATATTTCTGCACCTGGAGGACCTTGTATTCCGGGACAACGAAGATTCTTTGTAAATGCAGATGGGGATTTCTATCCCTGTGAAAAGGTAAGTGAACTTGTTGATGACGTTAAGATTGGCAATATACGAGAAGGATTTGATTTTAATAAGGCAAAGCGAATTTTAAATGTTGCACAATCTACTGAAGAAGAGTGTAAAAAATGCGTTGCTTTTAGACATTGTTCTGTTTGTGTTGCAAATATTTCTGATGAAAAAGGTATATCTGATAAGAAGAAGCTTGATCTTTGTGAAGGAATCAGAAAACGTCTGTTTAAAGATATTAAACTAATTGTTTTAGAAAAAGAAATCAATTCAATATATAAAAGGACAATTTAATTATGAAATGTGCAATATATCCATATTCCGATGATTTATATGTGCTTCTTGAACATCAGGAGAGACTGATTGATGATATAAAAATCTGTGCAGTTATTTATCCGCCTTCATGGAGGAAACAGATATATCATATAAATTTTTTGGATAATATATCTTCGGGATCTGATTATGAACAATTAATTGATAGTGTTGAGTGCGTGATTTTTGCTGATATCAAGGATAGAGATTATATGTATTCTGATCTTTTGCAAAAAGCTGAATGCTCATTATCGAACGGAAAAGATGTTATATTTTGTACGAAGATTGATGAAAAAGATTTATGTAGATTTAAAAAGGATTATCCCGATTGTGCTATTACGGTAAAATACGAAAATAAGTTAGAAATAGATGATGCTATCATCTATAAACATGAAGATATCAAGTGTGCGGCTATTGGAGTTGGAGGACTATATAGAGGGTTGAACCATACAGTAGCGGTAACGGAGGTATCGTTTGAATTTCAGAAAAAAGAAATAATAACTACAACTGTAGTTGATAATGCAACGCTTACTTTACTGGGATTTTATCAATTTCCGACCCATATATTTGAAAGTCAAACGGATATAGAACAACAGGTCGGAAAGCTAAATACATTTTTTAATAATCTGGAGAATAAAACAAGATGTGATCTTATGGTTATTCAATTTCCAGATGGATTGATGAAGTTTATGGATTCAACAATGGATGCATATGGTGTAAAAACATTTATGCTTACCAGGGCAGTTTCATTTGACTATTTTGTACTTGGTACATTGTTGGAAATCACAAATATTAAAGCATATGATTGTATCCGTTCAATACTGTCAGAACGTTTTAATCTTTCAATGGATGCATGTGTTTTTCAACCCTTAAATATTGATAGAGAAAGCTCTGATGAAGATCAGAAAATTAATTATACCAGAAATCGTATTGATGAAAGATTTGATCATTATGACGAGCTTAAGAAAACTATGAATAATATAATTGTTGATTATTATGATGATAATAATGTTTACAGAACAATTGCGGAAGATTTTATAAAAAAATTTTCATAATAATGAGGAGACCGGATATGGAAAGCATAATCGAAGAAGTAAATCAAATTGCTTATAACATTAAACAGAATCCTTTATTAAATGAATCAGATTGCATTGATCTTCCGCTTACAGGAAATCAGCTTCAATTTGATCCAATGGATATGTGTTATTTGGCATTAGAAGTAATCTCTAAGTATCATATAAAGCTGAATGCGTCTGATATATATGACCAAAGATTTAATACTATACGCTCAATTTCGGAAACGATAGCAAATAAACAATAAATAATCTTTGAAATCTTTCCAACAATGTTGGTTAGTTATAATCTGTGAACTGGTCTTTCACAAAAGGAAGGAGGCGAAAAGTATGTCATTCAATAAGAAATCTACTCTTATAAAGGATAGAGTTGTATCATGTCCTTCAGAAACTACAACTAAGCATGGTTGTAAGTGCCCTAGCAGTGGTGTTCATAAAGAAGTTAAAATGCCCAATGATGAAATAAAAGTACATACAGGAGCATAAAGTATTTATATTTGATTTTTTAAATTGCTTTTGTAAATCTATTCGCAGTTACATGAAAATGACCAATTCATGTGCTGCGAACTTTATAATAAGCCTATTTTTGTGAAAGTATATATAGTGATGTTTAAGGAAAAAAAGTATTTAAAGAATATATGGAAGCTTTTTTATAATTATCGTAGATCATTTATTATTATTTTGACGTGTTTATTTTGCTTGCTTGGAATTAATTATTTGTTGCCTTTTTTATCAAGATCGTTAATAGATGATGGATTTATTAAGGGAGATAAAATTAAGATTCTATATACTGTGTTATCTATTTTGGGATTAAACATGGTAGTTATAATTATTAATATTTTCAAAAAAAAGCAAGCTGTTCGATTGAATATTGGTATAAGAACACAGCTTGAAAGAGAAGCTTTCCAGCATCTTCTTAATCTTAGAATATCTTATTTTTATGACAAAAATGCAACCAGCACCTATCAGTGTATACAGGAAGATATAAATAGCATTTCATCTATTGCTGATGAATCTATGATTAGTGCAGTTACTGCTCTTTTTTCTGCTATTGGTGGTGGCATAGCTTTATTTATCATTGATTGGCGTCTTGGTTTAGCCGTAATAGCAGTAACACCGTTAGGTATAGGTGTTTCTTCGGTTTTTGCCAAGAAGAATAAAGCGCTGATTGAAAAGCTGATTAGTCTTCACCGTCGATATAGTGGATGGTATGGAGAGACGGTACTGGGAGCAAAGGAAATTCGATTATTTGGTCTTCAAAATCATAAAAGAAAAGAATTAGAAAAACAACTAAAAGACATTAATACTACAACTGAGAATTGTTATATGCTTCTTACATATAATGAACAGGTTCAGGATTTGCTGGTTGAATTATTAAGGGCTTTTATATATATTCTTGCAGCATTCTTAATGATAAAAAGCAAATTAACGGTTGGAAGTATTATTGCTTTTCAGACATATATGTTAATGGTCTCCGGATCTGAATTAACGATAATACAATTATTCATTATGGTTTATTCTTTGATTCCAAATGTAAAACGATATTATGGGTTTTTAGATGAACCAACTGAAAAAAGATCAGAAGGGCATGTTAGTTTTACAGATGGAAATATAGAATTCAAAGATATTTGTTTTTCTTACAGTAATAATCAAAAAGAAGTATTACATGATATAAATTTAAAACTATCGTATGGTGATAAAGTAGTCGTTGTTGGAGATAATGGTGTAGGAAAAACTACATTTATTAATCTTTTACTATCTTTTCTTGAACCCGATCGTGGGAAAATTATGGTAAATGGAAAGAGTATCAGCGACATAAATATTGATGAATACAGACAACTGTTTAGCGTTGTTTCACAAGAAGTATTTCTATTTAATGATACTTTAAAAAATAATATATGTCTTGGGAAAGAGGTTTCAGATGAATTATTGGAAGATACTATCAGAGAAGTAAATCTGGAAGATTTTGTTAGGAAAAATGGTACTGATTATATTATTACGAATAATGGAGCTAATCTTTCCGGTGGACAAAGGCAAAAGATTGCACTTGCAAGAGCTTTGATAATCAATAGGCCAATACTTGTATTTGATGAAGCTACTTCTAATCTCGATAGAATGAGTATGAATATATTTACCGATTTATTTGAAACTAAGTTGAAAGATACTACTGTAATATGTGTTTCTCATTCAGAAGAAATAATTAACTGCTTTGATAATAGAATTAGTATTTCTGATGGATACGTTGTTATGGAACGTATATGAATGAAAAAAATCAACGGAGGTATTATGGAAACAGAAACAATTAGTTTACCATTGCTTATCGGCGGAAAAGAATTCGAAGGAAATAAACATTATCAGATGGAATACGATGATTTGATCATCCGGTATCCCATGTTGGATGATGATTTAAGAATCAAGATCACATCAATGGATCAGGATGGTATTCATGATCTATCTCTTTCTGAGATCATATCATTTTTGCATAGAGTCTCAGAATTATGGTTTGATGAAAACTATCCTCTACGTAAAAAATTAATGGAATATGGTCCGAGGATTTCAGGACAATCTCCGGAAATGTATAAACATAATATTGGACTGCTTCTTGAACTAATATCCTGTAAAGGTTATATGTACGATATTGTTGACTATGAATTGGGTGATAAAAGATTACTTGATGAATGGATTCCAAGAGAAAATGCAGAAGTTCACATGGAACCGTTAGGCAAACTGTTACATATCATTTCCGGAAATGTTCCTGCAGTTGGGTTTTATTCCATTATAAGAGGATTACTTACGAAAAACGTTAATGTTGTGAAATTATCTAAAAAAGATTTTTTGTCATCATATTATTTTATAAAGTCGTTTATGGATGTTGATCCTGATCATCCGGTCACCAAGTCTTTGGCTTCTGTTTATTGGGATAAGACTGATATAGAAAACATAGAATATTTTTGCAATTCTATGAATGGAATGGTTGTATGGGGTGGATACGATACAATAAAAACATATAAAACAAGATGTCCTGTTGGCTGCGAATTCATCGAGTATGGACCCAAAAAAGGACTTCAGATCATAGATTATGAGAACAATCATGACGATAATTTGGAGTTGGATGTAGCAAGAGATATAAGTGTTTTTGATCAGGAAGCATGTCTTTCGCCACAGATAATATTATTAAAAGGTGGGGATATGAGAAGATTTACACTTCGTCTTATGAATGGATTATATAAATATCTTGATTTATGGCCGACGGGTAAATATTCTGATGATCATTATATTCATATGAATTATCTGGAAAGATCACATGAATATCTTGGAAATTTTGTCATACCGGAAGATGATCTTCGTTGGATGATTATTGAGTTACACAATATGACCAACATAAATTTAGATCATCCGCTTGGAAGGACTATATATATAAAGCAAATAGAGGATTTTGATGAATGTTTGGATTATATAGATGGAAATGTACAAACGGTTGGAATATCTCCAAAATCACTTGCAAGAGATATGCGTGACAAGCTTACAAGACGTGGCGTATCCAGAATAGCTAATATAGGAAATGTTGAAATGATACTTGAAGGAACTGTACATGAAGGTATCTGTTTAAGCAGATTTGTCCGTCTTGTTGGAATGGAAAAAGAAAGAGGCTATAACGTGAAGGAATATGATTTTCCGCCGGGATACTTTAAGGATTATCCATTTAGATTAGTATGGGAGTAAATAAATGACTGATTACTTAGATGAGGAAAAAGATATAAAAGAATATACTTTTTTAGAGATAAAAAAGAGTTTTGAATATCATTATAAAAACTGTGATTCATATAGGAAATATTGCGATTTATATAGATTTACTCCGGATCAACTGAATGTTTTTGATGATATGAACGTGATCCCGCAGATACCTACATCAATATTTAAAAGTATTGATGTTTCTTCTGTCGAGATTGAATCATGTAAATGTTGCAAAAGCAGTGGCACAAAGGGATTGATCAGTAAAGTATATAGGAATGATGAGACCTTATGGTCATTTATGAATACAGCTGTCAAGGCTATTGATAAATTGTATGATTTTAAACTCGATAATACTATTATATATAATCTCGGGCCATCAATTGGAGAAGCTAATGATATATGGTTTTCCTATGCTACAGGATTTCTAGATAATGTTTTAGAAACTCATTATTATATGCATAATGGAATATTGGAATATGATAAGTTTTTGAATGATATAAGTAATAGTGATCCGGAAAAAAACACCTTTTTGCTTGGACCTCCATCTATATATCTGAAGTTGATAAATTATATGGAGGAAAGAGAAATAAAGCTTAGTTTGTCCGATAAATCATTTGTTTTTACTGCCGGTGGTTGGAAAAACAGAAATGGAGATGTGATGACCAGAAAGTCATTTTCAGCTCTTATTGATGTTTATTTAGGTGTGAACGAATCTCATTTGTTTGATATTTTCAACCAGGTAGAATCAAATACATTATTATTTGAATGTAAATGTCATAACAAGCATGTTCCGGCGGGATTTCATGTAATTGTACGGGATCCTGTATCATTTGAAAAAGTTGAGGATGGAAAAGAAGGTGTTATAACTTTTCTGGACTCGAGTTCAAATAGTTACCCTGCTTTTGTTATTACAGATGATATAGGATATGTGACTAATGGATGTGAATGCGGATATAAGGGGCAGGTATTCCATTACGTAAGACGTGTAAAAACTGTTGAAACAAAAGGCTGTGCCATGAAAATGGATCAGATTAATTCATGATGTATAATTTGATAAGACACATTTCCCGAATATAGATTAAGGAATTAATATGGATAATGTAGTGTTGATTATCAACAAATTTATAATAATTAGACTATTGCAATAACAAGTCATACATTAATTGAACTGAGTAAACTATGTGACAAGTATTACTTTAATAAAAGTATTGAAGGGATATATATAGCTAGTAGTTCTTACTGATTTTGTTGTTATGGTATGTTTATTTATGTGCTCGTAATAAAGTTGCTTTGATGGGTTTGTTAAACATATTGGAGGTATTAAAATGTGGAAAAAACCTGAAATTCAAGAAGT
Source organism: Eubacterium sp. (assembly GCA_017619835.1). Lineage (GTDB taxonomy): Bacteria > Bacillota > Clostridia > Lachnospirales > Lachnospiraceae > Eubacterium_Q. Next base: position 47,311 of record JAFZRN010000025.1, read on the forward strand.
AGTTATTAATGAATCAATGTTTGAAACAATGGACGATAATAGCCTCAATCAGATTGATGGAGGTAAAGACTTTGGCTGGTATGGAGGCTGTGCTGGAGTTGGAAGCGCCTGTGGTTGGAATTATGGTGGTTTAGCAATAGGTTTATGTGTAGGTTTAGGTGGTACATATGTAACTAAATATACTTATAAATCCTGATAATTTATAAGGTCTATTAAAGCAACTTTATTATATTTTATAAAAAAACTCGAGGTTAAAATGTATTTATATGATAATGGGAAGAACTATATATATAAGGTCGAACAAACACACGAGTTATTTCATGTGAATGAAGGGACTTATTTATTGTTTAATCCATATATATTCAAGTGGGTGACAATTGATGAAATTGGAAAAGATATTCTTCAATCAATTATTCTGCATAATAATTTGAATGTTGTCAAAAATTATATAATAAATAAATATAATATAACAAAGGATATATATGAAAATGATGCCGTTCCTTATATAAATGATTTGGTCAAGAAGGGCTTCTTATGTACTCGTTTGGGTTCAAGTGAAAAAAAAGACGTGATTGATAATTGTCTGTATTCTCCAGATAATACTGTTTTAGAATCAATGTATTTAAGCTTGGAAGAAGGTTGTAATTTAAATTGTATTTATTGTTTTAATAAAGAAAACAGAAGAAAAAGAATAAATGATAATGCTTTATCATTGGATGAGATAAAGAGTTGTTTGAAACAGTATAAGGAACTAGGTGGTCAAGGCGTAGTTTTGACAGGCGGAGAGCCGACGCTAAACAAAAACTTTATGACTATTTGTTCGTATGCTAAAGATATGGGTTTAATTGTATCTGTAATTACAAATGGTACATATTTAAATAGTTTTGATATAAACGATATTGTTAATAATATTGATAATTTATCAATAAGTATAGATTCGGTTGATGACTCGGAACAAAAATTGTTGTGGAAGACGAATGGTTTTTCGTATAATGAAAACGTAAGACCTTTTTTGAAAAAATATAATGAATTTGCAACCGTTTATCATAAAAATCTAGAAATAACTATAATGCCGGTGCTTACAAGTATAAATCTAGCGACATTAAAACAAACAGTTAATGAAATTTCAAAAGAATTAAATAATGTTAATGTGAGATGGGTTATTACAAAATATGGGAATATAGGCGTAAATGAAATTGATGAACTTTTATCTATTAGTAATTATGAATATGATAAAGCTATTTGGGATTCAATGAGTGAAAATGTTGAAAATGATTCACTTAAACAATTTGTTTTAAGTAAAGGGGGAAAAGACCCTATCACTTTTCTGCCACATAAAGTATTATGTAATCCCTCCTTTTTTATCACATATTATGGTGATGTTTATCCTTGCCAAGGTCTTGAAAATCAAGATTTTTATTTGGGAAATATAAGATATAATACACTTGATAAAATATTGAATAATGATCTCTTTAATAATCTGAAAAAAGCTTTATATATTGATAATGTATCATATTGTAAAGATTGTGAATTAAGAACTGTATGTACAAATATAAATGGCAGGCCTTGTAATAAAACCTTTGATCAAAATTGTAAGGCTGATATAGTTTATAGATTATATATGATGACACAAAAAGTTAATCAAAATAATTAAGGTATAAAAATGGATGATATGGCGTTAATAATCAAAGAAATAAAAAAATGTTATAAAAATCAATATGTTTTAAAAGGTATAAATATGTCTTTTGAAAAAGGAAAGATATATGGGATTATTGGGCCAAATGGAGTTGGCAAAACAACATTAATAAGGATAATAGCTGGTCTAAGTAATGCTGAATCTGGCAAAATCATTTATGAGGGGAAGGAAAAGACTGATAATAGGAAAATAGGATATATTATTGAGTCTCCATATTTAATTGAATCTTTGAATGCTAAAGATAACATGAGATTATATGCTATGTTAAATGGAATTAATGATAATTCGCGAATAGATGATCTTTTAAGTTGGATAGGTTTGAAAGATGCTAATAATAAGCTTGTAAAAGATTATTCTCTTGGAATGAAGCAGCGACTTGGAATAGCTTGTACTTTGATAAAAAATCCCGATATTATATTCCTTGATGAGCCAATGAATGGCATGGATCCGGAAGGCGTTTTTACTTTACGAAGTCAACTGTTACAATTGGCGCATGATGATAATAAGACTATTGTAGTAACAAGTCATATATTAAGTGAAATGAGTAAACTATGTGACAAGTATTACTTTATTAAAGATGGTTTAGTGATAAAGGAAATAGATGATAACGTTGATAATCTTGAAGAATTATATATGGAGTTGATAGTGGGAAAGTAATGATAGAATTATATAAGTGTGGGAGATTTATAATACAACACAATAAGAAACTATTATTTTTTTCTTTGCTTTTTATGATCTCATATGTGGCATTTAATATCATAACTAATGTATTTGAGGAAGAGGCAGGTATTGAGGGGATATATATAGCTAGTTGTTTTTATTTTATAGTATCTGCGGCTATATATTTTTATGATGTTGAGAAAAACAAGATAATTTCTTTGGAAATAATTAATGATCATTCTTTGAATAATGTTTTTTGGGGAAACTATATTTGTTGCATGATCCATTATATGTTGTACATTAGTATAATTCATATAGTTTTAATGATTATATCTCCGAGTTTGTTTGCACATTCGTTTTTACATTTTTTCGTTTTTCTTATTGTTTGTTGGAAGATTATTTCTATTGTTTTCATGATCTCGTTTTTTCTCAGACAGGCATTATTGTTAGCTGTAGCAGAATGGTTTGTATTTTCTTTTGGACATATTGTTTTATTAATCGTTAATGAAACAAAAAATATTAAATGTTTTTGGGCGTTATCATTGCTATTGCTCTCTAAAATGAATAGTGATGGTATTAATATTTTTGATTTAACCATTTGGATGGTCTTATCATTTATTGAAATTCTTGTTTTATATAATGCTTTAAAGCTTGTTAATAGGAATGCAGAGTGGATCTGATGAAAGAACTGTTTATTACAAACATATATGTTTTAATCAAAAATAAGTATTTGCATATTTTAAACATTTTATTGTATTTATTTGCGATATCCAGCTTGATTATGTCGGATAATAATATGAATTTATGGATATATTATACTTATGTTGTAACGCATATAGTTTTTTATTTTGGAATATATATGTATTATATGATATCCAACAGAGTAATAAGTATTCAGATAATGAATTATAACAGAATTAAGGTTTTTTACGTAGTTGTACTAGAATTATCTATATATGAAATGATAGTTATTATGGTTTTTCATTTTATTATTTCATTACGAGAGGCTAGAAGCATATTATATAATATTATTGCTTCATCTATCATATATTTTCCTTTGGTTATTGTGTGTATAATTGTATCTCTGATAATAAATAATTATATTATCTCGTCTTTTACTATTTGGTTTTTTCTTTGTTTTACGGGTTTTGTATATTTGTTTATAGAGAATAATAAGTTTATAAAAATCTTATCAGCAACTTATCATTTGCAGGAATTATCTATGAGAAGAGTTGATTATGTGGAATTATCGATATATTTAATTATGATGTTTTTACTGATTTTGTTGTTATGGTATGTTCTAAAACGATTAATTGATAAAAGGGAATACAAATAAATGGAATTCGGCGATGTATCGCCGGATTTTTTTGTTGAGGGAGGCTTGTTTCTGTCAGATTAAACTGGCTTGTCAAGCTTTTTTTTGTGCATAAACCATGTCGTTCACACAAAAATCGTGTCGTTCACACAGTGAATATAGATTAAATGGTTAAATACATATAATATTTTAACGTAACTAAGTCGTTTGTCTTTTGAAGAAAGGAGAATGGAAAAATGAAAAAAGACGAAACAAAAAACACTGAGTATGAAAGAGCCGAAATGGTTCCAATGTCAGATCTAGAAATGGAAAACTATAACGGTGGTGGAGGAGTTCTTATAGTTCCTATCGCAGTAATCGCTTTAGTTGTTGGTTATATTGCTGCTATTGGTGTTGAAGTTCTTTGGGAGCATGTTGTAGCTCCGAAGACAGATCTTTATAAGGGGCCGTATACATAGGATGGAAAATTTAGAAAATAAAGCATTATTTGATAAGATGATCAAAAATGTTAATGCACAAAACCTTGAGGCTCCATTTTCTGTAGCTTTTACTGTTACAAGAAAATGTAATTATCTTTGTAGACATTGTTATAATAATAGTGGTGCTAATGTTACTGATGAAATGACAGATGATGAATTAATCGATGTTGCTCATCAGATAGCTGAACTTCATCCCACAGACGTTTGTCTTTGTGGTGGAGAACCGCTTATCAGAGGTGATGTCATATATAAGATCATCGACATATTGATTAAAGATGTTGGCTCAGTAAATATTGTATCAAATGGTTTCTTGATCGATTTAGATACCTCAAAAAAACTTAAAGAACATGGAATTAATACATTACAGATAAGTCTTGACGGTAATACGGACTTTCTTCATAATTTTATGAGGATGAATTCAAAAGCTTTTTCAAGAGCTATAAGTGCAATAAAAAATGGAGTAGAAAGCGGTCTCAATGTGGCTGTTTCTTGTTGTCCTAACAAACTAAACATAAATCATATTGAGGAAATATGTGAATTAACCAACAGCCTTGGAGCAACTGAGATAAGACTTATGCCTCTTATTCTAATGGGGCGTGGGTCGCAGATGGAAATGTTTCAGCCAAGTGCAGATGAATATTTGATTCTTCAGCAAAAAGTAAAACAGTTAAATGATAAGTATACCAGAATGACTGTTGAATGGGGGGATCCTGTTGACCATTTATTCAGAATGCCTTCAAATGGAGAAAAAAATATTACTTCTTTCTCTATGGAAATAAGATCAAATGGAAAAATATCAATATCTTCATATTTGCCAATTGTTGTTGGTGATGTAAGACAACATACTTTAAAAGAGTATTGGAATGCTGGATTTAATCATATTTGGAGTAACAAAAAGATTTTAAAACTGATTGATGGAATTTATTCTACTTCTCAAATTTCGAATTATAATCCTATGGCATATACGGGTAAAGATATTGAAGTATTAATTCCGGTTTAAGGAGAAGACCATGAAATATACTGTTAATAATGTAGATTATTTTGTTAGAGACGACGCTGACGTTTCTGTTATATTTGTTAAAGATACTGCTCAAAGATTCATGCTTAATAAATCAGGGATGGCTATTTTTCAGTCTATTCTTGATAACAATGATACTGATGATGTATTAGATATATATACAGAAAAGTATCCTCAGGTATCCAATGATATTCTGCTTCAGGACATAAATGATATTTATAATATAATGAATATCTTTGATATGGTCAGTGAAGTGGATAGGGGGCCGATTGATTCATTATATGGAATTGAAGCTTTAAATGAAGATGATTATAAGATTGCTTCGGATTTTATCAAATCAAATTTACGTCCAGATTGTTTACTTCCTTCAATGAATGGTAAGTATTATACTGCACAAAATATCCGTTTTTTAATCATGACAGATAAGGAGTATTTCTACTGTAATAAATCTGATGGCGAAATTGATATGCTTGTTTCCATAAATCCGAACGTTGGAAACATTAATGTTATTAATGTTGTCACGGTTGCTTTTAAATCTGATTTAAGTGATGATTATAAGGTTTCTCTGTTTGAGTCAATTCTTGAGCATATTAAGAAAAATATGGTGAAGCCGGTAACAAAATTCAGAATTTCAATTCTTTCTGAAAAGAACTGTTTAGATCAGATTAAGTTTTTAAGTCTATTTAAATCCGTTGGATTTGAATTGGAAGCAGAATTGGAAAAAGAAACTGAAAAGGAAAGTCTGTTTATTTTCTCAAAAAAAATATAATATACTCTCTCTCATTGTATATTGTTTTTCTTGATTTTTATTAACCTATAAGGGTATTATTGGTTCATATAGCTAAAGATTCTCTTAATAGGTTAATATTAATCAAGGAATCTTTTTATTTCCGGATATTGCGTGAAATAGTGATATGGTATTTATACGAGGATGATGATATGAAAAAATTGATATATATTATTCCAGTTTTAACGCTTATTTATGCGATTGTAATGTGGTTTATTCTTCCGGATATTGTGCCAACTCATTTTGGTATATCTGGTAATGTTGATGCGTACGGAAGTAAAAATCTGTTATTTGTGATTCCTTTTGTATCATTTGCCTTTATAATTCTATCTAAAACCGAGCTACAAAAAAATCAAATGATGTATGTACTTTCAATGTCCCTTTTGTTTTATGTTGAAATAATAATGGGCTTAAGTATGAAAAAACCTGATTTAGATATCATAGCGTTGTTTTTTGTCGGATTTGGAATAATAATGATTTTGATAGGAATTATACTTCCTTCAAGTGAAACTAGTATAATTGTCGGAATAAGGACAAAATGGACTCTTAGAAGTAAAGAGGTCTGGGAAAGAACTCATTTATTTGCAAGAATTATTTTTATCGTTGCAGGTGTGCTGGTTATTCTATCTTCGATATTACTTAAAGGTAGTATTCGTTTTACAGTTTCGTTTGTTATTGCTATAATAGCTGTATTGATTCCTGCAGTCTATTCATATTTTATATCAGAAAAATAATATATAACTATATATATCTATACTTTTATTAAGGGATTTAAAATGTATTATTGTATAAAACAGCATGATATTACTGATTGCGCTGCAGCTTGTCTGGCTACAGTATCAAAACAATATGGCTTAAACTTACCGATATCAAAAATCAGAGAATATGCCGGAACCGACAAACAGGGAACGAATGTATATGGAGTTATTAAAGCTGCTGAAAAGCTTGGCTTTAGTGCTAAAGGTGTAAAGGGTACGCCTGATGCGTTCTTTTCTAATTTTCCTCTTCCTGCTATTGCACATGTAGTAACCCGGGAGGGTTTATTACATTATGTTGTAATCCATAAAATAAAAAAGAATAAAGTTATTATTGCTGATCCTGCAAAAGGAATTATTAAGTGTTCCCCGGAGGATTTTTTTAAATTTTGGACTGGAGTACTAATTATACTTGTTCCAACTACACAATTTGAAAAAGGTAATAAGAATCAGTCTGTCATATTGCGTTTTATTAAGTTATTGGCACCTCAAAAACGATTGCTGCTTAATGTTTTTTTATGCTCATTATTGATTTCTATTTTGGGTATTTTAGCCTCATTTTATTTTAGAATAATAATGGATACAATTGTTCCGAATTCATTAAGGACAACTTTAAAAACAGTATCAATTGGTGTTATCTTTTTATATATTTTTAAATATATTCTTGAGTTTTTTAGATATCATTTAATGACATACTTGGGACAAAAACTCGATATTCCTTTGATTCTTGGATTTTTCGGACATACTTTGGGTCTGCCTATGAGTTTTTTTGGTACCAGAAAAACAGGAGAAGTAGTGTCAAGGTTTGCTGATGCTTCAAAAATCAGGGCAATTATATCATCTGCATCATTAACAATTATGGTCGATACCATTATGGCTGTTGCGGGTGCTATTGTTTTGTTTTCGCAAAATAGACTTCTCTTTGCCATTTCTGTATTAATAGCACTTATATATGCAGCATTGGTTTTTGCATTTAACGGACCTGTTAAAAGGGTAAATGAAGAACAGATGGAGGATAATGCACAGGTTACTTCTTATCTGGTAGAAGGATTATCCGGAATTGAAACAGTAAAATCGTATAATGCAGAGATTTTTGTAAAAAATAGAATGGATAGTCTGTTTGTAAAGCTTATGAGGAGTGTATTTAAGGGCGCTGTAATTACTAATTTACAAAAAACGATTACTGATTTCTTATATATTATTGGTGAGACAGTTATTATCTGGGTTGGTGTTACAGAAGTTCTAAATGGTAAGATGACTATTGGTAGTCTGATCACATTTAATGTTTTGTTAGCCTATTTTTTAGAGCCGGTTAAAAACCTTCTTAATCTGCAACCCCAAATGCAGACTGCAATAGTGGCTGCTGAGAGATTATCTGATATTCTTGATGTTGAATTGGAAAAAACCGATATGGAATCCAAAAAGATCATTCCTGAATCTTTAGATGCACCGATAACAATTAAAGATGTAACATTTAGATATGGAACACGTCGTCCTGTTCTTGAGGATATAAATATCCGTATCGAAAGAGGTGAAAAAATAGCAATTGTTGGAGAAAGTGGATCCGGAAAGACTACTTTGGCAAAACTACTTTTAAATTTCTATGAACTGGAAAAAGGCGATATCTTTATCGGTGATTATAATATTAAGGATATTAACATAGATGTTTTAAGAGAAAAAATGGCATATATTTCTCAGGATATATTTTTGTTTAGTGGAACTATAAGAGAAAATATAGAAATAGCCGATCAGGATGCTACATTAGATGAAATTATTGATGTATGCAAAATGTGTAAGGTTGATGATTTTATAAATGAACTTCCATTAAGATATGAAACAAAAATAGAAGAGAATGGCACAAACTTATCGGGTGGACAAAAACAAAGGCTTGCGTTAGCTAGAGCTCTTATTAAAAAACCTGATATTCTGATTATGGATGAAGCAACAAGTAATCTTGATACTATCACCGAGAAGGCTATTTCTCAAACTATAGAAAATGTATCCGGTGGGACAACAAGTGTTATTATAGCTCATAGGCTCAGTACCATAATGAACTGTGATAAGATTATTGTATTAAGCCATGGGAAAGTTGTAGAACAGGGTAGACATCAGGAGCTCATGAATCAAAAAGGTGAGTATTATAAGCTGTGGCAAGGTCAGATTATTGAACAAGAAAGTTGATTTGGGAGAAAAGATTAAATGAAGGATAAGATTATAGAAATAAATGAATTATCCGATAGCCGGGAGCTGTTAGAAACTCAAGAAGCACCCGGAATCAGATGGTTTATATTTGCGTTATGTATTATAATTGCATCTTTTTTGATTTTTTCAAATTTCTTTAATATTGATGAATATTCAAAACAACAGTTTGAGATAAAGACAGATTCCGTAGAGAGTAATGTAAAATGTATGTCTACATGTAAAATCAGTAATGTTTATGCTCATGAAGGTGACTACGTAAATAAGGGTGATGTTTTATATGTATTGGATGCTGAATATGCTGAAACTCAGAAAGCAATGGTTGAAAATGATCTTGAAAAAAGAAAAGCTGAAATTAGTAACCTATATAAATTAAAAGAAAGCATTGAGAAGGATACAAATCTGTTTCAAAACAATGAGGAAGAATCTGAATATTACTATAAATTTGAACAATATAAAAGTGGTGTATTGTTGACTAAAGATGATATTGAAAGTGCGATTAAAAGTAATAATGCTTCAAGTGCAGAAAAAAAGAGTAATATTGAATCGGCACGTCAGGATATCTCCGAAAATGAAAAACTGATCAATGAGTATAGTGTTCTTTTGGATTGTATTGAAAATGATAAGGAATATAAAGGAAATGATCCAACTATTTCTTCATTTTATAAGAATTATAAATCTGAATATGAAAAGGGTGTCAGTGCTCTGAAAACAGCAAAAGCAGATTATAAAAGCTATAAGAGCAAGTATGAAGAACAAAATGATCAGGATACTATTACACCATCTCAAGTTCAGGAAGCTGAAAAAGATATGAATACAGCTTTAGGTAATATGTCTTCATATATGGATTCTTTTATTTTAAAGATCAATTCTATTATTCAGGATCTTGATAGTGGTTCAGATTCGGAATTAATAAATGAATATATGCGTCTGATAGAAAAAGTTAAACTTGATGAAAGCTTTGAATCATCAAATAAAGAAGTTCAGAGTTATTATGATGATTACTTGAAGAATTATTCGGATTATAAAAAAGCATATGAAGAAAAATGTAAGAACTATAATGATCTGTACGATAAATATTCGTCACAGAGTAAAATGAGTGCTGTTACAAAAAATGATGTAGATAAGTATAAAGCGGTATATGATAACGCAAAATCCAGTCTTGAATCGATTAAAACTGCTATGATCTATGAAATTAATAAAAAGATTCAGGCATTAGGTTCAGAGGATGAATCGTTAAAGGATAGTATTGATAATCTTAATCATCAATTATCGGGAATGAAGGATTATGAAAACAATGAAACGCTTTCAGTAGAAAAATTGAAAAATGATAGTATTGTTGAAATAGAGAGTGAAATTAATTCACTTGAAAACAGCCTTACTTCATATGAATCTCAGATATCTGATTTGGAAAAAACAATTTCTGATTCTAATATCATCGCAGTGTGTTCTGGCAGGATTACATTGGCTTCTGATATATGTGAAGGAGATCTTATACAGGCCGGAGCATCTTTATGTACGATTATTCCTACAGATGAGAATTTAAAGGCTTGTGTATATATTTATGAAAAAGATATTCCGGGAATAGAGGTAGGACAAAAAGTTGAATATTGTTTTGATTCTTTGCCAATTGAAGAATATGGTGTCATATCAGGAAAAATCAATAAAATATCTGCTGATACCTTAACTGATGAAAGAAGTGGTATAAGATATTATACTGCCGAAGCTGATTTTGACAAAACTTCATGTAAAAATAAACATGGTGAAGAAAGGAAGCTTATAAATGGAATGCTTGGTGAAGCAAAAATAATTAGTGGAAAGAAAACAGTATTTACTTGGATGTTGGAAAAACTCAATTTTATTGATTAAATCCACATTATATCAGGGGGATAAAATGGGAACGGTTTCGATTTCTTCGATAATATGTATTATTATTTGCGGGTTTGCGTGCACAGCGATTCCAATCGCATTGTTTTTATATTTTAAAAAGCTTGGCGGTCATTATCTGCCATGCATCATTGGTGCCTGTGTATTCTTTGTATTTGTCTTATTAGTTGAGAGTACGATAAATGCAATAATATTTAATTATACTAAAATCGGTGATTATATTTCACATAAATTGGTTTTGTATTCTATATTAGCCGGTTTGATGGCTGGATTATTTGAGGAATCAGGTCGATTCATATCGTTCAAAACCATATTGAAGAAGTATAAAGATAATGATGTTAATGCACTAATGTACGGAACAGGACATGGCGGATGTGAGGCTATACTTCTTGTTTCAATGACGATGCTTAATAATCTTATAGTGGCTATTCTTATCAATACAGGCAATGAAGGTATGCTGCTTGGCTCTTTAACAGGAGATATCCTTGACCAGACCCGGGCTCAGCTTCAGGAACTGATAGATACATCATGGTATATTTTTTTATTGTCATTGGTTGAACGGGTGTCAGCTATTGTGCTTCATCTTTCATTATCTGTTCTTGTATGGTATTCTGCGAAGAATAAAAGAAGAGTATTTTTGTTTCCTCTTGCAATCCTTCTTCATGCATTGGTAGATATGATAGCTACGTACCTATCTCATAGTGATGTTAATCTCTTTGTGATAGAGATTGTGAATATAATAATTATTGCAGTTCTTGCTTTAGTTGTTAAGATACTATGGAATAAAGAAAGCAGAAAAAGTATGCTTATAAATGATATGGAGATTGAAAGTGAAAGAGTATAAACCCCAAGAATATAACCTTTTTCAAAACTTACTATATGTATTTAAAGGTGTAAAAGAGCACAAACCCTATATTATAGGGCTGCTCTTTTTATCTATGGTCTGCACGGTGGGTTCACGGTTCGTGTGGCTGTTTTTGAGTAAGTATGTCATTAAATACATTTGCGCTGGTATGAATACTGGAGATCTGATAAAAACTGTGATCATTCTTGTTAGTATAGGTATTGCATGCAATATCGGCCTTAATGCTGTCGAATGCTGGCTTGAAGCAGGTGCTTTTTATGTAAGGCCGATGTTTATGCTTAGACGGAATAAAAAACATATGGATATGTTATATGAAAACCTTGAGTTTGATGAAGTTCTGGATATGATACAAAAATCCAGAAATGCTACAAGCTGGACGGAAAATGGCATTGAAGGAATTATACGTTTTTCGGTAAAGTTTTTTTCAGATATATTCACATGTATTATTGCTATGATCATACTCTGCGTTTCTTGCCCTGTGATGATCGTAGTTGTTTTAGTTATTGGTTTTATAACGTTCCTTTTTACTGATCATGCAACAAAAAAGGAAAAATATCTTACTGTTGACAGCATCACTTATGAAAAAAACAAAAATCAGTATTTTAATGAAGTTACCAGAGATTTTAGCTACGGAAAAGATATCCGTTTATATGATTGTCAGAATGAGCTGGTTGAAACACAGTATGAACTCAATTCTTTTATTCATAATAATGTACGTAAATCTAAGAAGATATGGATATTCAGTGACATTTATAATGCATTCTTTGAAATGCTGCGTGAAGGGGTAATGTACCTGGTGCTTATCATATCGTTTTTATCTGACAAGTTCGGAATAGACAGTTTGACTCTTTATATAGGCTGCGTAAGGAATTTTGCACAGTCGTTTCAGACGGTGCTGACTATCTATTCCAAGCTTCGTCAGTGCAGTCGTGAAGTAAATGATTTTAGAGCATTCTGTGATTTCTGTGATAAGGATACAGGAGAAGGAAAAGAAATCGAAATCTGTGATTCATATCTGATCGAATTTGAAAATGTTTCTTTTAAATATCCGTCAGCTGACAGGTATGCCTTGAAAAACTTAAATCTTAAGATTGATCCTCAGCAGAAACTTGCAGTTGTTGGTCTGAACGGAGCCGGAAAGACGACATTTATAAAGCTGTTGCTAAGGCTTTACGAACCGACAGAAGGCAGGATACTTTTGAACGGAGTTGATGTAAAAGAGTATAACCGGAACAGTTATTACAGCATCTTTTCTCCTGTTTTTCAAGATATGGAGTGCTATGCCTTTTCACTTGCGGACAATGTTTCTATGCAACTTCATACCGATCGTGAGAAAGCAGAAAAATGTCTTGTAGAAGTGGGACTGGACAATAAATTAAATGAATGGAAGGAAGGGCTTGAAACACCTATTCTCAAAATCCTTCGTGAGGACGGAGTATTGCTTTCAGGTGGAGAAAAACAGAAAGTTGCTCTGGCCAGGGCCCTATATAAGAATGCTCCGGTTGTCATATTGGATGAACCGACTGCTGCCTTGGATGCTTTGGCAGAGAATAAACTATATGAAGATTTTGATAAGCTTGTAAAAGGGAAAACTGCTATTTATATATCGCATAGACTTGCCAGCACAAGATTCTGTGATGTTATTGCTATGTTTAAAGATGGGGAACTGATTGAATACGGTAACCATGATAAGCTTATGGCTGATCACCATGATTATTCGAAAATGTTTGAGATGCAGGCGCATTACTATATGGAGGACATGGCTTATGAGTAAATTGTTTTCGTTAATCGGTTTCTTTTATAAGACTGCTTTTAAAGAACGAAGTAAATATCCATATATAATCATAAGCTATATCGTTCTATCAGCAATCGCTCCCTTCATTAACATAGTTGTTCCCAAATATCTGATTGATGAGCTAATGGGAGATAGGGATGTTAACAGGATTATAGTTCTCGTTCTTGTAATCATTTTCGGAAATCTGATATTTGCTATTATATTAAGGATCCTTAATCAGATTAGAGCAGAATATGAGGACTGGTTTGGCCGATACTTTGATATGATGCTTTCACGTAAGGCTATGACAATGAAGTTCAGCCATACCGAGGAACAAAAGACTATTGATGCAGAGAAGAAAGCCGAAACCGGAATGTCCTGGTATTCGGGCGGAATAAGAGGCCTTTCAGACAGTATTATAGGCATTATATCTGCACTTATTACCCTTATTGGAGTTGTATATATTGTTACAAGGGTTTCTGTATGGCTGATATTGATAGCGTTTATATCAGTTGTTATTAATTCCTTTGCTACCTATAAGATAAATAAAGAAAAGCAGTACGTATTTGAAATGACTCCTGCAATCAACCGGTATTATTCATACATTTATCAAAAGATAATTAACCGTGAATATGCAAAGGAGATCAGATTATATGATGCAAAACAATTGATAGAAAAAAAGGCTGTTGATAATGCCAAGGAACTTAACAAGATTGATAATAACTGTGCCTCGAAATCATTTAGGTGGGGGATACTTGGCACTGTAAGTCTGGCTTTAAATTATGGGATTACATATAGCTGGCTCGGGATAAAGGCAATTAAGGGAGAAATCTCTGTTGCTGAATTTGTGCTATGTGTTACGGCACTTGAAACATTCAGTAATACTTGTCTTACTGCAATTATTCAGAACGTTCAGGCTCTTCTTGTAAAGTGTTTCTTTATGGGGGCATATACTGAATTTCTGACAATCGATGATGATGTTAAGACAGGTGAAAAAAAGGTTGACATTCAAAAGAACCATGAGATTGAGTTTAGAAATGTCTCGTTCAAGTATCCCGGTTCTCAGGAATACGTTCTAGAAGGTATAAATATTAAGATAAAAGATGGTGAGAAGCTTTCTATAGTAGGCATGAATGGTGCAGGAAAATCCACCTTTGTTAAGCTTATATGCCGGTTATATGATGTTACGGATGGCGAGATCCTTCTGGATGGTATAAATATTCAGGATTATGATTACGAAGAGTATAAAAAGCTACTTTCTGTGGTTTTTCAGGATTTCAAGCTGTTCAGTTATACAATTGATAAGAATATTAAAATCGGAACAAGTGAAAATGGTGGTAATATCGATGAAGCCTATCATCTGAGCGGTATAGATGATTGGGTTTCTTTACTGGAGAAGAAGGGTGAAACAAATCTGTATAAGAATTATGACAGTAATGGAGTAGAACCGTCAGGCGGACAGGCACAGAAGATTGCTATCGCAAGAGCTGTTTATCATAATTCGCCGGTTATAATACTGGATGAACCTACAGCGGCACTTGATCCGGTTGCCGAATATGAGGTTTATAATCATTTTAACGGCCTTATTAAGAACAAAACAGCAATATACATATCTCACCGACTGTCATCGTGTAAGTTCTGCGACAAGATAGCGGTCTTTGATAATAAGAGTATTGTTGAATATGGTAATCACGATGAATTGATAAATTCCGGTGGGCTATATTCAAAGATGTATAAAACGCAGGCAAAATGGTATACGGAAGAGTAAAAGAACAGCACATAAGCATTTTGCTTATGTGCTGTTTTGGTTATCATATTTTATTCATTTTACTGGTTATAATAACTGTTCGGGTCAAAATCTGTCGGATCTGGAATTGATGGATCCTGAGGAGCTGTCGGTTCCTGAGAAATCGTAGGTTCCTGTGAAGTATAGCCTGCATTATACTGCTGGTCCGGATTATACTGCTGACCAGCATCATACTGCTGAGTAGGCTGCTGCGGTGTGTATTGCTGACCTGCGTTATACTGCTGACCAGGACTATACTGTTGTCCTGGGTTGTACTGCTGACCGGGATTATACTGCTGCTGAGGCTGCTGTGGTGTGAACTGCTGGCCCTGATTGAACTGAGGGTTTACATTTCCGTAAGCGCCTGCATAGCTTGGTGTATAGTAAGGTGTTGCACCTGGGAATCTCTTTTCTCTTATGAAAAGGAACAGCTCTGAGAATGTAGCATACATATACGGATTAACATAGAAGATACCTAAGATACCGCATGTAAGGATTGAGAGGATTCCCCATCCGATGAAGCTGAGCTCAAGTACGAAGGTGTCCATCTTATAGCCGTCCATCATGTTTTTACTCTGTTCAAGCGCATCCTTGTAGCTGAGTGTAGGATCCTCTGAAAGGATATAGTCAACAAGATAATACTCATATGCCTTAATGATTCCGGGGATAATGAGAAGAAGCGTCCACAGGAAGATGAAAAGGTTCTTCATAAATTCCACCTTAACGATATTTAGATAGTTACCTTTCTTAAATCCAAAGCCAACCTCTGCAAAATCAGGCTTTTCATATGAGTTTATAGTAAAGTATCGTTTACACCCGACTATTAGCGGATTAGCTACAAATATACTGAAAGCGATACTGATTATCATTACAACGATTATGATCAGAATCAGGATTCCGCCCATAACTCCAAGGAAAGCGAGGAGACCTGCTTTATCAGCAGCTGAAGAATCGCCGTGATTAAGATCGCCAAAATCAAAATCATCCATATCTAAGTTATAATTTGACGAAGTACTGTTGCTTGAATACTTCTTTGAAAAATTTTTGAAGCTGTTTGATCCACCGGTGCTGCCGGAACCGCCGGAGATAAGTCCGATGATAAGTGCTACAACAACACATGCCCAATAATTTCTTTTAAAGGCTGCCATGCCTTTCTCTTTAAGATTTGCTCTGCTAAACATAAGTATCCTCCTTAAATGTCATATTACAAAACAACATAAATATATTACAATATATAAAGGATAAAGTAAATATTTATGATGTTATTTAGATTAAAAATATGGCATATTTTCGGTAAAAAACAGTTTACTTTTTTTTGCGTTTGCAATATCATAGAAGTGGTGTGAATTAAATATATGGAGGGGTAAAATGAGTACTAAGAATTCAAATGAAACAAAGGTTCAAGAAGCGGTTTATGATGCTAAGCAGCTGGGAACCCCCAGAATGCTTGTTCTCGGACTTCAGCACATGTTTGCTATGTTCGGCGCAACGGTTCTTGTTCCGGCACTCACAGGCTTAAGCGTTTCCGCAACACTCCTTTTTGCCGGTGTTGGAACGCTTCTTTTCCATCTTATATCTAAAAGGAAGGTACCGGCATTTCTCGGTTCATCCTTTGCATTTCTTGCAGGATATGCGGCTATAGCTCCTAATGGCGAAAAAGAGCTTCTGCCTTATGCATGTCTCGGAGTTGCATGTGCAGGTCTTGTATATCTGATACTTGCAGCTTTAATCAAATCATTTGGCGTAAACAGGGTAATGAAATACTTCCCGCCAATAGTAACAGGCCCCATTATCATAGGTATAGGTCTTTCACTTTCACAGTCTGCTGTAGATAACTGCTCGACTAACTGGCTGGTTGCTCTTATTGCAATCCTGATAGTTGTTATCTGTAATCTCTGCGGAAAAGGAATGATAAGGATAATCCCTATAATCCTCGGTGTGCTTGGATCATGCTTCGTAGCTATCATCCTTGCTCTGATCTTTGGTCAGACTATAACGGGAGCTGATGGAGCAGAGTATATCACAATTGGCGGAGTAGAGAACTTAAGACTCTTCAGTGTAGCATCTATTGATGCCATTAAGGAAGCATCATGGATAGGTCTTCCTTTCAAGATGAGTGACACAGTTTTCTCAATCTTCAGTAACCCTGATACAAAGCTGATAATCACAGCGATCATAACAATAGTTCCGATATCAGTTGCTACTATAGTAGAACATATCGGTGATATATCAGCTATATCATCCACAGTTGACAGGAACTTCATTGAAGATCCTGGTCTTCACAGAACACTTACAGGTGACGGACTTGCAACATTTGTTGCATCACTCTTCGGAGCACCTGCTAATACAACCTACGGCGAGAATACCGGAGTGCTTTCACTTTCTAAGGTTTATGATCCCGTGGTTATAAGAATAGCAGCTGTATTTGCTATGATCTTCTCATTTTCACCGAAGATCGCAGCTTGTATATCAGCAATCCCCACACCTGTTATGGGCGGAATATCACTCGTACTTTACGGTATGATCTCTGCAGTCGGTGTTCGTAACATTGTTGAGAATAAGGTTGATTTCAGTGAGTCAAGAAATGTTATCATTGCTGCAATCATTCTCGTTCTTGCAATCGGTATTACCTACAGCTCAGCCGGAGCAATCAATATTCCTTGCGGAAGCATGGTTATCTCACTTTCAGGTCTTGCTGTTGGATCACTTGCAGGTATCATCCTTAATGCAGTGCTTCCCGGTAGAGATAAGACCGATAATATAGAAGCTGTACATAAAAAGACCGAAGAAATTAAAACAGACAAAGAAAAGACTGAGTAATAAAGGACATAGGAGGATATTGAAATGGCTAAAGTAGCTGAACTTTTTGATCTGAATAAAGCCGTAGAGCAGTATTCGGAAAAGAAAGCTTATACAGAGGGAGTTTTATATTATCACAAGCTTATTAAAGGCAATAAGGCTATAAGACATTCGGATTTCTATCCGGCAATTAAGAAATTCGATGCTGCTCTTAAGGATTTTATCAAGACGGATTCAACTACAGCTCTTGTAGATCTTACAAATATTATTCCGGAGTATTTCGTTGAAGGTGAAGTTCCTGATATCTTTGAAACTGAAGGTCTTAAGGTGGCTCTGGATAATCTGTCTGAATATCTGATGCATCTTCGTAAGCTCTGTAATCTGGATTTCTATAAGTAGGTTTAAATCCGGATACTATTATTATATAGCAGGAGTATTATATGTATTACTTCATAGTTAACTATACCGGTGGAAGCGGAAAAGCCCGCAAAACCTGGAATAGGGTGCATTTCCTTCTTAAGGAAAAGGGTATTGAATATAAAGCCTATGCTACAAAAAGAGCCGGTCATGCAGGAGAGCTTGCCAAGAATATCTCCGAAATAGACGATGATGATATCAGGCTTATTGTTGTAGGTGGCGATGGAACTATTAATGAAGTGCTGAACGGAATCACTGACTTTTCTAAGGTCCGTCTCGGTCTTATTCCGACAGGTTCTGGAAATGATTTCTCAAGGGGACTCGGTATTACAAAGAATACTGATCAGGCTCTGGATATCATCCTTTCTTCTGTAGAAGGTAAGACTATTGATATCGGAGAAGTAACGACAGGCGACGGAAAGAAGAGATACTTTGGTATCAGTTCGGGAATCGGTCTTGATGCTATCGTCTGCAAGAAAAATGATTCATCAAAGGTTAAGAAGATACTTAATAAGCTGGGTATAGGAAGCCTTTCCTATATTGTGCTTACTATTACGACACTTTTCAGCATGGAAACCTATGATGTTAAGGTTAAGCTTAAATATTCGGAGATGGAAGAGGACGGAGATAAGGCTGTTCTAGTTGAAGAAAAACATTTCGATAAGCTTATCTTCCTTGTTGCAATGAATTTCTTTGCCGAAGGCGGCGGAGTTCCGATGAATCCGAATGCTACCGCAGATGACGGACTGCTTTCAATCTGTGCTGTTGCGGGAATTCCGAAATGGAAGACATTTTTTAAACTTCCGCTCCTTACAAAAGGAAAGCATGAAGGGAAAAAAGGATTTGTCCTGAAAGATGTAGAAGGGCTCGTATTCGATGCCGACCGTCCTATGGTATTACATGCAGACGGTGAATATATCGGAGATGAAACCCATATTGAGATGAATGTGATCAGAAATGCTATAAATGTAATGATCTAATATAGTTTAGACGACAACCATACAAAATCGAAAAATAAGCAAATTAAAATGGCACATAAGGCCCCCCAGCCTATGTGCCATTTTTGGTATAACCCTCACTTTATCCCTGTAAAATGATTTTACCTTATCTTTATATTAATACATAAATATTTTAAAAGATATACCCATTGAGTGAACGACATATTTTTTGAGTGAACGACATTTTTTGTAAATGCGAAATGTCGTTCACTCATTTTTTGTGTTGTTCACTCAACAATTATTGAAGAGAATATCTAAGAATGATATTCTCAAACTTGTGTGTGAATACTAATAGTACACATAAGATATAATTTTAAAACTTTAGGAGTAACATATGAAGATAATTGATTGTTTATATGAAAATAGGGGATTAGATAAAACAGCTGTCAGGTTTGGTTCAGATAGTATTAGTTATAAAGAATTATGGAATAAAAGTTTAGCTTATTCTGAAAAAATCAAAAGATTAAATACCCAGAATGTTGCTATTTTATTACCAAACTCAATAGATTATTTTATTTCATATTATTCAATATTACTTGGGGGAAAGACTGTAGTACCTATTGGTTATTATCTTGGACAAAATGAAGTTCAGGAAATACTTAATGAAACCGGAGCATGCTTAATAACTACTTCAGATAGGGATGTTTATGAATGCGAAGATGTTCTATATATCGATAAAAATGATGATTGGGAAGTTCCTGACTTTGATTATGATTCATATAAAACATCAGAGGTTGCAGTCGTTTTTCCGACTTCTGGAACAACAAGCAGATCAAAGTATGTACAACTGTCTGATTTGAATCTTATGCAGAATGTTCAGGATATTATGAAAATTCTGAGTATGAGTAGAGAAAAGAACAGAAATGATAATGAGCTTATTGTTTTGCCACTTACAGCATCTTTCTGTAATACAACACAGATGCTTGTCTGTTTATATTGTTCTATGACAATAACTATTTTAGATGGTCGTATATCGCTTCCTAAGATTTTTCAGTTGATGAAAACAAACGATATAACGTATTGCGAGATGACTCCAACTTTATTGAAGATATTTGCTCAGCATTACAACATGTTAAAAGATGAAAAGTTTGAGTTAAAGAGAATATCCTGCGGTGGAGAAACCATAAGTGAAGATGAATTAAAAATAGTTCAAAAGCAGCTTACAGGAGTTGAAGTATACCTTGGCTATGGACTTACAGAAGCGGGACCGGTTGTGGCAACGCAGTGTTCAGAGGATTATCTATATGCTGGTAATTCTGTTGGAAAATTACTTGATAGTTTTGAAATTAGATTTGGAGCATTAGATAATCAGGATGATTATCCTGATGGTGCAGGTGAAATTGAAATTAAAGGCCCTTGTATTATGAAGGGTTATCTAAATGAAGAAAAACCAAGTGTTGTGGAGGGCTGGTTTGCAACGGGTGATATCGGATATATGGATGAGAATAATTATCTTTATATCATCGGAAGGAAAAAGAACATCATAATTTCAGGTGGAAGAAACATCAATGCTGAAGAAGTTGAAAATGTAGTCCGTAAATACGATGCAGTTGAAGAGTGCAGAGTATATGGAGAAAAAAACAGTATTTATGGTGAAGTTGTAGTTATTGATGTTGTAAAAAAGAAGGATTGCAGTATAGATAATAAGGAACTTATACATTTTTGCAAAGAATATCTGGCAGATTATAAGATTCCTCAGAAGTTTAATTATGTTGATTTTATAAAGAAGAATAGTTCGGGTAAGATTATCAGATATTAGAAGGACGGTATTATGAAGGAACAACTTATAGATATTATATGTGAAGTTCTTGAAATTGAAAAAGATATAGTGACGGATGAAAAAATGCTGGTAAGTGATCTTGGGGCCGGTTCACTAGCTGTTGCTAAAATTGCTGTCAAGGTCGAGGACTTTTATGATGTGCTTTTAGAAGATGAATCTATATATTCATTTGAAGACATTTCTGTGAAAGATTTTTGTCATCGAATTTCAAATGCCCTGGTAGAACAGGGCGTTCAAGAGGATCAATAAGTGGAAAGCAATTATCAAGGAAAAATATGCATGTCGGGAGCTGTTTATAATGATTTATCAGAAGTCAGAGATGATATCTATGAATTTGATCTGATTCTTAATGATAAAGCTATATGCTCCTATAGCAGAAACCGAAGCAAATCATATGATGTGGATGTATTAAATGCAGTTACTTCAGTGCTTGAATACGGGAATATTCAGATGCCCACAGAGGTTTTTGATAGTTATGATGAGGCGGTTCCATGGCTCAGAAAAATGCTAAAAAAGAAAAAAGTTTTTCTGTTTGTTAGAGCAAGACTATTGGATTATGATATTGCGTTTAGATATTCAAGGAATGCAAAACATATTATGTGTATAAAAGAATATGATCCAGTAGAAAAGAAGTATAGAATTGCTGACTCATTCATATCTAATGCTCCACTTGCTTCATTTTATGGTTGGGTGAATAGCGAAACAATTGATAATTCATGGATAGACTTAAAATGTGATAATTTTTATCTGGATTATGATCCTAAAGATATAGATTTAATCATAAATAATAGGATTAATAATCTAATAGGATTTTTTGAACAGTATCTGAACACCGATCCTTCTGATGAAAATAATGAATTTTATTATGGGAAAGCAGCACTGAATACTCTTTTGAGTGATACATTAAAAAGTATTGAGGCAAGCGATATTCAGGATATAGAAGGACAGATAGTATCGCTTAATTATTATTTCAGAGCTGATTCAGTTATTGGATTAAGTCAGTTAATAAGAGATTCCTTTCAATGGCTCATATCTCAGGGAGATAACGTGTTTTGGGAAGAATGCGTAACAGAAATGAATTCACTTATTGAAAGTCTTATTAAAGAACTGCTTGTATGTACAAAGATGAGCTTAAGAATGAAAAAAGATAAAGTTATTGCCTCATTGCAGACTATGCAGAATATTATTGAACAAGAAAACAACATATATATGAAGGCATTAAATAAGCTGAATAAGTATTATATTTAAGGAGATTAGCATTGATTCTGGATAAGGGATACCAGACGCATACCAGTTATCATTGTTTGATTGGGTGTGTGGAAAATTATTGTATATATAAAAGTATTCCAGTAACTGGGGCGGATATATTTTTTTATATCAAAGGATTTATGCTTAAGTATAAGAAAAGAGAAGATGATGGTTTTAATCTGTTTTCTTATCTGGATTATATAAATGGTCTCCCGGAATTAGGCATTGATTTTCCTCATGAGATTATTGGAGGCAATAATTCTGAAGTGAAAAATAAGCTTATATCTCTTGTGGAAAATGAGCAGATGATAATGCTAAAAATGGATACTTCAAAGATTCAATACGATATCATTTTTTCTAGAAATGAACAGACTTTTCATAGTTTTAATGTAATAGCTTACGATTATGAAAATGATTCATTCTGCATTAGCGACAGTTTCATACCTGCGTATGAGCCATTTTCCAAACAGCTATGGATTTCTTCAGAGGAGCTGCTTAATGCATGGGAAAATTGCAGAGAACTATGGACTGTAAGATTTAACAATGAAATCAATTATATGGATTTATTTACTAAAGATAAGATAATTGAACAGCTCGAATGGTATCTCAAAGGAGGTATGAATGAAGAGTATTGTTTTGGTTTATCCTCTATAAGAAAATTAATATTGGATTTTGAAAAATCAATCCTAGATGGTTGGGATATTCAGAGAGTAATTGATTTGAATTTTCAGTTACGCGTAAATGGTTTTTATATGGGAAGAGAGTATCTTGCTTCATTTCTTAATCAGATTACTGAAGAAGAATTATTTAATGAGTTGATGGAGATAATTAATCATTGGAAAAGGATAGGAATGTCTCTTACTAAATGTGTTATGAGAAAAAAAGAAGATAAGTTTATCCAAAGAATTCAGGAAATGAATTCTTTATGTGATGCTGAAGAACAGGTGTTTAAAAAGATAATAAGAATACTTAAGGAAAATGTATAAATATGCAGGATGTAATTATAGATGTTATTAAGGAAATCTGTTTGATTGAATCAGATGAACCTATTTTTGATAAATACCTCAGAGCAGATCTGATGATTTCATCACTTGATTATGTGAAACTAGTAACATTGGTCGAAGATGAATTAGATGTTGAATTGCCTGACGATATATTAGTGGTAGAGGAAGATTTTAGGGTCAAAGACTTTATTGATCGTGTTAAAGCTGAATTGGGGGATTGTTAATGAATATTCTGGATATTTTATATATACGAAGAAATGAAAACCTATTAGCTATTAAACAGGGCCAGAGGGAAATTACATATAAAGACTTATGGAATAGAATTGTAACATTGTCAAAAGTTGACGTAGGAAACAATGAAAATATTGGTATTTATATTGATAATTCTATTGAGTTCATTGTTGCATTATTCTCGATTCTTTACACCGGTAAGGTAGCTACATTGATAGATGTATCAAGTAAGGCTGAAGATGTATTTGATGTTATCGAGAAATGTAATATTAGAACTGTCTGGTCAGTAAGTAAATTCGCTAAGGAATTAAACAAATTAGATAAAAAGAAAATAAATGTGCATTTTGCCGATGAGATTGAAAATTATGAATTAAAGGAAAATGAGTACTTCTCAGAAATGATCTTAGACAGAAGTGATGATGTAGCCGTTATAATCCCAACATCTGGAACCACATCAGAAAGAAAGTATGTTCAGTTAACTCATAAAAATATATATACGAATTTTATGGCTGTTAACAGATTATACAGACTAAAAGAAGGTGAAAGAAATCTTTTGTCACTTCCTCTTACTTCCATGTTTTGTTTGACTGTGGATCTTTTGGTTTCATTTTCAGCAGGAATGTGTGTGGTTATATATGAAGGGACATTTTCACCTAAAATCTTTTTAAGACAATTATATAGTGACAAAATTGATTACTTTATAACTGTACCGGCTGTATTAAAAGCATTGTGTGCATTAAAAGACCGTGAATACTTCAAGGTGGATAAAATAAGGAGAGTGACTATAGGTGGTGAAAAGGCATCGCTATCAGAGTTAAATGAATTCTATGATGCTTTTAAAAATGCAGTAGTTATATATGGCTATGGTATGACGGAATGTTCACCGGTTCTTACAACAACAACTTTGGATGATTATCGTGAAAAAAATGCTTCTGTGGGAAAAGCAATTGAGGATGTAAAAATAAAGATTGTTGATTCGGAAGGGAACATTATAAAGAATAATGAAATTGGCGAAATAATAGCATCTGGCCCCAATATAATGAAAGGGTACTATGGGAAATCTGATTCCAATATTGTTGATGGATGGATAAAAACCGGTGATCTTGGGTATCTGGATGATGATGGTTATCTTTATGTTACAGGAAGAATAAAAAATTTAATAATCTCAGCAGGGAAAAATGTAAGTCCGGAAGAGGTTGAGACTACATTACTTAATTCCAGCCTTGTGTCAGATATAAGAGTCAGAGGAATTAAAAATGATGTTTTCGGTGAGATGGTAGTTGCAGATATAGTTTTATCGAATGGTGTAACTGTTGAGGCGGTAAAGAACTATTGTATAGATCACATAGCATCATATAAAATACCGAAAAAATTCTATGTATGTGAAAAGATAGAAAAGAACAGCATGAATAAAATAGTGAGAAAAGTATGAGTGGACTGATCAGAAAATGGAATGAAAAGGTTTTCTTACATAAAGATCAGATGGCTATATACGGAGAAAGCGGAGGCTATTCATATAATGATTTGAATAGTTGGATTGATCAGGTGTCAGATAGAATAAAAAAAATGTCTGACCGTGAAGTAGTAGGCGTAATGATTGAAAACAGCATTGAATATGTTGTTTGTGTCATAGCGTCACTAAAAGCAGGCAAAGGCTTTGTTCCGATTGATATAGATTTTCCTGCTGATAGAAAAAAACATATTGTAGATGAATGTAAGCTGGATCTGATTTTATATAAAGAAGGTCAGGATATAAAAGAACAAAGGATTAATGGGATAGGTTGTACAAAATTATATGATGATGAAATTGCGTACATTCTATACACATCGGGAACGACAGGTTCTCCCAAAGGGATAATAATCTCCCAAGACAATCTTGAAAATCTTATAGAATGGTTTGGAAATCAATATAAGATTGATAAATCCAGTAAAATTGCTCAGCTCGCCAGATGTACATTTGACGTTTCTATTGAAGAGATATTTGGCTGCCTATTTAATGGTGGAACATTATTTATTCCGCCACAATCAATAAAAACACATATTGAAGATATGAGAAATTATATTGAAAAAATGGGTATCAATATGATTCAGGGTGTTCCTATTATGATTAAGGAGCATTTCAGTGGTAAAGAGAAGATAGCGTGTCTTAAAACTATTATATCCGGAGGAGAAGCATTATCAGAAGAATTAAAGAATGACATTCTTGGTATTGGGTATGAACTATATAACAACTATGGACCTACAGAAACTACTGTTGATGCGTTAAGTAGTAGGTGTAATCTTAATGAACCAGTTAATCTTGGCAAAAGTATTCTTAATAGTGATTATGTTGTTTTGGATGATAACAACAATCCTGTTGAGAATGGTATGACAGGGGAACTCTGTATTCTTGGAAAAAATGTGGCAGTAGGATATATAAATGCTGAAGAAAATAATAATAGGTTTTGTTTGTATAACGGAGAAAGACTATATAAAACCGGTGATCTGGTAAAAATTGATAAAGACTTATTAATTTATATAGGTAGAAAAGACAGTCAGGTAAAAGTATTTGGCCATCGTATTGAATTAGAAGAGATAGAAAATGCTTTTTGCAAAGCTGCCGGTGTTAAATGCTGCGGTGCAACCGTCTTACAAGGGAATCGTATTACCATATTTTATGAACATGATCATGATGTGAATTCAGATTCCGTTATGGATAGCCTTAAAGACATGCTTCCTCAATATATGCTTCCATACTCATTCATAAGATGTAAGGAACTGCCGGTTACAAATCATGGTAAATTAGATCGTTCAAAGCTGAAATCTCTTATATATGAGAATGATAATAAGAAACAAGAAAAGAGTTCATGCGATGAATTAAGTGAAATTGAAAGTGCGATCCTTTTGTTTGCTAAAGGGGCGCTGGAAGATGAAGCCATTGAGCTGGATCTGGATACTGAATTAATGAAGGTCGGAATGAACTCGATCAGTTTTGTAACCATGATCATTGATATAGAAGATGAGTTTGATATTGAATTTGATGACGATTCTACTATTTCTGATTTTATTTCGTTCAGGGATATATCTGAATATGTTAGCAAAATGATATGAAATAAAAAGGAAAAGTAATAATGAAAGATTTTATTCAGAAAAAATATAATCTATTTCAAAATATTATATATGTTTTTAAAGGGGTAAAAGAACATAAACCCTATATCATTGGTTTACTTTTCATATCGATGATATGTACGGTTGGATCACGCTTTGTTTGGCTTTTTCTTAGTAAATATATTATTGAATACATAATTGCAGGTATGCAGATTTCAGAATTGATTAAAACCGTTATAATACTTGTTCTTATTGGAATAGTTTGTAACATCGGTCTTAATGCTGTTAATTGCTGGCTGGATGCGGGTGCTTTTTATGTAAGACCTATGTTTATGCTCAGGCGTAATAAGAAGCATATGAATATGTCATATGAGAATCTTGAATTTAAAGAAGTACTGGATATGATACAAAAATCCAGGAATGCAACCAGCTGGACGGAGAAGGGCGTTGAAGGAATCATTCGTTTTTCTGTAAGGTTTTTTTCTGATATATGCACATGTATCTTTGCCATGATTATCTTAGGTGTAGCATGTCCTGTAATGATAATAGTTGTTCTGGTAGTTGGAATAATATCATTTTTATTTACTGATTATGCTGCAAAAAAGGAAAAGTACCTGACATCCGATAGTGTTACTTATGAAAATAATAAAAACCAATACTTTAATGAGATAACACGTGACTTTGCCTATGGTAAAGATATTCGTTTATATAATTGTCAGAATGAACTTGTTGGTACTCAATATGAAATGAATTCTTTACTTCATAATAATGTTTGCAAAGCAAAAAAAATATGGATAATCAGCGATCTGTTTAACTCATTTTTTGAAATGCTCCGTGAAGGAGTTATGTATCTGGTTCTGATCATTTCTTTTCTGCTTGAAAAGTTTGGTATGGATAGTTTTACGCTATATATAGGCTGTGTAAGAAATTTTGCTCAGGCGTTTCAGACTGTATTAACTGTATATTCACAGCTTCGTCAATGTAGTCGAGAAGTAAATGATTATAGAGCATTTGTTGATTTTTGTGATCAAGACACAGAGGTGGGAAGGGAAATTGAAGAAAATGATTCATATCTGATTGAATTTGAAAATGTTTCCTTTAAATATCCTTCATCAGATAAGTATGCCTTAAAGAATCTGAATATTAAGATAGATCCATTCCAGAAACTGGCAGTTGTCGGTCTTAACGGAGCCGGAAAAACTACATTTATAAAGCTGTTGCTTCGATTATATGAACCAACGGAAGGCCGCATTCTTTTGAATGGTGTCGATGTAAAGGAGTATAGCTTAAAAAGTTATTACAGTATTTTTTCTCCTGTATTTCAGGATATGGAATGCTATGCTTTTTCTCTTGGTGAAAATGTTTCCATGCAGATTGATACCGATCGTGAATTGGCAGAAAAATGTCTTGCAGAAGTTGGGCTTGAAAACAAGCTTAATGAATGGAAAGAGGGTATAGATACTCCGATTCTAAAAATTTTAAATGAGGATGGAATTCTTCCTTCGGGTGGTGAAAAGCAGAAAATTGCTCTGGCTAGAGCTCTTTATAAGAATTCTCCAGTAGTTATACTTGATGAACCTACAGCAGCTTTAGATGCTTTGGCTGAAAATAAGTTATATGAGGAATTTGATAAGTTAGTAGATAAAAAAACTGCGATATATATATCTCACAGACTTGCGAGTACAAGATTTTGTGACGTTATAGCCATGTTCAAAGATGGTGAGATAATTGAATACGGTAATCACGATGTTCTTATGAAAAATCAAAAGGATTATTCGAAAATGTTTGAGATGCAGGCCCATTATTACGTGGAGGACGTTGCTAATGGATAAGATTTTTTCATTAATTGGTTTCTTTTATAAGACAGCATTAAAAGAGCGTAAACATTATATTCATATCATAGTCAGCTACATTGTACTTTCTGCTATAGCTCCATTTATCAATATTGTGGTGCCAAAGTTCCTTATAGATGAACTGATGGGTACAAAAGATGCTAAAAAAATGATGATATATGTATTTGTCATTATATTTGGCAATATGGTTTTTGCTATGTTAATGAGAGTATTAAACCAGACCAGATCTAAATATGAGGATTGGTTTGGACGCATCTTTGACATGAATTTATCTCATAAAGCTATGACTATGAAGTTTTGTCATACTGAAGAAGAGAAAACAATTGAAGCAGAAAGAAAGGCCGAGACTGGGATGTCCTGGTACTCAGGTGGTATCAGAGGGCTATCGGATAGCATTATAGGAATTGCTGCTTCTTTAATTACTTTGGTAGGAGTTGTATTTATCGTAACTCGTGTTTCAGCATGGTTGATACTAATAGCTTCTGTATCAGTAGCACTAAATTCTATAGGTACATTCAAGATAAACAAAGAAAAGCAGTATGTATTCGAACTTACACCAAAGATCAATAAGTATTATTCATACATTTATCAAAAGGTAATAAATCGAGAATTTGCTAAAGAAATAAGACTTTTTGATGCTGAATCACTTATAGAGAAAAAGGCAATAGAGAATGCAAAACAACTGAATCAACTTGATAACAACTGTGCATCCAAATCTTTCAGATGGGGGATTCTCGGAACAGTCAGTCTGGCTCTGAATTATGGGATTTCTTATATATGGCTTGGCAGTAAAGCTATTAGAGGGGAAATTTCTGTGGCTGAGTTTGTAATGTGTATTACTGCACTTGAAACTTTCAGTAATACTTGTCTTACGTCTATCATTCAGAATATTCAGGCACTTCTTGTTAAATGTTTCTTTATGGCAGCGTATGCTGGTTTCTTAATGATAGATGATGATGTAAAGACAGGAACTGACAAAGTTGATTTTGATAAAAATCATGAGATTGAATTTAAAAATGTTTCCTTCTGTTATCCCGGTTCTGAGGATTATGTTTTAAAAGATATAAATATAAAGATCAGAGATGGAGAGAAGCTTTCTATAGTCGGAATGAACGGAGCAGGAAAGTCTACATTTGTTAAGCTGATTTGTCGTTTGTATGACGTTTCTGAAGGTGAAATACTCCTGGATGGGAAGAATATTCAGGATTATGACTATGATGAATACAAGAAGTTGCTATCAGTAGTATTTCAGGATTTTAAACTATTCAGTTATTCCATTGACAAGAATATTCAGATCGGGACTGAAGGATCAGGTGATTTGAATGAATCATATCGCTTGAGTGGTATTGATGACTGGGTAAATTCTCTTGAGAATAAAGGAGATACTAAACTTTATAAGAATTATGACAGCAGTGGTGTAGAACCTTCCGGAGGACAGGCACAGAAGATTGCCATAGCAAGAGCGGTTTATCATGATTCTCCTGTGATCATACTTGATGAACCAACTGCAGCGCTTGATCCAGTAGCTGAATATGAAGTATATAACCATTTCAATAGTTTGATTAATAACAGAACAGCAATCTATATATCTCATCGTTTATCATCATGTAAATTTTGTGATAAGATAGCGGTTTTTGATAATAAAAGCATAGTTGAATATGGAAATCATGATGAATTAATAAATAATAATGGACTGTATTCAAAGATGTATATGACACAGGCAAAATGGTATACGGAAAAAGACATCATTATTTAGTGAGGAAATGAAATATGAAAAAGTTGGAAATTGTTCCTTTTAGAAAATTCTGGCAGGACTGCTTTAATTGTATAGTTTATTCAATTATAGATTATGCGTTTCATGTACCGGATCTGTATTACTACAATAACATGTATAAGTATTTAGTTATAGATCATACTTTATATGATCATGAGAAGGAACTACATTATAATTCGATTGTTCCATGGACAGATAATCAATCAATATTTAATAAAATTACAAAAAATAATGAGGTGCTTGATAAGGAAAATCAAAAAGATGTTATACAGTACATTAAAGATAATATAGATAAGAACAGAATCGTTTTACCCGGTGTGGATCTATATTACTGGATTAAAGCCGGACTCCATTATCATCATAATCATTTTGAACATTTTTCGCTTATTATTGGATATGATGATGATACAGAAGAGGTTATCGTTCTGGATACAGGTGATGATATGTTTGCTGAATTCAGAGTCGAATATTGTGATGTTATTGAAGCGATATCTCATGCTAAAGAAATACCAACAGTAACTGCTGATATAGATTATGAAGCGGATATTAAGCTGTTTACAAAAGAAGAACTGGTTGAATGTGCAAAAGTTCTTGTTAAATCAATAGATAAGGTTATTAGATTGAAAGATGATATATGGAATTTAGACGGTCTTTCTGATGAAGCTTATTATGAGCTAATGTCTATTCTTCAGACACATACATTCAGTATGCAAAACCGTGCAAAAATTGATGCATATATGTTTAAAAACACATTTGAAGATGATCGTATTAATGGTATATCTCTTGGTGATACATTAACAGAACTTGCTACTAAATTTGGCAATATAAAAATGAGATGTGTTAAGTCTCTATATAGAAAGGAAACAATAAATGAAGTCCCTGTTGTAAAAGAGGGTGTATTGGAATTGATGGAAGAAACAAGAAAACTGTGGAACTTGTTTATTGAAAATAATGATCAGCTTACGATGAAATGTATCGAAGAGTAATATATACAATTGATTTATGGTTGAGATAAATAATGAATGAGTATTATCTAAATCTTAAGAAAGAATATAACAAAATATATAACACTTTTTGTTATCAGAACTGTTTAAATATTCTTTTAGGTGGTTTGAATATAGAAAATCCTGAATATTACATAAATAAATCTATGTCTTTGATAGTTCATAAAACAGATGGTTTTGATCTTGATATTGAGTTTGGAATATATGCCAGGAGTTTATTGCCTAAATATGATAGTAAGGTAATCAGGTTGTTTCCTGAGAGCGATTATTTAACGGTATTTAACGAAAACATAGATTATATACAACAGCATGATCCTATCATAGTAGGTGTAGATTCATTTCATCTTTCATATCTACCATATTTTCACAAAAGTCATGGAAGACATACCATAATAATGACTGGTTATGACAAAGTTAAGTCTGAGGTTGAAATTGTGGACTGGATGGAGCCTTGGTTTTATAGGGGCTATATTCCAGTCGATGAGTTCTTAAATGCCAGAAATTCATTAAATGAGTCAGATGGCGGAATGTTTGCTGGAAATCCTGTTATGAATAATTGGGCAAAAGTTATTGATAAAAATGGCTGGGATGCTTCGTTAGATGAGATTATAAAATACACGTTAGATTTGTCATTACAGCAGTATTACTTTGCAGAAAATCATAATGATGCATATTACGGTATAAATGCACTCGAGTATATTAAAGATATGATTAATTATTTGGAAGATCAGCCTGTTGATATTCAATCGATGTATTTGGATAAGCTACATAAAGGTTTTTTCAGAATTAATAGAAGAAGAGAGTTCTGGAAATATTTTCTAAGTTCAATCCATATATGTGAAGGGTTTGAAAATCCGGATCTGGTTATTCAAAAGCTTGATGAATTGATCGACTATAGTGAGAAATATATATATCGCCTTATTAAAAGTATAATGCGAAGGAAACCAGGTTATTCAGAGGATTTGAGTTTAAGGTTAAATCAAATGATTGATATGGAAAAAGAATTAGGAGGATTGTTGTATAGCTATACATCACATGCTTAACTATAAATATATTGTAGATAGAACCGGAGAAGAATATCCATAAAGAAGAGATTTTTGAGATGCTTTGTTGAAGAATGATTCGATAGAGATTTATCTTTTTGAAGATGCCGATAAAGAAGAATCCTGATTCTTGAATTTGATAAGGATTATGTTTGTTCAGCAGATGAAGTTGGTTGAAGATAATTTAGAATTTCAATGGGGAGGACATCATATTTCACTTTTTGAACTGCCAGAGCATTCTTTAGAAAGCATTGGTATCTTGATAGATGTACATACATCTTTTTAGGGATAGCGTATTATTAGGAGCTGATTTTGAGAGTAATATACTTATTGGCATTATAGAAAGTGGAAAAATATCTAAATCTAGATTGAATGATTAGCCAGATGGAGTAATGGTTCATCCGGACCATCTAGCCTTATACACTTAATTTAAATAAGTACTCTGGGATAAATGGTACATCTTGCGTATAAACAATTCAGATAAAAGCAATGGCAATACACTTTTATAAAGTAGTCATGGCTATAAGAAACAATTAATAGTTTTCAGAATCTGAATGTATTATGGCGCTGTTATAAAAAAGAAAGGAACGTATGTGAATTTGCTTTTGAATTAATCATACAAGGAAAACTATGAAAAAGGAAGTTGAGTTGATTCTTTTAGGATCTATAATTAAAAGAACGGAGGCAGAGCAAAAAAGGCTAAATGAGTTATTTCCTCAGAAAATGGACTGGGCATTTATTACAGGAGAACTTATAAGGCATAGGCTTAACGGAAATTTTTTATGTTCTATTTCTGAAGAGCAGAGCGACTATATTATTACGAAGGTAAAGAATACGTTTACGCTCCTATCAGATTGCTATGAAGCGGCCAATATTGAAAATATGAGGTTTTTGGAAGGATTTTTTAAAAAGACCGGGGACGCAGGGATTAGTATTGCTGGGTTAAAGGGGGTTGTTTTCAACACATCAATTTACAGCCTGAAAGCTAGGAAATCAAATGATATGGATTTGCTAGTAAAGGAGTCGGATTTGAAAACTTTTGATTCGATTATTCGTGACTTTGGATTCATACAAAGCTCAGATGGTGGAAAAACTGAAGCGAGTCGAAGAGATAAAATGATTCAACGAATGAATTATCATGATCTAGTGCCTTACTATAAGTATATTGGATTGCCTTATCAGCCATATTTAAAGGTTGATGTGAATTTTCATTTTGATTCAAAAGAACATGACATTACCGAAGCAATTATCGAAGAGGGTTTGGTGAATTATCAAGGAAATGGTTTTTCGATTAAAGGACTGAATCCGTACACGCATATACTTCACTTATGCGTTCATTTTTGCCGAGAAGCGACAGATTCACTTTGGACATCAATAGCAAGAGATGTTGAATTATACAAAATAATAGATATTGAAAATACACTTCGAATGAGAAGCAGAGAAGAATTGTTTATATGGTGCAAATATGTAGATAAATTTGGCCTTAATAAGCAGTGCTATTTTACTTTGTTTTATTTGAACAAGTTTTTCCCAAAGAGTCTGTATGTGGAATTAATGGAAAAAATACAGCCTAGCGATATTGAATATCTTAACAAAGTCCATGTGGCTGGGGGGGGATTAAAGGAAAGAAATGAGGATTTCTTTGATCGCACTTTTGATATGAACTATGGGAAGAGTTTTGCTCATAGAGACACTTCTCGTGTTGAGTAGTTTGATGAATATTTTTATATAAAAAATACATTTTTAAGCGATATATGGGTATACTGGTTGAATTGTGTGAAAATTTGTTTGTAGAGAAAGAGTACGATATTATTGTATAGAGGTAATCAATATATGAAAATGATAGAAATTATACCCGCGGAAAATATTGATATTGATGAGTACCGAAGAAGCATTTGTTTTGTTTCGGAAGACATTCTCTCCATAAATGAAAAAGATGGGAAAATTGTAATAGGTATTGCTGACGAAGGGGATGAACTTCAGATACGACAAGAGTTACTAGCTATTATGAAGAAATACCGACAAGATACCTCAATAAATGAATATTTCTTCAAGTCAAAAAATGAAAGTACATTCTATTATGATATTTTCAAGGATTGTGGATTAATTGATTTTGGAAATGGTCAGATTGGCTTCGATGAAAAAGGCAAATTTATAATGGAGTATTTTGATAGTGTTTTCTGTGGTTTTGCCAAAAGATATGGGGCTATGGAAAAAGTATACCCAGTCATGCTTCCAATTGGTCCTTATTCTTTAACGGGATATTTAAAGAAATCGCCGCAATACTCGTTCTTCTGCAGTTCTATAAAGGATAATCTGAGTGCTTTGGAGGAGACAGATGAATCAGTAAAAAATAGTGAGGTTAGGGAGATAATAAAGGAACCAGAATTTGCCTTATCTCCATCTGCATGCTTTCATACATATATTGAATACAAAAACAAAGAATTGGAGAAAAACACATTAGTTACTTTTACGCAAAATGTATTTAGGAATGAAGGCCGTTTGAATTATTTTCAGAAAGGTCGTTTATGTGATTATCATGTTCGAGAAATAGTAATGATAGGTAGTCAGGAGTACTGCGTATCAGTACGTGACAAGATTATGGATGATACGGTTAATCTATTGGTTGAGCTGAACCTAAGAGGAGACATTTCTCTTGCTAGTGATTCTTTTGTTATTCCTAAAATGCAGATGTACAGAAGACTTCAACATATTGATAAATCAAAGTATGAGATGCATTTGTATACGGGAATTAATGAGAAAGTATCAACTGCATCATTTAACCTTCATGGGAAAGCGTTTACCGATCCGTTCAATATTTGTGTGAGAGGCGAGGATACTGTTACGGCTTGTATTGGCTTTGGATTACAGCGCTTTGTTATTTCATTTTTTAGTCAATTTGGATATAATGAAGATCATTGGCCGGAGAGGATAAAGCTGGCATATTTGGAATATCAAGGAAAGAAGTGATTATTTACTGAAAGGAGCATTCCTGTAATTCATAAATAATACAAATTGAAGAAAAAGTGACCTAGCGTTAAGGCTTAGGTGGGGGGAAAGGAAGGCATTCATAAGACATACGAAGCAGCTTTGTTTTCAATATTCATAATCACCGGAAGTGGACGCATAGAAGTCGCTTCATATCCAGAAAACCCCTGTTTTGAATATTTATGGAACTCGATGATCGTTTAACAAATCTAGTAAAATCATGGTTTTTGTTAAACATGTATAAAGAAGAATAGAGAGGATAGATAAGTGAATGAGCGAATAACACAATGTGTTCTTGGGGCACATAATAGGATTTTAGCTGAAAAGCATATTGAGAAAGAGTCTTCAATAGATATGGAAATTAGGCCAAGAAATGGAATTACTTCAGAAAGTATAGTTACTTTGCTTTTGGACATTGAAGATGAATTGGATATTGATTTGGATGAATACCTTCCTGAGATTAGGAAGTGCCGAACAATAGGTCAACTTATAGAAATAGTTGAAATGGCCTGCAAAAAATAGTACTAAATGATAGAAAAAAGATATAAAGACATTCATGTAATAATTGATGTTTTACAAGGAAAAGAAGATGAGGAGTTATCTATTTTAGCTAAAAGAATTGTTTCTTTCCTGTGCAAAAAAGATTTTGGATTAACTGATCTGGAAATAGAGGTGGACAAGAACGGGAAGAAGCGTATTGTAAATCACCCTAATATTGATTTTAGTATTTCCCATACTTTTGGGTGTGTTGTTGTTGCGGTTCGTGAGAACGGCAAAATTGGAATTGATACTGAGAAGGTTCATAAAATTAGTGAAAAAGTAATAAATCGATTTTTTAGTGAAAATGAGAAAAGAAAGATTTCTAATTCGGTCAATTCTGAATTTGTTGAAACGCTTATCTGGACAAAAAAAGAGGCATATATTAAATGTGTCGGCGAAGGGATAAGCAAAAAAAACTTAACTACCGATACAGAGATAATTGGAAGAGTAGTTCATGGAGAAGAACACTTGTGCAAAGGAAAGGTGCCGTCTTTTGCGTACTGGTCAATGCTAGTAGAATCATATATTGTTACAATATGTTTTGAAGACAATGTTTGATTTGGTTAAATTCATGCGTTTATTGAAGAAGTCATGGTTTTAGTAATGATAGCCATGATCCCTGAGTACTGCAGCTTCGTTATCAAGGGTGTTGCGAGTTTCTTAATCAAAGCATAGTTTGTTCGAACCAATGAAAGAATAATGATTGTATCAAGGATGATATTAACTTTGACTCTTGTGCAGACCCTGTATGCGAGGGATTTATGAGTAAATGAATCGAGAATGGTTAACAGATAGCATTCAGCATGTCTCTCACTGAGATAAAAAAAGCGATATCGGTCAATAGGACTTTGCATTCTGCATGCTGAAAATCACGGTTGACTATATTTCTGGCGATTTTGCTAGTTGAAAAGGGACATCCAGCGATACTGGGTTGTCTTGTGGAAAGGATATTTCAACGCGAATCTGTAAATAAGGCATACGATTGATTATATTATAGATTTTGATTCTTTCGTATTCGTTGCAGGAGACAAATAGACATTTTTAAAGTTCAGCGAATAGTTGTATTCTTAGCCATAGGATAATTCATTATTATCGATTATTCTTCTTTCAGAGATTTTGTCCATAATGTGTGGCTAAATGACTTAAATGACTATTCATGGATATGCCCCCCCTGTGCTGAGTTATACAATCTGATACGCACTTCGATATATGAGTGTTTTTTTAGCTACTATCTTTTCGGCGTCAGTTACTTCGATTGGATATTTGTGCTTATTAGCGCCATTATGTATGCTCTTTACTATTTGAGCCGACATCGGGGGGGAGTACTGGTTTCCTGACTAAGTGATTTGGCACAGACATGATATTATCTAGACTTTTCAGTTTTTTAAGGTCGCTGAAATCTAGCATCTTTTTCACCTTTCTTTGCAGTTTAGCGAAATATATGTGTGCTTGAACTCTCTGCATAAATGTGATGAAAGTGAAGATGGGATAGACATTGACCTGTAGCGCTATGCTCATCGGCTTTGGGACTGGCATGCTCAGACATGAAACAAAATTTACAGGGGGTAAATAACAATATGTTACTAATAACGGGAGCGGCAGGATTTATAGGTGGATACTGCATGCAACATTTATCGAAAGAGTATAATATATTGGCTACTGATAGACAGGAACTTCCATGCCCAGTGGGTAGCGGGATTCAGTTTGTTCGGGGGGATATTGAGGACGGGGAGTTCTTACAGCACCTGTTTGCAAATAATAAAATAGACATCGTCCTGCATCTTGCGGCGGAAAAAAGCCTTGTCGTATGCGAAAACAATCCGGGTGCATATCGTACTAATGTGCTCGCAACGCTTGAATTGTACAAGCTTTCAAGGAGTAACGGTGCGCATTTTGTGTTTCTGTCCAGCGATCAGGTGTTTGACGGGAAGACGGGCGATTACAAAGAGGATTCCCTGCCATCACCGATAAATAACTATGGCAAATACAAGGCCGAGGTCGAACGCAGGCTGATTGGCCAAGATGGTGTGACAATTTGCAGGACAGCGTTGGTGTTCGGCTACAAAATAAACCCTTTCAGTGTCAATTTTGACAAAAGTGAGGTAGTAAACCAGAGTGAATTTGTCGACCATGTAGTAGCTAGGCTTTCAGCGGGAAAGACTATTAAGCTATCATTTGACGAGATAATATCGCCGACGTATGTTGGAGCGTTGTACAGGCAACTCCGCATGGTATTACATAAACAGCCGCTAGGAATACTTCACTGTTGCGGCAATGAGGCTATCAGTAGGTTTGATTTTGGGCAGAAGATAGCAGACTTCCTTGGACTTAACGTTTCGGGTATCGTAGGTGTCAAAGGCAAAAGCTACCGACCCAAAAATGTATCGCTGAATGTATCCTGTTCCGAGAGGCTATTAGGCATAAAATATCCGTCGGTTGATGAAATGCTAAAGGAGATGATTGAAGATGAAGTTGATAATGACTGAAGGAGATTCCACAAATGGAAAATTCAGTGTCCAGATTTCTTATATGAACAGGGATTTCGTATGGATACTTGGTCGTGGTATTTTTGATAAAAGTATGTGCCTTGTTGACTATTCGAAAGCCGCTGAGATTAAGCGGTTTGTCGAAGCTCAGGGAATGATTATAGATGAAGGTGGTGAGCAGTAATGATTTTGATAGATGATGTCCCGGATTTTTCCCAAAATACCGTAAACTACCCTAAAAATAAGCCCTGTAGATCGATGGAGCACGAATTGGACGACCTGCCCGGAAAAATGATCGTTTTTGAAGGGATTGACGGGGCAGGCAAATCCACGCAGATAAAGCTACTAAAGGAGTATATGGACCGGCATAACATTAAGGTGGAAATGAATTCATACAAGCAATCTTCCATAGTGTATCACGCTATATTGAAAGGAAAATGGGAGAATTTCGATCCTTATACAAGCACTTTACTCTTTCTGGCAGGCATAACCGATACCCTCGCTCGCAATATCATTCCGGCATTGCGGGACGGGAAAATAGTACTGATGGATCGATATGTATATACACTGATGGTTAGGGCACGGGCAAGAAATGTCAGAGAGAAGTTCCTACAGGTGCTGGATTCATTGAGGGACCCAGATTTGATAATTTATATGGACATCGATGAGCAGGATGCCACAAAACGCAAGGGCCTTGTGAGTGAGGAGCAGGTTTCCTATTGGGAGGCTGGCTGTGACCTTGAGCTGTCTGAGAGCAAGATTGAAAACTGGTCTATCTACCAAAGAATCATTAGGAAGGAATATTTGGAGCTGTTCAAGGATAAGACGAATTGTGTTCTTATCGATTCCTCGGGAGACAAAGACACGGTTCATGAAAGAATATGCACCGCCATCAGAGGAAGTATAGCAGGACTGTCTGATTGATAGGCTTTTTATTATACATTCCGTATCTACCTTAAAGAGTAAAGATATTGTTTGTTTAAAAGAGAGCAATTGGTTCAGTACAGATGTTAACAACGGAAACTTGCGGTGAAAGGAACAGGAGATGTATCTGAGGAATCATTCAGCATGAGATATATAAAGACAGACTACTACAAATAAGTCGGATATTTTCAGAATATCTTTAGGCGTATTTTCTGGAAGGAACTGTAATGAAAAATGCAGCAAGCAGAAATCGACTGAGCGAGTTATGTGCGGTTGTCATTCTGAATCGAATGGGATATAATGAGCAGGTGTAAAAATCGGTGTGTTTTAAGAATACTTTTCTTTTGCTCTATTAACAAACAAGAGATTTCTCTATAATCGGCCTTGACAGCATATTTTGCCCGTAGTAAATGATAATAAGGAGCCGTACAGAGGTACGGGATATATATGATAAACGATAGAATAGGAATATTGTTCAATGACAATTCGGAGGAAAAGCATCGGTTCTTGATCGATAACCCGCTTTCAGGTGAGAGCGAAGGACTGACTCTGCATATTTCCACAACCGACAATAGTCTTTGTTGGAAAAAAGTGTTGGACAGTGGGAATATTTTCGAAATGTTTGCCACTGGAGAAATACAGTATAATTTTTTTATAGGCATCTATGAGCATGGCTGTTGCCAGAAAGTTTACGGTCCTTTCAGCATTGAGTTTGTCGATAATATTAATACAATCATATTCGAGGAGCACATTTCCACACATTTTTCTGAATACTGTGGCATTTCATCTCAGATTGAAAGCGTTGTCAATGAGGGAAAGGTTATTTGCTTTGTTAACGGTCGGTATACATTGAGCACGCTTTTCAAGGTTGATATAATGGACTGCGTTAAAGCGGAGCAATATGAAGGCGACTCAGATAATATAAAATGTGATGGAAGGGCTGATGTCCTTATCCTTCGTGCTCTGTCGGATAAATGCTTTGATTTGTGTGGAAGATACGACGATAACCGTTCTCTCTATGATAATTTGAAGGACAATGAGGTGTTTGAGTGGGGACTAATAGGGAACAGCTCGATAG
This sequence comes from Eubacterium sp., assembly GCA_017619835.1. GTDB lineage: Bacteria > Bacillota > Clostridia > Lachnospirales > Lachnospiraceae > Eubacterium_Q. The sequence goes on from JAFZRN010000025.1 coordinate 87,786, forward strand.
ATAAGTACAGCTTTGCTCCAGTTATGTGGACCGCGCTATTTAAGTATCTTAGGCTACCGGTAATCTACAAGGTTATTCATACCGACGACATAGCCCTCCTTCAGAAACAATACAACGAGGAAATCGTTAAAATGGGGGCCATGGGATTTAATGTTGCAATGCCGTGGAAAAATTGGGCGTTTGCGCAATGTGACTGGACAAGCGTGGCGCTCAAACGGAATAAGACAGTGAATACAATCTTCAAAAGACAGCGCGACATCTGCGGATCCAATACCGACGGCATTGGCCTTTTGAGGATAATTAAGCAGAATAGCGACATCAGGGGTAAGTGCTTCCTTTTGCTTGGTGCAGGCGGCGTTATTCAGACGTTGCCAGTTCTGCTCAGCATGGAACATGCAGATGTGATTTATATTTATGACATAGAGTGCGATAAGGCTGATACGCTAGTGGCAAGGGATAGCAAGACAGCGCACTATTATGGGACTAGTTTGGTTAGGATAACGTCGGATGAAATTACGGAAATCGCTCCTGATGTCGAAGTAATCATCAACGGCACTCCATGTGGCATGTATGGCAGGGAGGATGAAATGGCCGTTACCGAAGCCCAGTTAGTTGAAATGGCCAATTGCAAACTTATTGTGGAATCCATTTATAACCCTTATGAAACGAAGCTGCTTGAGGCAGGCAGACTCCACGGCATAAAAACCGTGTCTGGTGTCGAGTTACTCGTCTCGCAGGCTATGTTCAGCTTTTCCGATGCATTTGATATTGAACTGAATGCTTCCCATGCCACTGTGATGAAGGATGCCGTTCTCGAATACTATTTTAAAAACAGGAGGTAGCATACTATATCGATGGGTAAACTGAATTGCCTGCTACATATAGCAAAACTCAATTACAAGACGAACGCCACTTATAAACAGGCTAACTGCTTCGGAATAATTGTCAATTCTTTCTGGCTGATCATCCAGATGTATATACTTGTCGCCTTTATCAAACATGGCATTAGCTCATATACCGTTCAGCAGGGCATCGGATATGTCGTTCTCACTGAGGCGTTGCTGACTATAACTGGTCTTAGTGGCAGCTTGGGAGAAATAGACATAGATGACCTGATTAAATCAGGAAACATAGTTTTTTACCTTACCAATCCTATTGGCCTTATTGGATACCTTATTGGAATGGAGGCTGGGCGAGTGATGTATTATCTGCTCTGGCGCTTCCTGCCGCTTTTGCTTATTGGAATGGTTACGCTGAAATGGTATCCTTGTGTTACACCCATGATATTGCTTTTCTTTTTTTATTCGATTATTATCGGACTTGTTATCGCCAATGAAATCCAGTTTATTATAGTAATGCTTGCAATAAAAAACAACACGTCGATGGGTGTAGTAGATTTGATAATGGCTATTGAGCTTTTCTTCTCGGGCGGGCTATTGCCTTTGAATATTTTTCCAGAATGGCTCTATAATATATCACTCTATTTACCGTTTTCTGCGCAGATTTATCTGCCTATTTCAATCATCCTCGGTACAGAGAAAAGCATATCGAAGTTGCTTCTCCTAGAGACTTTATGGGCGATAGTACTGTTGCTAATATCACATTTCATTTATGCCAAGGAAAGGAAAAAAGTCTATGTTCAGGGAGGTTAATCATAAGTTTAGTGTTTGGATCATGTGCTTGATGATAAGCCTTAAATCACAGTTCCAATATAGGTCGTCCTTCATTTTGAAGTGCTTTGTGATGTTTATTACTTACTTTTGCGAATTCATATCTACTTATTTTTTGATAAGTAAAGTATCGGATATCAACAAATGGTTAAAATATGAGATAATGTTAATTTATGGAATGGCTACCTTTGCGTATGCGATGTCTAGGTTGCTACTGTGTGGTATCAATAACATCCCGAAGCAATTGAAAAATGGTAAGTTCCTTATAAAACTGATTCGCCCTGAAAGTGAACTTTTCTGTTCGATGATAGAAGAAATACCCGTTGATCGATTAGGACAGATACTGTTGGGGGTGGTGCTTATAATTTTCTCGTGTGTCAAGAATTTCAGTAGTATCTCTATACTTTGGCTTGTCGTATTCCTTGTCACGGGTACAGTGATATACTGCTCGATATTCATCATTACAGCTAGTGTCTCCTTTTGGATAATTAATTCGCGAGAGCTGCTCGGAATCCTCACCCATGGTACGCTTCGGGCTATAGTTTACCCGATAACTATCTATAGCCGGATCCTACAGGAAATATTTACATACTTAGTGCCTGTCGCATTTATAAGCTATTACCCTGCCATAGTTATTTTGAATAAAGAGGGCGACCACACCACCATAAAACTAGTGACATTCCTTGTAGCTGTTCTGATGTGGGGCATAGCAATGATTGTATGGAAGCTGGGAATCAAAAAGTATGAAGGAGCGGGGGGGTAAAATGATTAAAATATGCGGATTAACTAAAATATACAATAATAACACAAAAAAAGCGGTAACGGCTATAGAAAACCTTAATCTTGAGATAATGGACGGCAGTATAGTAGGACTACTTGGACCCAACGGTGCTGGCAAATCTACGTTGATAAAAATGATATTGGGTGTCATGTATCCTACTAAAGGATTTGTCACAGTTAACGGGAAGAACGCGTTTGATTACCGCAAGCAGCTGATGAAAGACATAGGCATAGTTTTTGGACAGAGAGGTCAGTTGTGGTGGGATTTGCCAGCTATGGATACCTACCGCCTTTTGCGTAGAATCTATGGAGTGGACAGAGAAGAATTCGACATATGGCTTGACGAAATTATAGATGAAATGGACGCCCGTGAGATTGTGAACAAGCCTGTCAGGTTGCTTAGTCTTGGCCAAAGAATGCGTTGCGAGATAATTGCAGCGTTATGTTTCAAGCCCCGGATAATAGTCCTTGACGAACCGACCATCGGTTTGGATATTTCGGTAAAAGAAAAAATACGAAATTTTCTAGTCTATCTCAATAGGGAGAAAAATGTGACCATCCTTCTGACGACACATGATCTTGCTGATGTCGATGCAATCTGCGACAGGATAATTGTGCTCAACTATGGCAAGGTGCTGTACGACGCCTCGTCGCGGGAAATAAAAGAGAAAAACTCTGGGAAAAATTGTGAGATTGTTTATACTCCTCGCGATGTAGAAAAAGGCGACTTTCCTTTAGAGGTCGAGACCGTCGAAATCAACAGCAAGAAGATTATTACCTTCAAAGGAGATACATCAGACATTATGAAGGCTATCAGTTGGTGTAGCCAGCACGGTGACATAGAGGATGTCAATATTACAAAGCCCAAAATAGAAGATATCGTAAAGAGCTTTTATTGATAGTTGAAAATTCATTGCCGAGGCGGGTTAATCAATATAAACGACTCGCATAGTGAAGCTTAGCCGAAAGGAATACCCAACCATGATTAATTATATTTTCTGGGAAATAACCCATCGTTGCAACCAGCGCTGCAGAGTCTGCCATTTGTATGGCGAACAGAACCATACACAGCTACATAAGGAGCTATCCTATAAACAGAATATATGCATAATCGACAAACTTTACGATTATTTCGACGGCAAGGTACCGAGGGTCAAAATATCTGGTGGTGAGCCTTTCATGCGAAGTGATTTCTGTGATATATTGGAGTACTTTGAAAAACTGGATATCCCGTACGGTATTATGAGCAATTTTTCAGTTATAAGTGACGAGCAGATAGAAAGGTTTGCAACCATGCATCCGCTGTTCCTTAACATATCGTTGGATGGTACGGCGGGAATCCATGACTCTTTGAGAAAGTGCCCAGGGGCATGCAATAAATCACTCGCTGCCCTTGATAAATATCTTTCTGCTAAGCAAAGCGACGTAAGCATAGAGCTGAACTGCGTTATGCATCCGGAGAACCTTGAATGCTATAGATTTATTATCGATACTGCGGCCGAGTTCGGTGTGGCGGCAACGTTTCAGCATGTCAATTTCCTTTCCCAAAAGGAAGAAGCCACGCAGGCTGAATATGACAGCAAGGTTCTCGGCATCAAGGAATTTAAACATTATGTCAACAACAAAAACGTTTTTGATAACCGCAATGATATAGATTGGCTCTATGATACGATAAGAGAAATACAGGATTATGCCAAGATTCGGAAGGTAAAGGTAAAAATAAAGCCCGAGATTACTGATAAGCAGGCATTGTACAGGTACTATCTGGATGAACCGGGGGTCATCCTCAAGCGGTGCCTTGAAGTCGGTAATATGTTTCTAATCCAGCCGGACGGAACCGTCTGTGCATGTTTCGAGTGCTACAGCATCGGTAATCTGACCCAATCGAATCTTAAAGAAATAATTGAAAATAGCCGTAGCACTGGGTTGATCGAAAAATTGCAGAATGTGGATTTAAATCCTGTCTGTAAGAGATGCTGCAAGGGGCAGTTCTGATCGAACTTTCCGCATCGCCTGGAGTTTGAGCGGCAACAAATATTTAGAAAGGGGAAAGATGAATTTTTTCATCACAGGAGACTATGAATAATGTCAAGAAAATGTACACATTGAGCGTACCTTGTAAGACACAGTTTATAAAGGATAACAGCGTTATGGATATTTCTGATCTTCCAGACAGGCTATGGATATCACCCTCGTGCGTGTGCAGGATATCAAAGGATTCGTTGCTTATTTTTAACGGGCTATACCAAGCCTTTTATACTGATGGTGATTTCAGCAATTACTTCAAGGATGGCTTCTGTTTTAATAAAAAAGACTTTGAGGCAGGTGAAATAAATCAGCTAATAAAAAAGAAAATCATTGACCTTACGGAAGATGGCACTCATCAGCCCAAGGTACACTATTATGATAGCTGTATATCTGCATATTATGCAACGTTGGAGATTACCCAGCGCTGTAATGCAAATTGCGCGCATTGCTATAATGGTCTTGAGCGTTGCGATAAAGATCCTATGTTGGAGACCATCAAGCAAAGGATTATCAAGTTGAAGAGCATGGGTATTCAGTATATTGAGGTCACCGGCGGTGAGCCATTGCTACGTGACGATATCGAGGAAATAATCAGTTTCATTAAGGAAAACGAGCTTAAATACTGTATCGCAACCAACGGCAGCTTGATTTCACGGCACAAACATGTGATCCTCGGCGCTGAAAGCGTATCTATCAGCCTTGACGGTGACAGGGATTACCACAACATGATAAGAGGCTGCGATATCTATGACAAGGTTATTGAAGGACTAGAATTTTTGCAGAATAATAATGTACGAACACTTATCTCTATGACGGTCACAAACGAAAACGAGAAGTATATAGACCATGTTGTTGGTATATCTGAAAAATATGGAGCCGAGCTGATTCTTGCCGCAGTAGTACCAGCTGGTAAGGCAGATGCGCTAAGGTACAGTTCGCATAAGGAGTCGGAATCGGCAGGCAAATCCTCTATGAAGGTATACGGGGATTCACTGAAGCGCCCCAAGGTCGAGGTTAACAAGGACACCTATTTTTTTGGATGTGATATGGGTAGGAAGGGATTTACCGTATCGATTGTTGGCAACATCCTGCCGTGCCTTTTCATGAGGGAGTTTTCAATAGGTCGGCTTGAGGACATGACTATTGAGAAATACAACGATATCGTGGAAAAACTGTGTACTGCTAGAAGGAAAGCGGTAAAGATTTGTGAGGACTGCGACAACACCAAGTGTGGTGGTCTTTGTATATTTTCAAATTCACAAAGGGCGAGAAGAAAGAAACGATATGACAGGGATGTCGATTTCTGTCGGGATATTCATGAAATCATTTAAACACACATTCAAATTCATGTTGTACGACGCCTTTTTTGCATATAAGGAGGATATTTCGACAAATGTCCTTCACGCACTAACGGAATAATTGACTTGAGACTTTTAGTTTGCATTGATTAGAACATGCGATACTGGCGGTATTAAGGGAGGGGGTCTTAGTGCCCCCTGCCTCACGTTTTGAAATTGTTGCAATTTAGTAAATTAATGAGAAGAGTTAAAAGCATTCCTGAAATTCAGAAATAATGCAAATTGAATAAAAAGTGATATAGTTTTAAGATTAGATGTTCATCTTGGCGGATGAAAAAGCATCAAATTAAACCAGAAGTCTTATGTGAATTAAATACATAATGAAAAGATAGAACAAGCCGTAGATACAACATCTGTAGTTGGTATTGATTTATGGAGTCGGTTACATTATGCCAGAGCATTTGACAAGAGAGGTTGGGAATTAACAAGAAGAGTTTTCTCTTTCAGGAACGATGTTGAAGGGTTTAATACATCAATTTTCGGGGTTGAAATCCCAAAATCTGAAAATAAAAAGCTTTTATAATGATAGGCTGTGAACTGACAGGACATTACTGTTTTGCTTTAGCAAAATATATGAAGGATTACAAGCATAAGATAGTGATGGTAAATCCATCTTCAACTAAGAAGAAAAAAGAGTTAAATGATAATGGTCCAAGAAAAAGGATTTGAAGGATCCTAAGCTCTGTTTTGAATATATATGGAACTCGATGACCGTTTAACAAATCAAGTAAAATCTTGATTTTTGTTAAATATGTATAAAGAAGAATAGAGAGAAGTTATGATTGAATTATGTAAAATCAAAACGGATAACGTATATGCCCGAAAACTGTTGGAGACGAACAAACTGTTTCTTGAATCGATAAAGGATTATATCGAGGCTGAGATTCTAGTTGGATCGCTTGCGTGGGGCAGAAATAATGCGGTAGGTGCTAATTCTGATATCGATCTTGTAATAGTGTATTCAGCTGAAAAACAGGATAGGCTGCTTTCTTCTAAATATCTGAAGGACAGCTTCACGTTAGAGGATGTAAACTATATACTCGGCAATAAAATGGCTGATTATCTTGTTGCAAAGATAAGTATTAATGGGGTGGAGTTCTCAATAGACTTGATAAAGGAGGAATTTTTTAGTTACATGTGTACCTATGACCTTGTCAGTGTGAGTAGAGGCGTAGATTCATGGAAATTTGGAAGATACAAGCAGGACAATACTTACATCAGCAAAAGCTTTTTGGGTAAGACCAATCCAGTAACAAAAATATCCGTTCAGACTTTGTCGGGCTATAGAATCCAGCTTCCGCTGTTTTTTATCAACAGGGAAACGCAGGACGCTCCCTCGGAGTATTTTTATGGCATGCCGACAATAAAACTTCTGACATCTGTCCCTTTATATAACTCGGAGCACTACGACGTTCGATTACTGCTTAACAAGCTGCAGGATAATATTATTTCGAGGATGAGGGCTGAAAGCATGGAGTGTAAGGATTGTGGAAGCCAATATAATATTTTGAACCTCTTTGTTTTTAGGGATAGGATGGACAGTGATATTCAGCGGATGTTTGATATCTCCTGACGTAGTTGTCTAGAAGGCTACTTAAATGATGGTCGAAAGGCGTATTTATTATGGATTATATGTTCTATATCACAGTTTATAATGTCTCGATACGGATTTGTACCAACGAAATTAATGTACGCGAATATTTCAAGTCTAACTTGTTCTCACGTCATATGCTGCCAGTATATTCGTATTCGGAAGATATTTCCAACGGCGTCCCGGACGTAGTGCTGACTATAACTAACGGTTGTAACCAGCCTATGATTAACTTCAAGGATGGACAATTTTTTGCAAATTATAAAGATATTTGTAAGGATATACGTCATCTGAGTTATCTAGTATTATATGTTATTCAGACTTGCATACAGCGTAAGGGATTATATTACATTCATTCCGCTGCCGTTGAAATAGGGGGATCGTGTGTTTTATTATTAGGTGACAGCATGTCTGGAAAGACTACTGTCGCACTGGAAATATGTAGGGACTTCGGCGCTCGTATCATCGGCGACGACTCAGTTATAATCGGTGAAGTAAACAACAAGGCGGTCATACTCGCCGGAAATGACACTATTTTTTGTAATGAACGGTACAGCGAAGCTTTTTCTTATGATGATATGAATAAGAAATACTATATGACGATTTCGGGTAGCAAAGAAAGTAGTACTGTTAGGATGATAGTGTCTTTAATTCCTTATTGCGAGAACAGGACTACTAAAAATTCGAGGCAAGGGCTTAGAAAATTGTTGGACCTTATGTCGCTCCATATAGCAGGAATAGGATATTACTACCTGCCGGAACATCTAATATATCCGAATATGGACAACAGTGCTTTGGCAAAGGATCGTTTTCTGTTTGCTGCTGGACTTGTCAACTCTGTGGACATGTACGAGCTCTGTGGCGATCGCGAGTATATTATGGATGGGTGTAAGGATATTTTTTCGAAGTTACAGACCATAGGGTCACAAACATAAAATATTTGAGCCGAATGGTGAATGCGCCGACGGCTTTCGGGGCATCTTTTTATGAAATGGAGGTATATTATTCTTGAAAAGCCTTATAGTGGTATTGGGGGGGGTCACCTCCGGAGTAGGTAAGGGTGTCGTCTGTGCGTCAATCGGCAATTTACTGATAGAGAAGGGGATTAAAACTACCGTCATAAAATATGACGGTCTCATGAATTACAGCTTTGAACAGATGAACCCATACCATGTTATACCTGAGGTCAGATGGAGCGATGAAGAGGTCACCGTATTGGCCGATGGAGGCGTGGTGGATTCCGACCTAGGGGTGTACGAAAGGTTTACTGGGCTTGATCTTTCTACTGCCAATAATATAGTGAATGGTCAGTGCCTTAAAGAACTGATATCGTATCAAGATGGTAATCGTTGGAAGATAGGAGAAGTCATTTCAGTTTTCCCGCACTTGATAGAAATATACAAGGGAAAATTATTTGAGGCGATTGCGGATAATGACGTGGCAGTTCTTGAGGTCGGAGGCACTGTCGGGGATTTTGAAAGTGAGTTTTTTCTTAGAATGGTTAGCGACCTTTCGGCGGAGTTAAATTTATTTGTAGTACAGTTGTCATATCTTGCTCTCATGGATGGTAGCATAGGGACGGAAAAAGATGTCATAAATCAGGATGTTATTTTAAAACCCATTAAGCAAAGTTTCCACACGGCCTGCTCTTTTTGCCTGAAGCCTGACGTATTGCTGATTCGTTCGAGAAAAATCGTTGGCAACGATATAAAGAGCAGGATATCCAAAGCAACCTGTTTGAGTGAAGAGTATATCCTTTTTGATTATGACGTGGAGAGTATATATGACGTCCCCGAAATGCTCAGAAAACAGGGATTGCTTGAGTTGATCATGACTCGCTTTAGATTGAAATCAGATGTAGAAGTACGCTCCTCCTTATCAAATTACGCTAGGGGTATTGTAAAGCTAGCTGAAGCATTGCAATACCGTGTCGCCATCATCGGTGATTCTGAATCATGGGGAAGTTATACTAGCCTAAATGAGGCACTAGTCTCTCTTGGCGTAAGGTATAGTAGGAACATTTGCTTCGATTGGTTCAAAAGTGTCGAAGAATATGCTGAACTTCTCGAAAATAACGCTTCGTATAAGGCTTTTATAGTTACTGAAGGAATCGAGAATCCTATGGAAAAAGCTGAGATGCTCAGAAAGATTTTGGAATACGAAAAGCCGGTGATGTGCATTTCCTATGGTGCCTGTATCCTTGCTAATATCATTGGCTTGTCGACCGAAAGAACGGATAGGCTAGTGATTGGCAAAATCGATACATATTTGAAGGATTCTGCCGTTGGAACGGTGCGGGACAGACATAGGCGCGATTTTACTATACCAATATGTGAAAACAAGGGGGAAAACATCGAGATTATCGGATGTGACAGTCAGCACAGAGAGATACACTTGTTTAGGCCGAAAAAATATCCTTATTGTATAGGCGTTGTTTCACAGCCCGAATATACTTCTCGTCCTAATTCACCTAATCTTTTATTTTCCCATCTTCTAAACCTGAATATAGAAGAAGAATTACAGGATATCGCATATGAATCAGAAACATACTCCTCTTGCTGACGCCCTATTGGCAAATTCGCAGGAGCAATTCATTCCCTTCGACGTCCCAGGACATAAAAACAGTATAATAGAACTTCAGGATTATTTTGGCGAAAAGGCTGTTTTCCTTGATAAGAATTCGCGCCCAGGAATTGACTTCATCAATCAGCCCAAAGGAGTGATTAGCGAGGCGGAGGCATTATTTGCCGAAGCTTTCAGGGCTGAGGACAGCTTTTTTATGGTAGGCGGCGCGACTTCTTGCGTACATGCAATGATTATGAGTGTTTGTTCGCCGGGTGATAAACTCATAATTCCAAGAAATTCTCATGTAAGTTGCATTAACTCAACAATCCTATCGGGGATTATTCCTGTTTATGCTGACCCGGGTATAGATGACAGGCTGGGAATTTCTCTTGGCACAAGCGTCGAGTCCTTTGAGAATTGCATTAAACGGAATAGGGATGCCAAGGCCATATTTATCATCAATCCAACTTATTATGGTATCTGCCCTGATATCAAAACGATCGTAGAGCTTGCACATTCCTACGGAATGTATGTCATTATAGACGAGTCGCATGGCACGCATTTTTATTTCAACGAGAATATGCCAGCCAATGCTATGGACAGTGGGGCCGATCTTTCTGCTGTAAGTATGCACAAGACGGGAGGAGCTCTGACGCAAGCTGCAGCTCTCTTGTCTAGAGGGACAATACCGTCCTCACATATTCGTAGTATTATATCTTTGTTGCAGACGACAAGTGCTTCATACCTGCTGATGGCTTCACTTGATATCGCTAGGAAAAACCTTTATTTCAATGGAAGGGAAGCCGTTGGGCGTAGCATGATGTATGTCTACAATGCAAGGACCGAGATAAACAAGATCGGCGGCTTTTACGCTTTTGATAATGATATTTTAAATGGAAACTCTATATATGATCTTGATCCGACTAAACTTAGCATAAATACAGTTGGGATTGGACTAACAGGCAGCGATGTTTACACCATCCTCAACAAACGTTACAAAATCCAGCTTGAGTTCGGGGATATCAGGAACATTCTAGCAATAGGATCAGTTGGTGATAAGGAAGAGTATTATCGCAGCTTGGTTTCTGCACTAAGAGAAATCAGCGAAAAATATAAAAACACCTCCAACACCAGTTTGCACGAATTTGATTACGAGTATTTCTCTCCGATTATAAAAATGTTGCCTCAAATGGCCTTTTATTCGAGAAAAAGGATCATAGGAATTTGGGATAGCGTCAATAGCATTAGTGGTGGTTTTGTTATGTGTTATCCACCAGGTATTCCCCTGCTCGCCCCTGGTGAGCTGATCACACGTAGCATTGTTGAGCATATCATATATGCGCAGGCTGAACAATGCGATATAATAGGCCTTACTCCAGACGGTAATATCTTTATAGTTGACCAATAAGCATTTCAGATATTAGATGCCACGCTGAGGATGGTGATTTTCAACTGGTAATAACCCCAAATTGAGTGGTAAATTTTCCTGGAATCATCTGGATAGATTATTCAATGCATGTTTTAGGCATACATTTGCCACAAGATGTATTGAGACTAGAATGAAACTGAAAACACTGCAGATAATTTAAGGCTTTATAATATTGATATGAACATGCACATTTATATTACAGAGGATGAAGATTTAAAAGAGATTGATTTAGTGGTTGATGCATTAAAAGAGGAAGAAATATTAATACCCAAAACATCTCGTGGTACTTGATCAAATGGACATAGGGCAGAAAGTTTATAAATACGAGTTTTTTAAGGAAATTATGAAGTTATAAAATTAGGGATAGATGGTAGAGTTGTTTTTCATAAACAGTTGACTAATAAGGAAGACTTATTACGTATGGTAACATATGTATTGGATTCGCTTGTTGATGTTGATAATGGTAAAGCAGTTGCTGTTGTTATGAAGAGAACACCGCTAATGTTTGCTGCTTTATTTGAATTGTATACTAAATGCATTCCATTTACAGTTCAGGTGGGATGCAGAATAAGGTGTCATTATTGCCCTCAAGATTTATTATTGACTAATTATTTTGAAGGTTTTTCTCGGCGGGAAAATATATTAAGTTTAGAGGCGTTTAAAAAGTGTATCGATAAGATTCCTAAGGACTGTATTGTGACTTTTTCAGGATATTGTGAGCCGTTTCAACATCCTGATATAGTTGAAATGATTAAATATGCTGATAAAAAGGGGTTGGCGATACAGCTTTATACAACGTTTGATGGATGTACAATTAAACAATTTGAAGCTATTAAAGAGGTAAATTTTTCAAAAGTTGTATTACATGAACCTGATGAGGATGGTCACGCGCATATAAATTGTAATGAAGAGTATTGGAGTGTGATAGATCGCGTACTTGACTGGAAACGAAGTGATGGAAGAATGATGTGTGATAGGGCAAATGGACAATCTGCTCCATCGAGGGAATTTGTTGAAAAGACAAATAGGAGGATAACAATAAAGACAAATTTGAATAATAGAGCTGGATATCTAAATAATGATGGCGATAAATTAAGATCAAAATGTTTACCCAACGGAAAAATCTATTGCAGTAAATCATTATTCCAAAACCAATGGGTTTTGTTGCCTGATGGAACGGTTACTCTATGTTGTAATGATTTTGGTTTAAGACATGTAATTGGTAATTTATTAGAGTCTTCTTATGATGAATTATTACAAAGTGATGAATATAAAAGAGTTAAAAGACAAATGCTTGAACTTGAAGATTCAAAAGATCTTTTGTGCAGAGAGTGTTATTATGCAAATCAACTATGATATATTTGGAAGATAGTTGTACAAGGGATTGAACGATATGGAATCGATAACAACAATTAAGAAAGAATAAAAGAGTAGGATGGAAATATATAAATACGAATCCAATTTGTTATCATCTAATATGTATATAATCCAACAAGATGGTCATGCGATTATAATTGATCCATTTGAAGACTTGAAGAACGATGGAAAAAAAATTATTGATAAAATTATTTTAACACATGAGCATTTTGATCATATTTCAGGTGTGAATTATTGGAAAACAATATCTGGTGCTCCTGTTTTATGCAGTAAAAAATGTGCTGAATTAATTATTGACTCGTCGAAAAATATGGCAAAGTATTTTAGATCGTTTTGCAAATATCAGACATGGATACAAATAGATGAGATTCCTGAATTTGATAAGGATTATGTATGTTCAGCAGATGAAGTGTTCGAAGATAATTTTGAGTTTCAATGGGAAGGACATAAGATTTCTCTTTTTGAACTTCCAGGACATTCTATTGGAAGTATTGGTATCTTAATAGATGATACACATTTTTTTTCTGGTGACAGCTTAATTGAAGGAGTCGATCATGAGAGCAATATACCTGTTGGCAGTATAGAAAGTTGGATAAAAATATCTAAACCCAGGTTGCAATCTTTGCCTGATGGAATTATGGTTCATCCAGGACATTTTAGAGAGTTCTTATATAAAAGTGAATATATAAATATATTGACGTAGAGGTATACATAGGATCTAATAAACAGTAAATAAGGATATGAGTATTATAATGAATGAAGAAAAGGAGATAAAAATACTTCTTAATAAAGAAGAATATGAAAAAGTAAATGATTTATTCGAATGGTCTAAGGATTATATTCAGATTACTCATTATTATGGTAGTGATATCAATATCAAATCAAAAAATAATACCTACAGGGTGAGAGAAAAGAATGGGAAAATTAAAATCCAAGTTAAAATTCCCAAATCATATGATGGATCATTACATGTCAAAATGGAATATGAAAGAGAAATATCTGATATCCCTGAAGTATTAACAAAAGAAGAACTTTCCAATATTACCGGAATAAGCATTTTAGAGGATAAAATGTATATCGGTAAATTGGTAACCAGACGTAAAGAATGTATTAAGTATGAAAATGTAGAGATATGCCTAGATAAAAATGAATATCTAAATAAAACAGATTATGAGATAGAGATAGAATTTAAAGGTGGGTATCCCTGGTCGATTATTTCCATTCTTGAGAACAATGGTATTGTTACTTCTTCAGTGGTTGAAGGTAAGAATTCACGTTATTTGAGAGAATTAATGTCTACTTTGGATAATTAGATTTTCTTGATGGGTTCTAAGATAAATGGCACATAAGCCACTGACTTATGTGCCATTGATTTAATAACCTTCACCCTATTTCTCATAAAAGATTATTAAAATAGTGATTTTAAAAAACTAAAAATACTATAATCAAAAAATGAATGATATCCGGTTCTATGCATTTTTATCCTCCCTCCCATATAAATACTCTCTGGTGAATGATAATACTAAAAGTGTTTTTTGTATATATTGATTGAGTGAACGACACTTTTTTTGTGTGAACGACACTTTTTTTATAAAAATCCAACCTATTATTTGAATTTTTGTTTGAATAATATTGTTTAAAAAATATTAATATGATAGAATCTCTGTCTAGGGTTTTAGTATTTATATGATGAAGAGGTTATATCATGAATGACAGGTTTTCTTTTAATGTAGCGATCTGCGATGACGAGCAGCGATGGTGTAATGCTATTTTTGAGTCATGCAGAAGATTCGTTGAAAAAAATAATGTGGGTATGAATATTTTTTCATATGATAATGGTGAGAAACTCATTTCCGATAAGGATAAAGAGATTGACCTGCTTTTTCTTGACGTTGAGATGGAATCAATGAATGGATTAGAGGTTATGAAAAAAGTTGAAGTATTACCTAACATACATACTATTATTTTTGTTTCCAGTCATTCTGAAGCAGTATGGGATTCTTTTGGATATAAAACAAAAGGTTTTGTTCCAAAACCTTTTTCTGATGAAGATCTTTGGAATAAAATTATTGATGTTTATTCCAAAAAGCTATCTGATGGAGTTTTAAAGTTTTCTGATGCTTCGGGGATTGTTTTATTTAATAAGTCAGATATAATTCTTTTGAGAGCTGATTCCAATTATGTGAAGATAAATACAAAAAATAGCGAAAGAATTGTTACATGTACTTTAAAAGAATGTGAGAAAAAACTTGGTGGACTTCCTTTTGTAAGAATACATAAATCATATATAGTAAATCTTGATTATGTTTCGAATCTGTTCGGTGGAGAAGTTGTTTTAAAAAACAATGATTCATACAAAATAGGACGTAGTTTTAGAGAACAGGTCAAGAAAACCTATCATGAGTATTTGGTTAAGGAGTTGCATCTATGAGTGAATATATATGGGTATGTGTATTTTCGCTACTTGAATTAACTAAGTATTTATTATGTCTGATAATTGTATTTAATATTCCAATTTATAAGAAGAAACTTTTGATACCTGTTTGGATTATGGTATCATTTCTTCTTTGCATGTCATTCTATCTTATCTTTAATCTTCATAGTATATTCTATTTATTTCCTAATGCGTGTACTCTGTTGCTTCTTTTTTCGTTTGAGAAAAAAACGAAACTTAGAGGATTGCTGTATATAATTCTTACCTGGATCATAATAGACACCTTTTCTGAGATAATAAGCCAGTTTCTTGCATTTTTCAGTGGTAATATAGAATATATTGAGGTTTCTGCAAGTGTTATTCTTTTTGTTGAGAAATTCATAGTTATAGCGTGTCTGGTTTTATATCATTTGATTGTAAATGTACTTATTAGAAAGAAAGTATCATATTATTTCTATCCTTATCAATGGGTGATAATCTTTTTGTTCTTTTTTGGAATTGTTATGATAGTTCCTACATTAGAGAGTATTGCTATGGGTAAGGAGGTAAATACAAATGAGTACGTTGTTATGTGTATCTGTGCCATGCTTATGCTGTTTCTCTTCATTATAATAATGATCTGGCAAAGCTATGTCCTAAGAAAAAACATGTCTATGAAAGAGCGGGAGATCAGTTACCAGTATATGCTTAGATCCCAGTCGGAATACTTTGACAGTCTGATGAAAAATGATTCCGAGATGAGAAAACTTCGTCATGATATGAGGGCTCATATCACTGCGCTGAAGGAACTCATTTCCCAAAATGATAATGAAAAACTTTTAGAATATCTTTCACGTATGGAAGAAAAGACCAATCTGACCAAAACGATTAGATATACCGGAAACAATGCGGTTGATGCAGTTATAAATGAACTTACCCGTCAGATGGATGAAAACGGAATTGAATTTAAATTTGATGGTATTATTAGTGTAAGAGAAGAGATCAAGGATTTTGATCTTTGCACAATCTTTTACAATATTCTTATGAATGCGATTGAAGGCTGTATGGCGGTTGAAGGCGCCGATAAGAAGACAATATCCGTAAAAGTTAAGAATATCGGTGATAAGCTGGGTATCTCGATTGAGAATGAGACCATACTGGAAAAGATTCCGGAGACCGGAATCCTTGTTACTACGAAAGAAGATAAGGTTAATCATGGTTTTGGTACCATGAATGTTAAAGAAGTCGTAAGTAAGTACGACGGTATCTATGATAATTCAATCAAAGGCGGCAAGTTTATTGCTGATATTATCATATAGTTTATTGAGTATGATGTAATTTTCGGTATTCACGCGGGGTACAGCCCGTCACTTCGTGGAAGACCTTATTGAAGGTCGTGGTGGACTGGAAGCCCGACATGAAGGCGCAGTCGGTTATTGAGAGGCGTTCATCTGTAAGCAGATTGATCGCGCTCTGAACCCTGACTGAAGAAAGATATGCCGGAAATGACATCTCGGTATATTCATTAAAAAGCTTGGAGAAGTAGTAGGGGTTAAGCCCTATATTTGATGCTACTTCGGCCTGTGATATGTTATCTGTATGGCGCTCGGCGATAAGCTTAAGCGCTTGTTTTATATATTCCCATGAACGTGCGTTGAATTTATCATTACCGATCTGTTCTTTTTGCTCTCGGAGTACAAGGTCACCCAGTTGGACCATGATATCGAAGATAAGTCTCTTGCATCTTGTTTCCGAGAAACTCGGACTTGTTCTGAAAATGTCCCGAATTTTGTATATTATCTCAGTGATGGCGCCGGCAAGTTCCGGCTCTTTTTTTGCAGAGATATGGTGATATCTCTTGAAGAATCTTGAGGCAGTGATGAGATCGATGTTATTCTCGATCACACCTGAAGAAAACTGTATGAACATAGATCCGTTCTCGGGGACGTTTATGATCTCATGCAGCTCGCGGGGCCATACGATTACGATATCTCCCTTTTCGGGTTTTATCACTTCATCACCTACTTTATATTTGCACCCATCCTTAAGGATGATAGTTATCTCTCCGTCACTGTGCCAGTGGGATGGGAAGGAAGTAGGAGACTCGTCATCAGTTATTGAAACGCCATTTATATTGTTATATTGGATTACTTCTTTATTCATATGACTTCACCTTTTGGTTTTTATTCACAGTAACCGAAAAAGCATTCGGGACGTACGCACACGCATACAGCTTGTTCTTAAGCAAGCTTAAACAAGCTTTGTATGCGGTGCTCTATTGTCTGCTTCGCAGACACCTCCCTCATGTTTTTTGGTTCCTGCTTCGCAGGTACGATAAGAATAGATATACCTATCATAGCAAAAATTGGGCAAAATACAATAAATATTGACTGTTTTTTTATTTTTATTTGTTTTATTCTTGTGGCATGAAAGTTACGGATTTTACAAAAGGAAGTCCTGCAAAGCACATAATGGCTTTTTACTGGCCGCTCATCATGACCAGTATGTTACAGCAGGTTTATAATTTCGTTGATATGATGATAGTGGGAAAGGGCCTCGGAGATCATGCTCTTGCTTCAGTCGGAAACATGAGTTCCCTGTTCTTTCTGATAGTAGGTTTTTCATTTGGTCTGGCAAATGGCTTCGGTGTTCTTATAGCTCATTCATTTGGGGCAAAGAATATGTACGAGCTTCGTCACAGACTTGCATGTACCATCCAGCTTACAGTGATAATAGCTATCATACTTACAACCTTTAGTGTGGCGTTTCTGCCATACGCACTGAGGCTCATCAGAACAGACGAGCTTCTTATGGATAATTGCCTTAAATACGGTTATATCATATTCGGAGGTCTTACCGCTTCGATATGTTATAACGTTAGTGCCGCAACCCTAAGGGCACTGGGAGACAGCCGGACACCCCTGAAAGCGATCATAATTTCATCAATGGTTAATCTGTCGCTTGATTCATTTTTGATATTTGTGGTCCATACAGGGGTGGAGGGTGCCGCTATTGCGACTATCGTTTCCCAAATCATTTCCACCATTATCTGTGTGAGAAGGCTGTGTCAGATCCCGATGATCAGACTTAGAAAGGCTGATTTTGTTAATGACAGAAGCGTTTTTGTCGATCTTATCAGAAACGGACTTCCGATGGCTTTCATGAATTCCATCACAGCGATTGGAGTTATGGTGGTTCAGTATTTTATAAACGGACATGGCGTGAATTATACCACGGCATATTCGGCATGCAGCAAATACCTTAATCTCTTCATGAATCCCGCCAGCACCGCAGGCAACGCAATGAGTGCTTTTACCAGTCAGAATTACGGCGCAAAGCAGTACGACAGGATAAAGCAGGGGTTGAAAGTTTGTCTTACCATCTCATTTGCAGCTTATATCCTTCTTGGTTCTTTAATGGCCATTATGCCTGAGATGCTGGTAAGGATTCTCATAAATGGCGACGAGCCTGTAAGACTTGCCTGCCAGTATCTGCCGATATGCGGTGTTTCGATCATCGCGGTTGACTGCCTCTTCGTTATAAGAAGCGGAGTACAAGGCATGGGAGACCCGGTTCTTCCGATGTGGTCCGGCGTTCTGGAAATGGTTCTCAGGATCGCAGCTATATCGATACTTATGGATCATATAGGCTTCAGGGCAGCG
Organism: Eubacterium sp.; assembly: GCA_017619835.1. Lineage (GTDB taxonomy): Bacteria > Bacillota > Clostridia > Lachnospirales > Lachnospiraceae > Eubacterium_Q. The sequence continues at coordinate 106,659 of JAFZRN010000025.1, forward strand.
GCAATAGCAGAGGTGTGCGCCTGGACAGGAGCTCTGATCATGAATATATATGCATTCTGCAGGATCCTGATCCCTAAACTTAAAGAAAAAAATAATTCAACGCACGTGTTACAAAAAAAGATAGCACTGCGTTAGAGAGAGAGTAAAATAAATTTATGCAACCCGGAGACGGGGGAGCAGTTGCAGATTTTTTGCAGATGTTCCCCCGTTTCCAATTTTGCTTGACAAAAAAATACTTCGGGTGTAGAATTAAATTACTTCGAGTATAGAAGTATTTATTTACAAGTAAAATTTTGTAGTTAAAAGGCAGGCTTGTTATGGATTTAAAGCAGTATGGTATCACTCAGGAATCATTTCAAATGGTTTGTGATTACATAGATGAGGTGAAGGAACTTCTTTCATCCGAGCTCTGGGGAAATATCTTCCTGGATTGTTCCAAGAATGAGGTCCTCGTCCTATGGCTTCTGTTTCTAAAAGACGAAGTGAATATGTCCGAGATAGCTGAATATATCCACGTCCCTCTTAATACAGCAACCGGGATCGTGAGCAGGATGGAAAAGAGCGGACTAGTTGAGAGAACAAGATCTGATGAAGATAAGAGAGTAGTACTTATAAGATTCGGTGATAAAGGCCGGACACATTTTAACAGCCTTTTAAATGAGATGATGCGATACGGTACCAAGATATTCAGTTCCTTTACTAAAGAAGAAATCGAGCTTTTTGTAAAGATGACCGGTAAGGTAAAGGAAGTTCTTAAAGAAGAAAAACAGAAAGAAGCGGCACCAAAGAAGGTAAGAAAGATAACTATTGAATAATTAAAGGGCAGCTTGTCGGCTGCCCAAATTAAAACATAAATACTTCGAGTGTGGAACTATTCGAACAAGGAAACAATAAAGAGGAAAATGAGATGAAGAGAATTTATATTTTTACGGGAAAAGGCGGAGTCGGAAAAAGCAGTGTTGCTGCAGCTCATGCGATAAAGAGTGCCCAGGACGGAATGAAAACACTTCTTATAAGCACTGATATGGCACATAACCTTGGCGATATATTCGAGAAGAAGCTTGGAAAGAATATTGAAAACGTTCTCCCGAAACTTGATATATATGAAATCGACCCTGAATATGTTATGGAAAATGATTTCCTGGAATTCACGACCTATCTGAAAAACATGCTTGAAATGGGAATGCAGGATGATCAGTCCTTCGGTATGATCCCTGGAATGGAAGAGCTGTTTTCACTGCTTCGTATATCCGACATATATCAAAAAGGAGAGTACGACAGGATAATCGTTGATTGTGCTCCGACAGGTGAAACACTTTCGCTGCTTAAGTTTCCGGAGCTTCTTTCCTGGTACATGGAAAAGCTCTTCCCGATCGGTAAGGTCGGTATAAGACTTCTGGCTCCGGTATCTAAGAAGATGTTTCATGTAGAGATGCCAAATAAGCATGCGGTTAATGATATAGAGAAAATGTTCCTTAAGCTTGTTGAGCTTGAAGAGCTTCTTAAGAACCGTGAAGTCACAAGTGTCAGGATAGTCACGACACCCGAAAAGATGGTAGTCGAAGAGACCAAGAGAAACTATATGTATATGAACCTCTACAACTTTAATGTAGATGGTCTCTATATCAACAGGATCATCCCGACGGATATAGGTAATGACTTCTTCAATGACTGGATAAAGATCCAGAAGGAATATATATCCCAGCTGAAGGAAAGCTTTGCGGCCCTTCCGATATATGAGATTCCCTGGTATGACCGTGAACTGAAGGGCGCGGATAACATTCAAAGGATAGTGGATGATGTCCTTATGGATGGCGATGTCTTTGAGGCTAAGGTGATCACCGAACGTGAAAGCTTCAGCCAGACCGAGACAGGATACAGCCTCAGTGTAAATATCCCGGGGGCGGATAAAGATGACATCGATCTATATCAGGCATCTAACGATATCGTTATCAAGACCGGAAACTTTAAGAGAAATATACCGCTTCCGAATATCCTCAGGACCTATGAGGTGGCGGGAGCTAAGTTTGAAGATGGAACACTTCGTATACAATTTGAGAAAGGAAGTGACGAAGATGATGAATAGCAGCATGAATATGATGAGCAGGAATATGGAAATGATTTCGAGGCTCAGAAAAGCAGCACATTATCAGAAGAAGGCTGTTGCAGCACTTCTTCCCGAATGTGCAGAAAGCCATATTGATGTAATCGGAAATGAATTAAAACTTATGTTGGTGGAGATGCTTACGGCTTCGATGGTAAGTAATGATATGAAGAACGTAGAGAGTGGCGAAAACATTTCCAGGACTGAAAAGGAAGCTAAGAAGAAAAAGGTTGATATATCTTAAGAGGAAATAGAGATGAGAATTATTATTTATACAGGAAAAGGCGGAGTCGGAAAGACAAGCATGGCTGCAGCAACTGCATGCAGGATTGCCAAAGACGGAAAGAAGGTTCTTGTGATGAGCACCGATCAGGCGCATAGCCTGGCCGACTCATTTGACATGAAGATAAGTAAGGAACCGACTGTGATAACCGATAATCTCGATGCGATGGAGATTGATACGGTATATGAGAGTGAGAAAAGCTGGGGAAGTATGAAGGACTACTTCAAAAGCCTTCTTACGCTTAAAGGCGGAAGCGGGATCGAGGTTGAAGAGCTGCTTGTATTCCCAGGGCTGGAGGAGCTTTTCTCGATGTTCAAGATTCTGGAAATGTATGAGTGCGGAAAGTATGACACGATAATCGTGGACTGTGCTCCGACAGGAGAAACGCTTTCGTTACTTAAATGTCCGGAGCTTCTCGGGGATGTTATGGAAAAGGTGCTCCCGGTTAAGAGAAAGGGAGTTAAGACTATCGGACCTATCGTTGAGAAGGTTGCAGGAGTTCCGATGCCGAAGGATAATCTGTTTGATGATCTTGAGGTGCTTATGGATAAGATGGACCGTCTTCAGAAGCTGATGCTGAATAAAGACATTGTTAGCCTTCGTGTTGTAACAACGCCCGAGAAGATAGTTATCAGCGAGGCTAAAAGAAACTTTACCTGTCTCTATCTATATCACTACAATGTCGATGCGGTAATCGTTAATAATATCTTTCCCGAAAAGGCAATGGAAGGATATTTTAATGCATGGAATGTTCACCAGAAGGAAGGACTGGATGAAATCCGGGAAAGCTTCAGTGAAGTACCCAAATTCTATGTTGGACTTCAGCCGCAGGAGCTTCGTACACTTCCAATACTCCATAAAATGGGAAATTCAATTTACGCTGAGACAGATCCGGATAATGTACTCTTTAAGAAAGAGATTTATATAGTAGATAAGGATGATTCGAGTCTTAGTATATATCTTCCGTTTGCCGAGAAGGATGAAATGAGTCTTGAACAGGAAGGCCGCGAGATAATGATCGGTATCAGGAATGAGAGAAGAAGATTCCCTCTTCCCGATATATTTGAAGATCATGAGATCTCAGAAGCAAAGTTCGATGAAGGCTATCTCAAGATTTCTTTCTTGAAGTAAAATACCTTATGTGCTAATATGGTTAAATAAAACTAACCGAGGCATATCAATGAAAAAATATAAAGTCATCGGAATGAGCTGTGCCGCCTGTCAGGCCAGGGTCGAAAAGGCGGTTTCAGCTGTAGACGGTGTAGAAAGCTGTGCTGTAAGTCTCCTCACAAACTCAATGGGTGTAGAGGGGACAGCACAGGATGAAGAGATAATAGAAGCAGTTGTCAAGGCGGGCTACGGCGCGTCTCTTTTTCGTGAATCAGAACTTGCAGACACCGAGACTCCTGCCTTAAAGAAACGCCTGATTCTGTCAGTCATTTTCCTCATCATTCTTATGTATTATTCCATGGGACATATGATGCTCGGCTGGCCAGTGATCTTTCCTATATTAAATAACCATATGGCGCTCGCCATCCTTGAGATGATCCTCGCCATCATCATAATGTTCATAAACCGGAAGTTCTTCACGAGCGGTTTCAGGTCGCTTTTTTCCGGTGCACCGAATATGGACACACTGGTCGCACTCGGAAGCACTGCATCTTTCGGCTACAGCATGGTTGCGATGTTTAAGGGGATGGATCTATATTTCGAATCCGCTGCGATGATCCCGACACTTATTACAGTCGGCAAGCTTCTCGAAGCATTGTCCAAAGGCCGCACAACTGATGCTCTTAAAACACTTATGAAAATGTCGCCGAAGACGGCACATATCGAGACTCCCGACGGCGAACGGGAGGTTCCCGTAGAGAATATAAAGATAGGGGATGTGTTCATCCTCAAAGCCGGTTACACAGTGCCTGTTGACGGAGTAGTGATAGAAGGTAATTCCGCAGTCAATGAAGCAATGCTCTCAGGTGAAAGCATTCCTGTAGATAAGGAGACGGGTTCTATTGTTTCCGCAGGTACACAGAATGTAAATGGCTTCCTGAGATGTCGAGCGACTCATGTAGGAGAGGATACAACACTTGCAGGCATCATTAAGATAATGAGTGATGCGGCAGCCACCAAGGCGCCTCTTGCAAGGATTGCCGACAGAGTTTCGGCAGTATTTGTACCGGCGGTCATCCTGATTTCGGTTCTTACCTTTACGGGCTGGATGATGGCAGGACGTGATGCTTCATTTTCGATAGCAAGAGCAATATCGGTTCTTGTGATCAGCTGTCCCTGCGCCCTAGGTCTTGCAACTCCTGTTGCCATTATGGTCGGAAACGGAATGGGTGCAAAGAACGGTATCCTTTATAAAACCGCCGAATCACTTGAAACAGCAGGCAGAGTAAAGGCTGTGGTTCTTGATAAAACCGGAACCATCACAAAGGGAGAACCCGGAGTAACTGATGTGGTTCCGGAAGAAGGAGTAAGCGAGGAGGAACTTCTCAGCGTGGCTTACAGCCTCGAAAAGATGTCCGAGCATCCGCTTGCAAAAGCAGTCGTGGAATATGTAGATGGTTTACATAACGCCGAGCCAGATGATACCGACACAGACATTATGCCCGTGAAAACCATTGAGATCACCAGCTTCCAAACCCTCCCCGGCGCAGGCGTACAGGGTACCGATGCCTCGACCGGCGACATATTAAAGGGCGGAAACTCTACTTTTATATCTATAGAAGAAAAATATAAAACCTTCGCCTTAGAAGGCAAGACCCCCTTGCTTTTTATGCGTGGTGAGAGATATCTTGGCATGATCGCGGTAGCCGATCAGATCAAATCCGACAGCCCTCAGGCTATAAAAGAGCTTAAAGATATGGGCATTTTCACTGTCATGCTTACCGGTGATAACGGTGTTACCGCAAATGCGGTTGCCGAAAAGGCCGGCGTTGATAAGGTGATAGCCGGTGTTATGCCTGATGATAAGGAAAATATGGTTGCCGTTCTTCATAGTGATTACGGCAAGGTCGCAATGGTAGGCGACGGAATCAATGATGCTCCGGCTCTTATCAGATCCGATGCGGGCTTTGCCATAGGCTCTGGTACAGATGTCGCAGTCGATGCAGCTGATATCGTACTTATGAAGGACAGCCTTCTCGATGTTGCCGCCGCCATAAGAATGAGTAAAGCTACTATTAGAAATATCCATCAGAATCTTTTCTGGGCATTTTTCTATAATGCTCTCTGTATTCCGCTGGCTATGGGCCTTTACGGTATAGCGATGAAGCCGATGTACGGTGCCGCTGCGATGGCGCTTTCCAGCTTCTTCGTCTGCATGAATGCGCTCAGACTTAACAGAGTTAAACTATATTTATCACCCGAAAAGATGCCTGTTGAAGATACAGAATCCGAAGAAGAAGGAGACGATACTATGAAGAAAACTATGATGGTCGAAGGTATGATGTGTGAACACTGCGAGGCTACTGTTCAGAAGGCTCTCGAGGCTATTGACGGAGTAAAATCCGCAAAGGCCAGCCATAAGAAGGGAACTGTGGTAGTTAAGCTTGACAATGAGGTTTCAGATGATATACTTAAGACTGCAGTTGAGGAAAAAGATTACAAGGTAACCGAGATAAAATAAGGCATATATATAATGAAAAGAAGCTTTAGACATATCAGTGTGATATTAATATTGGTTATGATAACGGGAGCTCTTGCCGCTTGTGGTGGCAAGAGCTCTAATTATGGTCTGAATCCGAAAAATCCCGTTACCGTAACACTCTGGTATGTTGCTAATGACAAGCGTTCAGAAGCCTATGAAAAGATGATAAAGGAATTCAACGAGACGGAGGGCGTTACCCGGGGAATCATCGTTGAAGCCGAGAGGTATGAATCCGAAAAGAAGCTTTCAGAAGCAGCTTTAGCCGAAAATGCTTCTCTCCCGGACATGATCGGAGTTAGTGCTGCGTCAGATGTTCTATATAATAAGAGCATTCAGTTTGCTGACATTAATAAGCTTGTTGCAGTTAATACAAAGGAAAACATTTTCGAAGAATATATAACTGCCGGTACTTACGGAGAAAATAGGGAGTGGAGACTCTTTCCGGTAGTGAAGGATACCTATGTCATGGGTGTTAATCCGGTACTCTGGAGCAGCTTTATGGAAGAAACCGAGCATTATACTTCTGAGCTTAATCTGTGGCAGAGCTGTTCCGTTGTCGGACAGGTTTATTTTGATTACAGAGCACAGAGCATGATGATCGTTTCAAATCCTGCGGATTATATCATCATGGGTAGTGCCCAGCTTGGGAATCCACTTATCAGTAATGAAGGCCCGAATATAGTTTTCAGAGTGGATGGAAATACATTTCGCTCTTTATGGGAGAATTATTATGGATCTATTGTAGAGGGCGGTTTTACCACTCCAAAGGGTAAAAATCTTTCGGATATTAAGGATGGCATTGTTCCGGTGATGACAATGAAAACTTCTGAGGTTAGTGAAATCGGAATAAATACTGCAACTGAGGGAAATGCTTTAGCAGTAGGAGCTTATGAAATAATTCCTTATCCTCAGTTTAATGCCGATAAACCGGTATGTCCGGTTGATGATACTGGTATTGCGATTATTCATAAGGATGATACGCTTGATTTTGCATCTGAGCTTTTTCTTGAATGGCTTACAAGTGATGAAATCAATCTTAAGCTTGCATGCATTGCCGGAGGCCTTCCTGTAAATAAGAATCTTGTTTCAACAGAAGTTTTGGAAACATATATAAGCGAAAACTGGAAATCTATGTCTGAGCTTGAGACAAAGACGTTAAGAGTTGCTATGCAGCAATATGTTGATAGCCAGGTTTATATGCCTGCAATTAGTGAAAAATACGGCAGACTTATTGATTATTTGGATAATTGTATGACGGATGAAGCTGTTAGGGACAGGAATTCCGCTGATGATCAGGAAGCTGTCGGAATAAAAAGATCGGATTCTGTCGTAAAGTTCGTTTCAGATGACCATTTTGGGTTATGGATAGCAGATTTTAAGAGCGGGCTTCCGCAGGAATAAATTTGTGGAAAAATGCCATATTTTTTTTCACATTTGTGGTTGCGTTAAAGGTTCGTTTTATAGTAAAGTATAGGGGTCTTATTTAGGCACGAATTTTAAAGGAGAGACAGCTATGATTAATAATGTTACAGATACTATCAAGTATATCGGTGTGGATGATCATGATATCGATCTTTTCGAAGGTCAGTATGATGTGCCGGAGGGAATGTCATATAATTCCTATCTTATAATGGATGAGAAGACAGCTGTCATTGATACTGTTGATGCACATAAGACAGAAGAGTTCCTTAGTAATATAAAGGAAGGACTTGAAGGAAGAAGCCTTGATTATATCGTGGTTCAGCATCTTGAGCCTGATCATTCCGGAAGTCTTAAGACTGTTCTTGAAACATATCCCGAGGCAAAGATCGTAAGTAATGCAAAGGTATTCTCAATGATACCTCAGTTTTTCGATATCTATCTCGAGGACAGAAAGGTTGTTGTTGCCGAAAATGATACACTTTCACTCGGACAGCATACGCTCACATTTGTCCTTGCGCCGATGATCCACTGGCCTGAGGTAATGATGACTTATGACTCATTTGACAAGGTGTTCTTCTCGGCTGACGGCTTCGGTAAATTCGGAGCTCTTGATTTTGATGATCCCGAAGGCTGGGCTTGCGAGGCAAGACGTTACTACTTCGGAATAGTAGGTAAATACGGAATGGCTGTTCAGACACTTCTTAAGAAGGCAGCCAACTTTGATATAGAAAAGATACTTCCGCTTCACGGACCCGTGCTCCCCATGCCGGGCGACGAGCTTAGCTATTACTTAGATACTTATAATACATGGAGCAGCTACCAGCCTGAGACTCACGGAGTTTTTGTGGCTTATGCTTCGATCCATGGCAATACCGCAAAGGCTGCAAAGAAGATCGCAGAGCTTCTTGAAGCTGCCGGCGAGAAGGTTGCCATATCAGACCTCTGTCGTGAGGATATGGCAGAATGTGTAGAGGATGCTTTCAGATATGACCGTATGGTTCTCTGTTCATCCAGTTATGATGCGGGAGTATTCCTTCCGATGCATGATTTCCTTACACATCTTACCTATAAGACTTATCAGAACAGGAAGATAGCTATACTTGAAAATGGCTCCTGGGCTCCATCTGCCGCAAGGACCATTAAAGGCATTGCCGAAGGCTGGAAGAATGTTACGGTACTTGACCCCACAGTTACCATTCGTTCAACCATGAAGGATTCGGATATGCCAAGTATTGAGGCACTTGTTAGTGCAGTTGTAGAAGCAGGAAGAGAGTAAAGAGCCTACAGGAGGAAAAAAATGGGCGGATTTTTCGCAACAGCTTTAAAAGGTGATTCAGTATTCGATCTGTTCTACGGAACTGACTATCATTCTCATCTCGGTACGAGAAGAGCAGGTATGGTAGTACACGGAAGGGACGGCTTCAACCGTGCCATCCACAATATCGAAAATGCGCCTTTCAGAAGTAAATTCGGTGGTGATGTTCATGAGATGGAGGGCAACCTTGGTATAGGCTGTATATCAGACTATGATCCCCAGCCCCTGCTTGTTAGATCACATCACGGTACCTATGCTATCGTATGCGTGGGTAAGATCAATAATTCAGATGAGCTTATTGCTGAGGTATTCAAAAACGGAGGAAGCCATTTCCAGATGATGAGTACCGGAGAGGTCAATAAGACCGAGCTTACAGCTGCGCTCATCAATCAGAAGGACAATATCATTGAAGGTATAAAGTATGCTCAGGATTCCATTGACGGATCCATGACCATAATCCTTCTTACACAGGATGCCGTTTATCTCGCAAGAGATAAGTTCGGAAGGACACCGATTATGGTCGGCCGTAAGGAAGATGAAGGCTTCTGTGCGGCATTTGAGTCCTTTGCATATCTCAATCTCGGATATAAGGACTTTAAGGAACTCGGCCCCGGTGAGATCGATGTAATGACACCCGAGGCAGTTACTGTTATGGAGAAGCCGGGTGAAAAGATGAGGATATGTACATTCCTCTGGGTTTACTACGGTTATCCTTCTGCAAGATACGAGGGTGTTTCCGTTGAGGAAATGAGATATAGATGTGGTGAGGCTCTTGCTACAAGAGACGGATTCGGCCGTGAGACAATTGATTCCGTTGCCGGAGTTCCCGATTCGGGTACCGCTCATGCAATGGGTTATGCCAATAAATCGGGAGTACCTTTCTCGAGACCTTTCGTTAAATATACTCCGACCTGGCCACGTTCATTTATGCCGACACATCAGAATAAGAGAAACCTTATCGCTAAGATGAAGCTGATCCCGGTTCATGAACTGATCGATGGCAAGAAGCTTCTTCTGATAGACGATTCGATCGTCCGCGGAACACAGCTTCGTGAGACTACCGAATTCTTATATGAGAGTGGTGCGAGTGAGGTTCATATCAGACCTGCGTGCCCGCCGCTTCTCTTTGGATGTAAATATATCAACTTCTCTCGTTCAAATTCCGACATGGAGCTTATCGCAAGACAGATAATCTCAGAGGAAGAGGGAGATAAGGTCGACAGGACAATCCTTGAGGATTATGCTGATCCGGATTCGGACAGATATCATATGATGCTCGAGAAGATCCGTCAGAAACTGAATTTTACTACACTTAAATACAACCGACTTGATGACATGATCAAAGCAACCGGTATAGATAAAGATAAGCTCTGTACTTATTGCTGGGATGGTAGAGAATAGAAAACGAGGATGCAACTCAAAAGATGCAACTCGGAGACGGGGTTCAGTTGCATTTTGCGACCGAACCCCCGTTTCCAAGTTGCATTTGTTTTATTTAAAGGAATATTTTGTGAGGTTTTAAGTATGAAATCTAAAGTAACACTCCGAACTATTGTCATAGCTTTTGCTTTTATCGTATCGGGCTTTCTTTTTGATATTGGACCGTCTGAAGTAAATGCAGCGGAAACTGTTGTAAGTACATGGGATGAACTTCATACTGCCATGGCTAATGGCGGCAATATCAAGCTTGGCGCAGATATAGACATTACCGATGCTGATCCGAATGCGGTGGAGGTACTTGTTGTGCCCGAAAAAAAGACAGTTACTCTTGATCTTAATGGAAAGCATATCAACCGAGGCCGTGGAAAATCTTTTGAATATACACAATATAATTATCAAAATGGTTTTTATCATAGTCATGATAATGGTGGTGTTATAAAGGTTTATGGAACCCTTACAATAAAGAACACCGGCGATGAAGAAAATGGGTATCTAGGTGACGGAAATGCAACGGAGGGATCCGGAGTAGCTGTATATGGCGGTACACTTAATCTGGTAAGCGGAAAGATTAAAGACAGTTACGCAAAATCCGGAAATGGAAGTGGCGTTTATATAGGTTCGAATGGAAATAAACATGGTGTCTTTAATATGTCCGGTGGAAGTATAGAAAATAACTGGACTGATTCAATTTCCGGACATATTCTTACTTACGGTGTTGGTGCCGGAGTCTATATTGGTGATGGGTGTACCTTTAATATTACAGCTGGAACCATAACTAGTAACAGAACTTATGGTAATTCAAAAGGTGCAGCGGTATTCTGTGATGTAGGCGGTAAGTTTAATGTATCGGGTAAACCTGTAATAAAAAGGAATTATAAAAGCAGCAGTTCATTTGAAGACATATATATTGCTGAAGAAAGAGCGATCAATATTGTCGGAAAACTTGAAGAGGGAGCTGAGCTTCATGTAGTTAACAGATTGATAAACGAAAACAAAGGAGAGTATGTTTCAACAGTAATTACAAATGGATATAGGAAATATAATTCCGAACCGATTGACACTTTTTTTAAATGTACGGAATATTGGACATATATTTTAAGAGAGACTCCGGATGGAGAAGTTGAAATCTATGATCATAAACATTCATATAATGAGACTATGCTTTATGATGAGAATAATGATCCTTATGCGGTCGAAATAAAATGCAGCAATGAACATAATCCCTGCGGGGATCCGGGCTTTCTTGTTAAACTTCTGGTCAATGATTTTGAATATGGTTCTACACCTGAATATGTCGCTAAAGTAGAAGGTGAAGAACAATATGAAAATCTGGGTAGAACAGTTACGACTATAACATTTTATAAAGAAGATAATCAAGTTACTTATGATTATGTTATAAATCATGTAGGTGATTATACGGCCCAGGCTACACTTATTAATCTATCAGCTAAAAGATTCACATTGATTCAGCCATTTAAAGTCACTAAAAAGAAGCTTACGATCACAGTTCCCGCTAAATCTATTACCTATGGTGACAAAGCCCCGACTCTTACTTTGGCCGACCTTAAGTATGATGGATTTGCCGAGGGTGATGATTATAGTGTCTTAAAGGGTAACCTTGTCATTTCCTGTGACTATAATCAGTATGATGACGCAGTAAAGCCCGAAGGCGGAAATTATTATATCAAGGCCAGCGGTCTTACTTCGGATAATTATGATATTACGTTCAAAAAGGGAAAGCTTACGGTCAAGCCCAGAGAACTTAATTTTAGCTGGCAGGACGAAAAAGAATTCATATATGACGGTACCGAGAAGAGTGTTGCTGCGTCTATCAGTAATGCTGTAAACGATGATGAGCTCGAAATCATTTACAATGATAATAAGAAGGTGACGGCAGGTCTTTATACTGCCATGGTTATAGGTGTTGAAGGCGCTAAGGCTCCTAATTACAAGCTTCCGTCCAAGACCCCTGCATGCAGATGGGCAATTGAAAAGAATATGAATGACAATATTGTTACCGTTAATGCTAAAGACATTACTTATGGTGACAAATGTCTTCCTCCGGAAGTTACTGCAGATTTTGGCGTCGAAACCGCAGAGATTTTCTATTCGGATAAAGAGGACGGTGATTTTACGGGTGATGTTCCGGTAAATGCCGGTACCTACTATGTGAAAGCAGTAGTGGCAGAGACCGAAAACTATAGACAAGGTGAGAGCCCGGCCGTGACATTTTCAATAAATCCTGCAAAGCTTACTGTTAAAGCTAATGATAAGACTATATATAATGACGAGGACGCAACAAATGCCGGAGTGACATTTACAGGCTTTGTAAATGATGAGTCCGAGGATACGAGCGACCTTACAGGTACGTTAGAATATACTTATGGCGGATACGAGAAGGGTAAGGAGCCCGGAACCTATCCGATAACTGTTTCGGGACTTACTTCGAATAATTATGCGATCGAATACATGACCGGAAATCTTATCGTTAAAGCGGCTGCCGAAAAACCGGAAGAAAAGCCGGAAGATAAACCGGACATAATTGACGGCAGTGATGATAAGACTGATCCGACGGATAAGAAGGATGGGGCTGAGACCAAGGATCCGGTTTCTCAGTCAGATACCATGATAAGCGAGCTTACGACAGATGACGATACCGAAGATTCTGTATTCTTCCTGCTTCAGGCTAAGGCTAAGCCGCTTTCAAAAACTTCTTTAAAGCTTAGCTGGAAGAAAGTAAAGGGCGCAAAACAGTACATTATCTATGGAAACAAATGTGGCCGCAAGAACAGATATAATAAGATCACGACTGTTTCAGCCAAGAAAACAAGCTACGTTGCAAAGAAGCTTAAGAAGGGCACATATTACAAGTTTATTGTTGTTGCCGTGGGAGAGGATAAGATCCTTTCAACATCGAAGACCATTCACTGTGTTACAAATGGCGGAAAGAAGGGCAATAACACAAAGATTGTTCTGAATAAAAAGAAACTTACCCTTAAGGTTGGCAAATCAAAGAAGATAAAGGCCAAGCTGAAGAGTAAGAAGAAGGTCAGCATACATCGTAAAGTTGCATGGGAGTCGGATAATCCGGATGTGGCAAAGGTAAATTCGAAAGGCAAGATCACCGCAATCGGTAAAGGAACTTGTTATGTATATGCCTATGCCCAGAACGGAGTAGCGGCAAAGATAAAAGTTAAAGTCAAGTAACAGATGAATATCAGTTAAATTTAAACTGATTACTTATGATATGGCTCATTATTTATTATCCTGTAGCTGCGGTATATCTGCTCCAGCAGAATAACCCTCATCAGCTGATGAGGAAATGTCATATCAGAAAAACTGAGTTTAAAATCACTTCTCTGACTTATAGAGTTATGTAAACCAAGAGAGCCACCGATGATAAATACAAGGTGGCTCTTTCCATTTACGGAAAGGTCCTTTATCTTATCAGCAAGCTTCTCGCTGGAAAGCTTCTTGCCATTAATCTCCAGCGTTATCACATATGCATCCGGAGTTCCTGCTTCGGGGATATATTTCATAAGCCTTTCGGCTTCCTTCTGAAGTATCTTATCCTTCTCAACATCGGAACAGTTATCCGGCGTCTTCTCATCCGTAACCTCAACAATATTAAGAGAGCAGTACCTCCCGAGCCTCTTCGAATATTCTGCAATCGCATCCCTGTAGAACGCTTCCTTTATCTTCCCAACTGTTAGAATATCAATCTTCATCTTAATCTCCTGGTTTACATAAAAGGGGTCTGACCCCTTATCGGTTTTGTTACTTAATTATCGCTTTCATTACTTATGTGACAAAATGATCTGATCTGTTTGTCACATTTTATCTTTCTTGACGCGATAGTATATATACCGTATAGTATCATTGTTATGCAAAAAAGAAATAGTAAAAAAACTGAAAATACAACAACAGAAAAATCTACCACCGGCAAAGTGAGGAAGATCTTCTTTACAATCCTCTCGATCATCTGTATGGTCGTGATCTTCTTATATTCTTCTCGTGATGCCGCGCTTTCGACACAGGACAGCTATGCCGTAGGCCTCACGATCGGCAATCTCACCATCGAGGATTTTGATACCTGGACCGAGCTCGAGCAGTATCAGTACGCCGGCTCCATCGACCATCCCGTCCGCAAGACGGCTCATTTTATTGAGTATTTTACCCTTGGCGCTTTACTTTTCGGCGCCTGGTACGATAAGAAGCATAAGAATCTGTCAAATGTCTTCCTCCCGCTACTTATCGGGACCCTCTATGCCATCACGGATGAGATCCATCAGCTCCTGGTATCAGGCCGGGCCGGTATGGTAAGTGACGTAATTCTTGACGCCTGCGGAGTCCTTGCCGGAGTGCTTCTGATATTTCTGATCGTCAAATTAGTTCTAAAAATCAATAAAAGATAGCAAAATATAGTATTATCATTTATAATATACTCAAAATATTGTATAATAACAAGAAGATATTAAAACTGAGGTATAATAAATGGAACCAAATGAAAACGGAACCGAGAACAAGGGACTGATCATATTCTTAAGATTAATACTTGTCCTGGTCGTACTGGCTGTTCTCGGAATATTCGCAATCATTTTCGTAAATCTGATGAAGAAGAGGATGGAACCCGCGGAAGTTGAGGACTACGGTACCGAGATGGATGCGGAGTATGAGACGACTCCACTTGATGCACATACAGTAGCCGACGCCCTTGAGGAGAATCCGGACGTTGTCGCTAACGGTGATGCTGCAGATATCCCGCCTGACAGCTGGATGTCCGGTAAGATCGTTCATGATTTCTATGATTCAGATAACACGATCCATCTTCCGAAGGCTGATCTCAGTCTTTTCCAGAAGGCTGCCGAAGAAGAGGAAGAGGGGGAGAAGACCAAGGCAGAGGATGCTGTTGCAAAGGGTCCATGGGACGAGGTTTCCCTCAGACTGGACTCAGTTGAGGGCTCGATCAATTACAGCACTCCCGGAGATGCTTCCAAGACAAAGCAGCTTACAAGTACATATATGATCCTCGTTGATCTTGACACTGATGAGATAGTTGCCGAAAGAGACGGCGACAAGGTTGTCAGCCCTGCATCTATGACTAAGGTCCTGACGGTGCTTACCGCCAGAGAATTCATAAATGCCGATACTCTGGATGACACATTTACCATCACCACGGAGATTACCGATTATGTTGATCAGAAGGGTGCAAGTGCCGTTGGCTTCAAGCCCGGCGACGAGGTGACTGTAAGAGATCTTCTATACGGAACGATCCTTCCTTCCGGTGCCGATGCGGCTCTGGGCCTTGCCGAATATTGCTGCGGCTCTCAGGAAGCCTTTGTCGATATGATGAATCAGAAGGTGGATGAGCTCGGCCTCTCCGAGACAGCCCATTTTACAAATGTCGTCGGCATGTACGACAAGGACCTTCACTGTACCATGAAGGATATGGCTCTCATTATGAGCATGGCTATCCAGGATGACCTTCTGCTCGATGTCCTTTCAAAGAGGAAATATAACACGGATATCACCTATGAGGAGGATTTCCCCGACGGAATCGAGATCTCTAACTGGTTTTTACGTCGTATCGAGGATAAGCCCATGGATGGCGACGTGATCGCTGCCAAGACAGGCTTCGTAAATGAGTCCGGCTGCTGCGCAGTCAGCTACTACGAATCCGACACCGGCAAGCATTATATCTGCGTCACCGGCAACTCCTTCAGCTCCTGGAGAACAATCTATGACCACCTTTCAGTCTACAGATCACTGACATATTAATAATGGAAATGATTTGGCGCCTGACCGTTTTCGGCCGGGCGTCTTTTTTGCTTATATTTTACACTTTGCGCCGAGTGTAAATTGTTTTTGACTATATGAAAAATTATAATTTAATGATAAGGGGGATATAACAAATTAAGGAGAGGGAGATATATAAAAATGAAAAGAATAAGAAGGACACTGGCACTTATATTGTCAGTATTTCTGGTGTTCGGACTTATCAATATTCCGAACTCCGGCAGCGTAGTTTACGCTGATGATGAAGTAAGAACATATGATGTAACGCTGCATGTTACATATCCTGATGGAACTGTAGCTGATGATCAGGTTCTTACTTATGAATATGATGAGTATGTAGATGTTACTGATTTTGGCTATGAGTATGAAGGGTATCGCATTTCCGGATGGGATGAAGATGATGATTCAACGGATTGGGGCCGTTATATAGTCGATGAAGATAGACTAAATATTTGGCGTGATTTAGATTTATATGCGGTCTGGGTTAAAGATCCGGTTACGATCACATATCATTCTAATTATCCTGATGGAAGCGATGATGAAATCATTACAGAACAATATCACCCGGGAAAAGATGCGGATGATTATGTTTTTAATGGAAAACTATTCAGTTTTGAAGGATATACTTTTGAAGCATATACAGAGAGTCCTACAGATATTTATACTTCGGGCTGGTATAGAGATGGTGATACATATGCATTAACAGAAGACGTAGAGGTATATGCTCATTGGGAAAGAAGCATCAAGATCACATTTGATGCTAGTGGCGGAAAATTCAGTGATGACAGTACCTCAAAAGAAATAAATACTCATGTTGGGTATTATTATGATGATATTGAAGATCCCATCTGTGAAGGTAAATACTTTATAGGCTGGTATGTTCCAAATCATTATGATTTATATAGTTCAGGTGAAATCGAAAGCATATATTTTGAAGATGATGTTACTATTGAAGCAAGATATGCTGATCCAATAACTGTTACCATTGACGCAGGTGATGCTGTTTTTGATAATGGACAGTCGGTTCTTACATTTGAAATACCAAGTGGGACAAGCCTTAATGATAGTGGATATTCTTTTACTGATCCGCAGCTTGAGAATAAATATCTTAAAGGCTGGTATTGGGAAAATGGTCCTTATGGAATAAATTACAGAAACTGGAACGTTTCTAATATTTCTTATACTGAAGACGTGACATTTACAGCTGTATGGGCTGATGCCTGTACGGTCTATTTTGATGCCAACGGTGGTGTTATCACAGGTAATAGTGATTCATATTCTGTATACATGCCTGTGAATGAAACAATGGAAGAAAATAATATAGAGCTTAATCTTTATCCTGAGTGGAAGGCTGAAGGAAGAAAGAAGGTATTTGATTACTGGAAGTGGGATGAAGATCCATACGAAGGACAATATTACCTTTACGATATTCAGTATTATATGACATTTGAAGAGGATGCTCATTTCACTGCTCAGTGGCTGAATAAGTATAATGTTACATTTGATGCCAATGGTGGGTATTTTGGTGATCCTGAAACTACGCAGATAGAAGAAGAATACGTTGAAAATTATCCTATTAATAATCACAGTTATTCATTGCCAAAATATCCTGATGACAGCAAAGCATTTGTAGGCTGGAAAAACCTTAGTGATGGTGAAATATATAAGGATGTGGATCTTTGCTGGTTAACTGTTGAAGATGATATGACTTTTGAAGCTGTATGGGACACTGTCTGTACTGTTACCGTTTATGCAAATGGCGGACACTTTGATGAAACAAATGAGAATGGTGACTATCTTACAGAGATCTCATATAAGGTGGCAAAAGGAGCAAGTATTTACAGTACATATAATTATGTTCCGAACTGTTATTGGGAAGGCGCCGAATATGAAAAGATATTTTCAGGCTGGACCATGGATGGTGATGATGAAAATACATATGGCTATATCAGCGATCAAACAATTACCGAAGATACTGTTTTCAGGGCTAAGTGGTTAAATAATTATGTAGTTACGTTTGATGCTAATGGTGGCTATTTTGATTATGGTTATTATAACAGCAATACTTATACTAATTCTATTAAAGAGGGTTATCATATAGATTATTGTCAGACTCCATCAATAGATAATGGAAAGGTATTCTATGGATGGAAGATAAAAGATTCTGATGATGAAACTATATATCGCAGCTCTGAATTACCTGATATAGATATTACAGATAATATAACTCTCCTTGCAGTGTGGGGTGAAGATTGCTATACAATAACCCTGGATGCTAACGGAGGAAGCTTCTATGATGATACTACTACGAAGACATTTTCAGTTGCTCCGGGCACCTCGCTTAATGACAATAATTATAGTTATAATTTTAATTATAACAGTAATGATGATCTTATATTTGTCGGCTGGAAGCTGGGAGCTGATGGAGTAGAGCTTTTTAGTGATTATGATATTTATAGTTTCACTGTAAATGAAGAAGTAACATTCTATGCCGTATGGGTAGAGAATATAAATATCAAGTTTTACTCAGAAGATGGATATTATTGTGGTGAAGAAGATAATCATGAGTATTCATTTACAGCTTCTTCAGGTGCAAAATTAGATGAATCATATGGGCTATACAATTTATATTTTGATAGAGAAGGCTTTTATGTTGAAGGATATAAGATTGATGGAGATGATTCCGAAACATTATATGTGACTGATAGCTATAATGTTCCGGAAGGAGCGGTATATATCGGTGATTATGCTCCTGTAGAGGATACAACCTTTATTGTTCAATGGAAGAAGTACCTGAATTATACTTTTACCAGTGAATATGGTTATATCCAGGGCCTTGAAGAATCAACTTCGTACGTGGCTTATTGTGTAGAAAACAGTGAGTATGGTAATTCAGTTTACATAACACAAGAAATAAACGGAAAGGTATTTGCAGGCTGGAAAGATACTGAGACAGGTATAATCTATCAGTCATATAGTAACTATGTTGATGGAATAGAAAATTATCTGGAAGAGCTTCCTGTTGATAAAGATTATTCGTTCGAAGCTGTATGGGAAGATGCATATATTGTTACATTCTATTCAGAGGATGGATATTTAAATAGCTCACCTGATGATAGATATATGACATTTAATGTAAGAGACGGTTATTCGATTGGAACATATCCAAGTGTTAAGTCTCGTGAGGGCTATATTCTGACAGGCTGGAAGATTGATGGTGATGATGAGATATATTATCAGGGT
Source organism: Eubacterium sp. (assembly GCA_017619835.1). GTDB lineage: Bacteria > Bacillota > Clostridia > Lachnospirales > Lachnospiraceae > Eubacterium_Q. The sequence continues at coordinate 125,914 of JAFZRN010000025.1, forward strand.
TATGATAGTACCGATGATCAGAAGCTGATTAAGGATTATTGTCCTGATTCTAATGTTACTTTGATCGCAGTCTGGGAAGAAGCATATAACATTACTTTCCATTCGGAAGTTTATGGAATAGAAGGAGAAAATGGTTACAATTATACTGTTCAGGTATTAAAAGGAAAACCGATTAACACATGTCCTTATTTCAATTCTGATGATTATATTCTTAAGGGCTGGAAATATGGTGATGATGTATATTCGTCGTATTATTATGAAGATGATTATATTGGATACTTTGTTCCTGATGATAGTATTACCATTGAAGCGGTTCTGGTTAAATCCTTCAAAGTAAATGTTATATCAGATGAAGGATATATTTATGGTATTGAATCACAATCAAGTTGTTACTATATAGTAGAAGAGGGTAGTGCATTTACTTCTAATCCGGGATATTCAGTTTATGGAAGACAGGGATATGCAGTCGATTATTGGACACTTGACGGTTCGGATGATAAATATGTATATGCAGATGATGAAGATGAAGCTCCGGAAGGATTTGAAAAACTTTCATCTATTATAGTTGACAGTGAAAAAACCATAAGACCGGTATGGGCAGCTGCTTATGATATCACATTTACTTCTGAAGCCGGATATATGCAGGGATATACTGATTACACAGAATATGTGATACAGGTAAAGGAAGGAAATGATATTAGTTCTGCATCATTCAATTCCATCGATTGTTATGGTCGAAATGGATATATCTTTGAGGGATATATGACAGACGGTGATGATAATCTGTATGTCACATATAAAAATGATAATGAAGATGACGATGAAAATGAAGAGACCAATAAGTGTTATATTGGTGATTATATTCCTGTAGCAGATACTGTATTTTATGCAGTCTGGAGTAAAGCAGTAACTGTTACATACAGGTCTGATAAGGGATATATTTACGGTAATAAGTATAATACTGAAGTTAAATATGATTTCAGACCCGGAAGTAATCCATATAATGTAAACTGCGGAGGATGTCCCGGATTTGTCCTTGAAGGATGGCAGGTTGAAGGAGAGGATACTGTATATGTTGGACACAATGATAATCTAAAGCAAAACGAGGTTTATGTTGGTGATGTCGAGTTAACAGAGGATATTGTGCTGAATGCTGTATGGGCTGAAGCATATAATGTTACATATGTTACCGATAAATCTGAATTCTCATATATAGGGAAAACATATACACTGCAATATAAGAAGAATTCAATAATAGATTCATATCCAACGCCTGATGAGATAGATGGTTATGTATTTGATGGCTATACTATTGATGGGGATCCGTCGGGAACTATATACAAATGGTTTTATGATGATGAAGAACGTTACGAGGACGGTTATTGTGAAATAGATGAATTAAATCTTGATTCGGATCTTGTTTTGAATGCTGTCTGGAAAGAAGCATGTACTATTACTTATCATACCGATGAAGGAGCTTTCCAGATATATGATGATAATGATGATATTGTAGAAGTTTCTGATGTTACCCGTTCAGTAATGAAGGGAGGTAAAGTCAGAAATAAGTATGTTTTACCGAAAGCAGTAAATGGTTTTGTTTTCCTCGGATATATGACTGAAGGGGATCAGAATCTTTATGTTACACGCAATTATGACCTTGATACAAATGAAAAGAGTATAAGAAATTATAGACCATCCGAAAATGTTACATTTAATGCTGTATGGGAAGAAGCATATGATGTTACATTTGAATCTGAATATGGCGGCATATATGGTGATGATGACTGTTATTCTACTGTTGTTCAGGTCGATAAAAATTCAAAACATATAAGTAGTGCACCATACGTTGATGTAGAATACTATATTTGTGATGGATGGAAGATTAAGGGAGATCCGGATAGTCTGATCTATAAGGGCTTTGGGGACTATGATGATGAAGATATTCCTGAAGGATATGCCGATATATATAGTTATACTATTACGGGAAATGTGACATTTGTTGCAAATCTTAAGAAAGCATATAAGGTCACATTCTATTCGGAAGAAGGATATCTCTGGGGTGATCCTGATGATGATAAATCAACATATTATTTCGCTGAGAACACTCCGATAACTGACTCTCCTGATGTGGGCGACAGACCTGGATATGTTCATAAAGGATGGAAGATAGATGGTGATACTTCCGGAACTGTATATGTACAATATCAAAGAGATCTTAAAGAAGGCTATATGCTTCTTGATACTATAGTATCTTCTGAAGATATCAAGCTTATTGCTCTTTGGGAAGATGCGCTTACAGTAACATTTAAAACAGAATATGGTGTAATGGCTTACTATGATGGTGAGTATCATAAATCTTATGATGTTTCATGCAAGATAGGAGAGCCTTTACGATATAAAGTCAGGACACCATTTCAACTTGGAAATAAGATTTTTGAATACTATACGCTGGAAGGCGGAGATCAGAATATAAGATATGTAGAAAACGACGGTGATGGTGGCCTCGATGATGGCTATATAGACTTATATGATTATATACCTTCGGGCGGTGAAGTATTTGTGGCTCATTTTATAGAAGGTTATATTGTAAGATTCGAAACGCCAAGAAGCTACTTTAATTCTTCGGAAGATGATTATATTGAAAATACATATTATCCTGATAGTGAGATTTCTTATGTATATGAACCTGAACCGTTAGATAATTATGATTTTATAGGCTGGAAGGTAAATGGCTCGGATACGATCTACAGTTCTGATGATCTGTATGGTATGGAGATAACCGAGAATCTTACCATTGTAGCTCAGTGGAAGAAGAAAGATGGGCCGACTCCTACACCTACACCGACGGAAGAACCGACACCGACTCCTACGCCAACAGAAGAACCTACTCCTACACCAACGGTTAATCCAACGGCAACTCCGACAGAAGAACCGACACCAACTCCGACAACACAGCCGACAGAGGAACCGACACCAACTCCGACAACACAGCCGACGGAGGAGCCGACGCCTACACCGACGACTCAGCCGACAGAAGAGCCGACACCTACGCCAACAACAAAGCCGACGGAAGAGCCGACACCTACGCCGACAACACAGCCGACAGAGGAGCCGACGCCTACGCCGACAACACAGCCAACAGAGGAACCAACACCTACACCGACAACACAGCCGACGGAAGAGCCTACTGCAACACCTACTCCAACGGCAGAGGTGACAGACGGACCTACATCGACTCCTAATCCTACAACAGCACCGACAGAAGAACCGACACCTACAACAGCTCCGACGGATAAGCCTACGACGGTTCCTTCGAATGAGCCGACAGAAGAACCTACAACAGTTCCTTCGACCGAGCCGACAGAAGAACCTACAACTGTTCCTACAACTAAACCTACGACAGAGCCCACAACGGTTCCTTCAACAGAACCTACGACGGCACCTACGACAGAACCTGCAGCTACACCTACGGTGACGCCGACAACTGCACCGGAAGGGGCTAAGCCTGCTACAGTCGGAACAGTATTCAAGCTTAAGCAATATAAGGCTTACTTCAAGGTTAATAATGCATCGCCTGATAATCCGTGCGTGACATACGTTAAGCCGATAAGCAAAAAGTATAAGAGTGTTAAGGTACCGAATACTATCACGGTTGACGGAGTGACTTACAAGGTAACACAGATTGCGGCGAAGGCATTTTATAAGAATAAGAAGCTTAAGACCATCACGATCGAGACCATTTATCTTAAGAAGGTCGGAAGCAAAGCATTTAAGGGTATTCATAAGAAGGCCAAGATCAAGGTTCCAATGTCAAAATATAAGGCATATAAGAAAAAACTTAAGAATAAAGGTCTGAAGAAGACTAATAAGATAAAGAAATATTGATAAGTCTTTAACAGACCGGATAGGTTTAATTCCAAAGGCTTCCTCCTCGTGAGGAGGCCTTTTTTTCTGTCGTAAGATGCAGAAAAATACCATTTGCGACAATATAATAACCATTTACTCCATATATAAACCGTTTTACAAGTCCTGTGATAAGATGAACATGCTGATACATTACACAAAGTCAATTATTTAATCTAAAATGTAAAATATACTTGACAAAATGTAATGGAGAGTATATATTGTATCATGAGAAAGAAAAAAGGCCTTTTATTTCGTGATAACTGAAATTTAATAAGAAAGGTTAGGTAAACGAAATGAAATTAATGAGAATTTTAGGAAATAAGGAAATCCCTGTATGGGCACAGCTTTTAAGAGTAGTAGCGATCATATCTTCACTTATAGCAATTGTACTTCTTTGCTTATCAATGTTTGAAATTTATGAAGTAAAGCTTTGGATAGCACTTACCTTTGTAAACATCGGTCTTTATCTTAATCTGTTTGTAAATGCAAAGTTCAGAGATAAGACTGAAAAATAAAACTCAAATAGATACCAATAGTAAAACCAATATATAAAACGGAGGATTTATCATGTCACTGGTAGTAAAGGATCTTTATAAGAAATATGGCGAAAAGGTCGTAGTTGATCATATCAGCTTCGAGATGCCGGGACCGGGAGTTTACGCTCTGCTTGGTACCAACGGTGCCGGTAAGACGACTTCTATAAGAATGATTCTCGGCATGCTTGATAAGGATGGCGGAGAGGTTACCTGGGATGGAAAGCCACTCAATTTCGACACCTGTAACATCGGCTATCTTGCCGAGGAAAGAGGACTCTATCCGAAATATACGCTTATCGATCAGATGAGATATTTCGGTGAGCTTCGAGGGATCGACAGGAAGACGGTAGATGAGAGGATAAAGTACTGGGCTGAGAGGCTTAAAGTTGAAGAATACATTTACCCTGAAAAGGCTGCTGAGCTTCTTGAAAAGCAGGAAATGGAAAACCGTATCAGATATGATGAGAATGGAAATGTCATCGAAGCCGATACCGCTCAGAAGCCTGCTAAAAAGAAAAAGAAGAACAAGCTTCAGAGCCCCGACCAGCTTTCAAAAGGTAATCAGCAGAAAATCCAGTTCCTTATCGCGATGCTTTCCGATCCTGAACTCCTGGTGCTTGATGAACCATTTTCGGGACTTGACCCTGTAAATACGGACATCCTGAAAGAGGTAGTAAGAGAGCAGATTGCAGCAGGAAAATACATAATCATGTCCAGCCACCAGATGGAGGTTGTTGAGGAGTTCTGTACTGATATAACGATACTTAACAGATCTAAGGCTGTTGTTTCAGGAAATCTTAATGACATTAAAAAGTCCTACGGAAGAGTAAACCTCAGCATTAAAGTTGAACAGGATATCACAAAATATATTGAGGAAGCAGGGATCACTCTTGTTTCCGAAAAGGAATATGAATATACCTTAAAGGTAACAGGCGATGAGCAGGCAAATGCCCTCCTGAAGAAGCTTATCGATGAAGGTATATCTGTAGTCAGATTCGATCTCAGTGAGCTTTCACTTCATGAGATATTTGTAAAGGAAGTCGGAGAGGAATAGAAATGAACAAGAAAGAAAATATATACAGCATGAAGGGATTCTCGAAAGTCTTCAAGTTCACGCTGCTCCAGACTTTCAAGAATTCCGGATACAGAGTTACATTTATATTGTTCGTCCTGATCATGGCCATAATGGGACCGATCCAGTACTTTATGGCAAAGAACAGTCAGGACACTGTGGATTCAATCTATAAAGCAGATTTCAATGATACTACGGTAAAAAATGTTTACGTTGTAAATGACACGGCAGTTGATTTTGATCTTGGTTATATAGCTGATAATGCTAAGGAAGAAAGTGATGAAGATGCCCCTGTCATGGATGCGAATAACCTTAAAGCGGGAAACGTGAACTTTATACCGAGTGATAAGTCTTACCATGAACTAGTCGATGAACTTGGTGAGGATGATGCGGTTGTATATCTTCATATGACTGATGAGGGCTATGAAGCAAGTGGTATCATCGCTGATGATTCAAAGGTCGAGACAAGTGATATCGATGATGCAGCAAGCTATATTGGTTCATACTTCGAAGAGGTAAGACTCAGTGATATCAATCTTTCAAATGAAGAGATAATGCTGATCGGTTCCGGAGTTGATACTGACGGAGTGATAAAGGAAAGTGATTATATCGCAGAACAGAGCAAGACGATCTCAGGACAGAAATATTTTTCATACATACTTGCTTTTTCAGTGATAATCATGATGATCATATCGCTTTCGAACTCATTTATCATTGCATCAGTAACAGAAGAGAAGCAGTCAAAGCTTGTTGAGAGTCTGCTTGTAAGCGTTCGTCCGATGGCACTTCTTATGGGTAAGATATGCGGTATGATGTCATACGTTCTTTCTATCCTTATCTGTGGCTTTATCGGTTCGAAGATATCTGATCTGATCCTTGAATACGGATTTCATGCAGAGAAAGCTCTATACAGCGGAAGCGGATTTGACCTTTCGGTATTTAAGAGTTTCGGAGCTTCGGGCCTTGTGATACTTCTTATTTCGCTTGTTGTCGGATATATGACATTTGCGGTCATCGGCGGAATCCTCGGAAGCTCATGCTCCAAGATGGAGGATACTCAGAATGCTACCGGTACGGTAATGACGATAACAATGCTCGGATATATGGGCGGAATGTTCTTCGGAATGGCAGATAATAACATACTTAACCTTGTTTCATCCCTGCTTCCCCCGTTCTCATATTTTACAGCGCCCATCCTTTATGTAACGGGCAGGATAGAGCTCTGGACACTTCTGCTCACATTCGTGATACAGCTTGTGTTCATCTTGCTCCTTGTACTTCTTGCAGCTAAGACCTACAGAAGTCTGATACTCAGTGATTCATCTACTCCGAAACTTGCGACCATCTTTAAGACGGCCAGAATGTGAGGTGACGGATATGTTTAAGAATTTTGATAAAGTATTTAAGTTTACATTTAAGAATCAGGTAGCTCCCAAGGGCTATCGTAACCTCACGATTATCACATGTATCTTACTTCTGGTAGCGCCGGTCGCAATATTCTTATTAGTAAACTATGTAAATAAGGAAAAAAAGGAACCGCTTAAACCCTGTAATGCAGATAAGGTTTATGTGGTAAATGACGCCGCTCCGGACGCTGACTACAGCATCCTGAATATGATGAACGTTGACGGCTATACAGCGATCTTCTATAAAAAGACAGACTCTGTTGAAACTGCTCTTAAAGAGATTGAGGATAACGGTGAGACAAAGAGCCTTATCCTTCAGTTCCAGGTAACAGAGGATGGCATCGGTTCGAGAGTTATCCTTCCAAAGGACTCTGATATAGAAGAGGATGATGCAAAGAATCTTGATAAGTTTATAGATCAGAACGGAAGCTTTGTTGCTATCCTTGCATCAGGTATCGATATGCAGGATATAACTGCTGTTGCAATGAAAACCGGCCATGACATTTACAAGGTAAGCGGTTATGAATCCGGAACCAGTATCTATGAGGATGAGGCTGAGCTTAATGATCAGATGAATTCGGAGATCAAGCCGATCTTCGCGATGGTACTTACTTTCCTTACGGCGATGGTGCTTTATTTCATCATTATCTACTATGGAAATGGCATCACACAGAATATCGTGCTCGAGAAGAGCTCGCGCCTTATGGATACGATGCTGATCTCCGTAAAGCCCGAGGCTATGATATTCGGTAAAATGCTTGCTGTGCTTGCGGCTGCATTCCTTCAGTTCTTCAGCTGGATTATCTCACTTGTTATCGGTATCGTTATCGCAGTTAAGACAATGGGAGTAATGTATCCCGACAGTGATTTTAAAGCCATCACATTTATCGAAGGCTTCAAGGATATGGGGCTTTTCAGACCCGTAAATATCCTGATCGCGATCCTGGCACTTATATTCGGCATCATATTCTATGCCTCGATATCTGCAATCTGCGGAGCCATTTCCGGAACAAAAGAAGAGGCTGCCAGCAACCAGAGCATTTTCGTGATTGCGCTTCTTGTAAGCTTCTATGTTGTAATGTTCGGCGCATTTAAGACAACGGACGTTTCATATGCAATGTATCTGATCCCCTTCACCGGATCGATGGTGCTTCCTGCAGGTATCTGCGCAGGCACGATCCCAACATATATCGGTGCCATATCACTTGCTATCATGATAGTTGCCACAGTCCTCCTGGTAATACTCGCCGGCAAACTATATACGATGATGGCGCTCTATAAAGGAAACAAGGTTAACCTTAGAAAAGCATTTAAAATGCTGATGAATAAGTAGGAGGTTGTTATGTCAAAAGCAACTGCAATAGGCTATGCCGTAGGCTTAGCTGTAGGAATAATCATTGGTATCATATGTCTTAGATTTGCGTTTAAAAGGCTTAATACAGATAAGCAGAATACCAAATACGACGAGCGTCAGATAATAGTCCGTGGAAAGGCTTATATGCTTTCTTTCTGGAGTCTCGTTATCATGCTTGCAATCTATTCGGTTTTCTGTACCTTTGTGGAATCATATGATCTGTTTGTTCCAATCCAGACGTCACTTATACCGGTCCTCATGATACTTGTCTCGATCGTCATAAATTGCGGCTACTGTATATTTAACGACGGATATTTCGGCGTAAACAGTGAAAGAAAGAAATGGTACAGTTCCATAACGATAATCGGTGTTGCAAATATAGTGATCGGTCTATGCAATATGCTTAATAATGGATTTATGGAGGATGGAAAGCTTGGATTTCCGTTTGTGAATTTTGCATGCGGCTTTTGTTTCGTGATAGTCGGTATCATGATATTCATAAAAGACAGGATTGATAAAAACGAAGAAGATGCAGATGAGGAGGACGACTTATGAAGAATCTGAAACTTAAGTCGGCCCGCGCTGCAAAGGATATGTCTCAGGCCGAGCTCGCCGAGAAGGTTGGCGTATCAAGACAGACCATCAATTCCATCGAGAAAGGTGACTATAATCCCACCATCAAGCTCTGCATAACCATATGCCAAGCATTAGATAAAACCTTAGATGAGCTCTTCTGGGAAGTGTGAACTTTTTGTGTCCGGGGTCTGACCCCGGACTTGAAAAGTTCACATTTATATGATAAAACATTTTATATGCAGGCATAGTTCATTGGTAGAACACCAGCTTCCCAAGCTGGATAGGCGGGTTCGATTCCCGTTGCCTGCTTAAATGCTTTAAAGTATCAATAAAGGGCTGAAGATTTTGGGTAAAAAAAAGGGCAAAAGTATAAGTAACAGAAGACTGCTGAATTGGACAGTGATATTGGGCGTCATGTTTTTTATCACTGTGCTGATTGGTATAGTCTTTTTTTATGTTCGTATAAGATTCACCCAGAATATCATCACTTCCTCCGATTACAAGACCTATGACAACTATTACGTGATCATCACAGGTAACAGCGATACCGATTACTGGAAGAGTATCTATGCCGGCGCCAAGGCCGAAGCCGAGAAGCTCAGCGTTAACGTTGAGATGATGGGCGAGGGCCTGGATAAGAACCTCACGAAGGAGGACTATCTCAGGATCGCGATAAGCTCCAGCGTTGACGGTATTATAATAGAAGGTGATGATGATCCCGAGATCCAGGAGCTTCTTGCCAAGGCAGATGCAAATGGCATCCCGGTCGTTACCGTGTCCGAGGACAGCCCCAGCAGCGGCCGTAAGAGCTTCATCGGTGTCAGCAGCAACAACATGGGCAAGGAATACGGAAACCAGATAGTTGAGTATGCAAATGAGGTCGATGCCGACAGTCTTTCTGTAATGGTACTGATAGATAAAGGCATGACGGAAAGCAGCCAGACCGTTATAATGACAGCTATCCGAGAATCGCTGGTTGAAAACGGCCTTTCCGATAAGGTAAGCCTCGACAGCAAGATCGTCAGCAGTGACGTAGACTATGCCGCTGAAGAGGAGATACGTGATATCTTCGTAGGTAAGGAAGATATCCCCGATATCATGGTCTGCCTCAGTGAGCAGAATACCATCTGCGCATACCAGACCGTAGTCGATCATAACAAGGTAGGCCAGGTGGAGATATTTGGATATTATATGTCTGATACCATAAGGTCTGCAATAAAGAAGGATATCATCCGTTCCTCCATCGTAGTGGATACGGAGGAGCTCGGACTGAATGCAGTAAAAGCTATAGATGAATATAAAGAAAGCGGTTATGTTAGTGAGATCTACCTTATAGATACCAAGCTTGCGAATTCCGATAATATCGCTTCCTTCAACATGGAAGGGGGTGAATCGGATGATTAGGAGATTCTACTCGCTATTTAAGGATTTCAGGCTGAGTACCAAGCTTTCGATAGTTATCGTAGGCACCATGCTTGCTATCCTTGTTGTAAATGTCTTCATGTATTTCAATATCAACCGTATTACCACCCAGATGGATGAGATCTATGCAGGTAACGTACGACTGAATGAACTGGAAGACTCCCTGGACAGGCTCCAGAACAGTGTGACGAATTATCTTAATACGAAGAGCACCGATGCTCTTGCCGAATATTACAGCGCCCAGCTTACTTATGAGGATCAGCTTGAGGGACTTGAGACCGATATAACCGATAATAAGCAGAAGATGATGGAGCGTAATATTTACTACATGTCCAAGGATTACCTTGAGCTTCTTACCGAGATCGTAGAAGCTAAGCGAGGACGTAATGTAGAAAAGTATAAAGACAGCTTTGAGGATTCGGAGAAGATATACGGCTATATCATTTCCTATATCACAAGTCTTAACAGCTACCTCTTCAGAGGTAATACCGAAAGCTATTCGATGCTTTCCTCATCACTGAGACTTCTTGAGGTATTCAGTTTGGGAATGCTTGTTATAATGGCTATCTTCGATATAATTGTCGTGCTTCTTGTTACAGGTAATATCACAAGGCCTCTTCATGAGCTTTCCAGGGCTGCCGATAAGGTTTCAGCAGGTAAGCTGGATGAGGTGGGTCAGGTTCCGGTTCACAGCCGTGACGAGGTAGGTACCGTTACCGTGGCATTTAACCAGATGGTTAGCAGTATCCCCGATTATCTTGAAAGGCTTCGTGAAGGTATGGAGAAAGAGCAGCTCCTTAAAGAAAAGGAGCTTATGATGGAGTCCAACCTTAAGGATGCCAGGCTTAAGATCCTTCAGGCACAGATCAATCCCCACTTCCTCTTCAATACCATGAATGCGGGCTCGCAGCTAGCCATGATGGAGCATGCCGATAAGACCTATGAATATATTCAGAATGTGGCATCATTTTTCAGATATAACATATCGAAGACCGATGAGGTGACGCTTGCCCAGGAGATCGAGCTGGTTGATATCTATATTTATATACTGAATGTGCGTTTTTCCGGAGATATTCACTTTACCAAGACGATAGAGAATGATGATCTGTTAAATGTCATGCTGCCGAGCATGATCATCCAGCCCATTGTGGAAAACTGCGTTAACTACGGTATCCGCAGCATCGAGCGTGAGGGTAAGATAGAGCTCAGCGTATACAGCGTGGATGACAATGTCTGCATAAGCGTTGCAGATAACGGAATAGGAATGAGTCAGGAGATGATCCAGAGCATCCTGAGCGGAGAATATGTAACGCCGGAACCCGAGCAGTATACTGATTCGACAGATATTGAAGAGAAGAAGGGAAATGGCGTCGGTATCCGTAACGTTATGGAGCGCCTCAGACTATACTTCGATAATGACAGCAGCTTTGAGATAATAAGCGGAGGACGTGACCAGGGTACCGAGGTTGTTATAACAATCCCGTTCAGAGATGTATAAACAGGTTTACATAATGTTACACTTTCAGAAAGAGGATAATAAATGTATCGTATAATGATTGCTGATGATGAAGGTATCGCAGTTGATTCCTTCACCTATATGATCAAAGAAGAATTTAAAGACGGCTGTATCATAGAGTCTGCCAAGACAGGCCGAAGCGTCATCGAGCTTGCGGAGAGATTCCGTCCCGATATCGCACTTATGGATATAAGGATGCCGGGTATAAACGGAATAGATGCCATTAAAGAGATAAGAAAGAGAAATCCCGGAATCATTTTCATTGTAATATCCGCATATGATAAGTTCGGCTATGCCAAAGAAGCGCTCAGCCTCGGGGTTATGGATTATCTCAATAAGCCCGTTGATAAGACTGTCTTCATCGAGACCCTCAGAAGAGCGATGAATAAGGTGGACAGCGAACGCGAGAAGAGGACAAGAGATCTTGCCATACTGGAAAAGATGGAAGCCGTTACTCCGATACTTGAAGGCGGCCTTGTATATAATCTTCTTTTCCAGGAATACTACAGCGAGGATATAGAAAACTATAAGAGACTGCTTGAGATAGATACGAATTACGGCTATATGATAGCGCTTGTATTCGGTGACGCCCAGGAGGACGGAAATCTTAAAAATGTTGTGGGAACTTCAGTAAGGATCCAGAGCCAGACCAGAGACTTAAGGGATATAGTAAAGAGTTATATCAGCGGTATGGTAGGCTCGGTAATGGGTAACAAGATCGCAATCTTTGTTCCTTATGATAAAAAGATAAGTGAAGAAGAACTTGGTGAGGGAGAAGAAAGAAACGAGCTTAATTATAATGAAAGACTTGAAGTGATCGACCTTATCAGAAATATGGTCCGCCGCCTTAATTCCCAGCTGGATGCAGTGTTCAGGGCTGGAGTTGGTACGGTAAGACCTTTATCAGAGCAAATGACTTCTTACAATGAAGCTCTCGAATGCCTTTCCATGTCATCGGGTTCGGTTGCCCATGCATCCGACCTTGCCGTGGGTGTGGAATATGAAGATAACTATCCGGTAGATACCGAGAGAGCTATATTCGAAGGCATCCGTAAGGGAGATATGGGCATGACGATCAGCTCGGCTAATTATTTCTTCGACTGGATGCTCGATAACTATGATAATTATACTGATGATATAAAGCTTAAGACTCTAGAATTCGTATTAAGGGCAGAGAGTACTGCCTATAAACTGAGTGGCGAGACCTACCGCTTCAGATCCAGAGAGGATTATCTTAAGTTCATCAACAGGGTTGAAAGCTATGATAAGCTCAGGAAATGGTTTAATGATAAGCTGACCGAAGCCTGCCACGATGTAAAGAGCCGTAAGGAGAACCGTTCCAACGGAATAATCGACAGAGCCAAGGAATATATCATGCATAATTATAAGAAGGATATCTCACTTGACGATGTTTCAAGAGAGGTTGATATCAGTCCATACTATTTCAGCAAGCTTTTTAAAGAGGCGACAGGAGATACCTTTATAGAGTATCTTACCAATATAAGGATTGATAAGGCTAAGGAGCTTCTCGATAATACGGATCTCAGCATGAAGGAGATATGTTCTCAGGTCGGTTATCAGAATCCGAATTACTTCTCCAGGATATTTAAGAAAAATGTCGGAGTTACACCTACGGAATATAAAGTATAGGAAGTAGTGAATGATATGAAAGTAAGATTTGGAAAAATTAAAAGGCTGGAAGTCATTTCCATATTAATGTGCATAATGCTTCTTTTGAGCGGATGCCAGGGAGCGGCCGATGATGATAAAGCTGCGGTTGAGCCCAAGTCTGACCATCTTCTTATAGGAATGAGCATCGATTCCTTCCTTATAGAAAGATGGCAGAGAGACTGCGATGTATTTGTGTCCGAGGTCAGGGCGATAGATCCGAATGCCGAGGTTAATGTTCAGAATGCAAATGGTGATATCGATACACAGATATCGCAGATAAAGTATCTGATCGAAAAGGGAGCGGATGTTCTCGTTATCGTCTGCATAGATTCCGATGGTCTCGGAGAAGCGATGAAGGAAGCAAAGGAAGCCGGGATACCTGTTATCGCCTACGACAGACTTATCAATAATTCAAATGTCGACCTTTATATATCATTTGATAATGAGATGGTTGGTACTCTGATGGGTGAGGCGCTTGTTGATTCGGAGCTGGAGAATAAAAAAGTTCTGATGCTTTCCGGACCCACAGAGGACAGCAACGTTTCGATGATCGAAAAAGGCTTTACCAAGGTCATGAGAGATAATGATGTCGAGATAATCGATAATTTCCATGCTGCAGGCTGGAGGGCTGAGGAAGCTTCGGGCTATCTCAGTCAGCATACCCGAGAACTTGAGGATGTAGATGCGATAATGTGCGGTAACGATAATATAGCAACAACTGTTATCAGGACACTTTCGGAATCAAGACTTGCAGGCAAGATCAAGATCGTGGGACAGGATGCGGATCTTGAGGCCTGCCAGAGAGTAGTAGAGGGAACACAGGTAATGACTGTTTATAAGCCTGTGGAGAAGCTTGCCCAGAATGCGGCCAGATTTGCAATAACTCTGGGGAATAATACAAGGTTCGGTACTACTACGGCACTTAAGGATGTTAATGAGACTATATCGGATGGGACCTATAATGTTCCGTATTATTATATAGAGCCCATCGCCGTAAATGAGAATAATATTGATGAAACGATAATCGAATCCGGTTTTCATACACGAGATGAGGTATATCTGAACGTTACAGACTAATATATATAGTGTTTTTTATTGATTGATAGCACGATATTGTGATTTTTTTGTGAAATAACAATATTGTGCTATTTTTGTCTATATTTTTGTATGTATGACAGATTTTTATAACAAAAATTGAAAGAATGTAGCAAACTATTGCTATTTACCCTGTGATATTATCAGAGTGTCGAAAGTTGCTGTGACATTTTCAGTGATATTCGACACGATACAGTTAACAATTTTTAAACATAAAAAAAATAGGAGGTTTATAGTATGTTTAAGAAAAAGGTTATCGCTCTTTTGCTTGGAGCAGCATTAGTAGCAAGCATGATCACAGGTTGTGGTGGCGCAGCCGGAACATCATCAGATTCCGGTAAGTCAACTGGTGGAAAGAAAGTCGGCGTATCAATGCCTACAAAGGATCTCCAGAGATGGAATCAGGACGGCGACAACATGAAGAAAGAGTTCGAAGCAGCTGGTTACGAAGTTGACCTTCAGTATGCTTCTAACGACGTTCAGACTCAGCTTTCACAGGTTGAGAACATGATCTCAAGCGGATGCAACGTTCTCGTTATCGCAGCTATCGAAGGTTCATCACTCGGTGAAGCTCTCGACATGGCTAAGGAAAAGGGAGTTCCTGTAATCGCTTATGACCGTCTCCTTATGGATTCAGACGCAGTTAGCTACTATGCAACATTTGATAACTACATGGTTGGTACAGTTCAGGGTACATATGTAAAAGATACTCTTGATCTCGACAATGCTGAAGGTCCTTTCAACATCGAGTTCACAGCTGGTGACCCTGGTGACAACAATGCTGGTTTCTTCTTCAACGGTGCTTATGATGTTCTTAAGCCTTACATCGAGAGTGGAAAGCTTAATGTAGTATCTGGCCAGAAGACATTTGAAGAAGTTGCAACTCCTGCATGGGCAACAGAGACAGCTCAGTCAAGAGCAGAGAACATCCTTTCATCTAACTATGCTGATGGAAAGAACGTTGATGTATGGCTTTGCTCAAATGACTCTACAGCACTTGGTGTTGAGACAGCACTTGCAAACAACTACAACGGAACATATCCTATCATCACAGGTCAGGACTGTGATATCGAGAATACAAAGAACATGATCGCTGGAAAGCAGTCAATGTCAGTATTCAAGGATACACGTACTCTTGCTAGCCAGGTTGTAAAGATGGTTGGTCAGATCCTTAACAACGAGACAGTTGATGTTAACGATACAACAACATACAACAACAACAAGATTACTGTTCCTTCATACCTTTGCGAGCCTGTATTTGCAGACGCAAACAACTATAAGGAAATCCTTATTGACTCAGGTTATTATACAGAGGACGACCTCAAATAATCTAAGCTGATAAAAAATTCTTTCAAGATAGGCGGGTAAAAAATGCCCGCCTATACTTGATAAAAGTAGGTTTATTGATTCGGTTTATGTAAGAATGGAGGGATATTTTTGGCTAAGATATTACTTGAAATGAAGAATATCACCAAAATCTTCCCGGGTGTAAAAGCCCTTGATAATGTCAACTTTCAGGTTGAAGAGGGAGAGATCCATGCCCTGGTAGGTGAAAATGGAGCAGGAAAGAGTACTCTTATGAATGTTCTTTCCGGCATCTATCCGTTTGGAACCTATGAAGGTGACATCGTCTACAACGGGGAGGTTTGTCAGTTCCAGACAATCAGGGATTCCGAAGCTAAGGGAATCGTTATTATCCATCAGGAGCTGGCACTCGTACCGCAGATGTCCATCGGAGAGAATATGTTCCTGGGCAATGAACGCGGAAAGAAAAACGCAATTAATTGGAATGAAACTTACGGTGAGGCAGACAAGTACCTTAAGATGGTAGGTCTTTCTGAATCCTCCCGTGTTCTTATAAAAGATATCGGTACCGGTAAACAGCAGCTTGTTGAGATTGCTAAGGCACTCGCTAAGAATGCTAAGCTTCTTATCCTCGACGAGCCTACATCCTCACTTAACGAGACAGACTCAAGAGCACTTCTTGATCTGATGCTTGAGTTTAAGAAGCAGGGTATGACTATGATCATCATTTCCCATAAGCTTAACGAGGTTGTTTATGTAGCCGATAAGATCACTGTTGTCCGTGATGGTTCAACTGTAGAAACTCTCGACTGCCACGAGATGGAGATCGATGAGGACAGGATCATCAGAGGCATGGTTGGTCGTGAGATTACCGATCGTTTCCCGAAGAGGTCAAACGTTGAGATCGGTGATGTTAATATGGAAGTTAAGGACTGGACAGTTTATCATCCGCTTTACGCTGATCGTAAGGTTGTTAATAATGTTAACTTCAATGTTAAAAAGGGTGAGGTTGTCGGTATCTACGGACTTATGGGAGCCGGAAGAACCGAGCTCGCTATGAGTATCTTCGGAAAATCTTATGGAGCAGATATAAAGGGTAAGCTTTACCTTAATGGTAAGGAAACTGTTCTTAAGAATCCGAGAGATGCTATCAATAACAAGCTTGCTTATGTTACAGAGGATAGAAAAGGAAACGGACTCGTTTTGGGTAACCCAATCCGTATCAATAATTCTCTGGCAAACATGAAGGGCGTAAGTAATAATGGTGTTATTGATGCCGATAAAGAATATGCAGTAGCAGTTGAATATAAGAATAAGCTCAGTACGAAGACTCCTTCGGTTGAGCAGTATGTAGGAAATCTTTCCGGTGGTAACCAGCAGAAGGTTCTCCTTGCAAAATGGATGTTCACTGATCCTGATGTTCTTATTCTTGACGAGCCTACAAGAGGTATCGACGTAGGTGCAAAGTACGAGATTTATTGTATTATAAATGATCTGGTTAAAGCCGGAAAATCCGTTGTCATGATTTCATCTGAACTTCCCGAGGTTATCGGTATGAGCGACAGGATCTATATCATGAACGAGGGAGAATTCGTAGGAGAGATGCCTGCAGCAGAAGCTACTCAGGAAAACATCATGGCTTGCATCTTATCTAATACCGGAAAGGGAGGTGATCAGGCGTGAATGTGAAAATCACAGATATCTTAAAGAAATACACCATGGTCATTGCCCTTATAGTGGTAATGTTATTCTTCCAGTATAAGACCGGCGGAAGTATATTGCTTCCTCAGAATATCAATAACCTGATCAGTCAGAACGCATATGTATTCGTTCTTTCTGCAGGTATGCTGCTCTGTATCCTGACCGGTGGTAATATCGATCTTGCCTGCGGTTCCGTTGTCTGCTTTGTTGGTGGTATCGGTGCTGTAGTAATGGATGCAAATATAAATGTATGGGTAGCAGTAGCGCTCATGCTTATCGGCGGACTTCTTGTAGGTCTGTGGCAGGGCTTCTGGATCGCTTATGTAAAGGTTCCGCCTTTCATTGCAACACTTGCCGGTATGTATGCCTTCAGAGGCTTGGCAAATGTAGTTCTTCAGGGTTTTACCGTAGGTATCAGCAATACTACATTCCTTAATGTATTCGGTGGTGGTGCAGACTGCTATATTCCTGATTTCTTCCATGGTCAGGGAATCAACATTACATGTATGCTTACAGGTATCATTATCTGTGCTATATATGTTGCCCTTGTTATAAAGAGACGTGTTTCTGCTAAGGTAAAGGGTTACAGTATACCGCCTGTATATTCAGATATAATCAAGATAGTACTTATATGTGCAGCTGTAATCTGGTTCTTCTATAAGCTTGCTATGTATAAGGGTATTCCTACATCTCTTATCTGGATCGGTGTTGTACTTCTTGCTTATGCATATATCACGACTAATACTACAATGGGTCGTTACCTCTATGCAGTTGGTGGTAATGAAAAAGCAACAAGACTTTCCGGTATTGATTCCAGAAAGGTTTATCTGTTTGCTTATGTAAATATGGGTCTTATGTCCGGTCTTGCAGGTATCCTTACAGTAGCAAGAGCTACTCAGGCACAGCCTACATTCGGACAGGGCTATGAGATGGATGCTATCGCAGCCTGCTTCATCGGTGGAGCTTCAGCATACGGTGGTGAAGGTAATATCTTCGGAGTTATCATCGGTGCGCTTCTCATGGGTGTAATCAACATGGGTATGTCCATCATGGGTATGGAAGCGAACTATCAGAAGGTAGTTAAAGGTCTGGTTGTTCTTATAGCTATCATCTTTGATGTAATGTCTAACAGGAAGAAGAAGTAAGGGAGGAGGATGAATCATGTCAAGAAAATATGTTGATATTCTTAAGAAAAATGCAATGCTTATCGTCCTTGTCCTTGTATACATTTTCTTCTGTATCATGACAAGCGGCGGAATGTTTGATCCGATGAATTTTAACGCCCTTATCACACAGAATGCTTATGTATTCGTTCTTGCAACGGGTATGCTGATGTGTATGCTTACCGGTGGTAACATCGACCTTTCCTGTGGTTCTTTCGTATGTTTCCTCGGAGCTCTCGGCGGAATATTCCTTACGGTTAAACAGTACAGTACAGGAGCTTCCATAGCACTTATGCTTTTAATCGGAGTTATCTATGGTGTAGTACTTGGATTCCTTATCGCTTATGTTAATATACCACCCTGGATCGCAACCCTTGCAGGTTATCTTGCATTCAGAGGCTGGGGAACTGCACTTCTTTCAGCTAATAGCTCAACCGGTTCACTCTCATTTTCAAATGAGGAGACATTCCTCAGAATATTCTCAGGTAAGGTATTCTCAACACCTGTAGGAGATTTCAATATTGTATGTTTCGTTGCCGGTATTATCGCTTGTGTCGCTGTTATAGCAGTTAACTTTATTTCAAGAGCCAACAAGATCAAGAAGGGCTATGAGGCTGATTCTAAGACAGCTGTTATCGTTAAGACAGCTATCGCTGTTGCAGCAATCCTTCTGTTTGCTTATAAGCTTGCTCTTGCAGGCGGTATTCCTACAGTTCTTGTATGGGTTATCGTTATCGTATTAATTTACAGTTTCATAACATCCAAGACAGTTCTTGGACGTTACTTCTATACCATCGGTGATAATGCCGAGGCTACAAGACTTTCAGGTGTAGATACAAAGCTCATTATGTTCTTTGCTTATCTCAACATGGCAGTCATCACTGCAATCACAACATTCATCGTAACAGCTAGATTCCAGGCAGCTAACTCAACTGCAGGAACCTATTACGAGATGGATGCTATCGCAGCCTGCGTAGTTGGTGGTGTTTCAGCATACGGTGGTTCTGGAAAGATAATCGGTATGGTTATCGGTGCTACTCTGATCGGTGTTATCAACCTTGGTATGTCACTTACCGGTGTTGATGCTAACTGGCAGAAGATAGTTAAAGGTATAGTTCTTCTTGCAGCAGTTGTATTCGATATAGTTGCAGCAAAGAAGAATGCAGCTAAGTAATCAAACACATATTTGAATAATCCTTAAAAATATTTGTAAAAAAACTTCTTAAATGCATTTCTCATAGAAAACGTGGCATGAGGCTTCGCCCTTGTGTCACGTTTTTACCTTTGTAAAAAGTAAGTGCAATATCGGACAAAATTCTGTATACTAATGGAGTAATAATTTAACTTATTTTTTTTGAGAGGAGATCAATATGGCTGTATTAGAGATAAAAGGAGATCAGTTTGAGGAGGTTGTTCTTAAGAGTGATAAGCCGGTTGTTGTTGACTTTTTTGCAGTCTGGTGCGGACCCTGTAAGATGATGTCACCTATACTTAAGCAGCTTTCGGAAGAAAAACCTGATGTAAAGTTTGTATCGGTTGATGTGGATGAGGACGAGAGACTTGCTATCCAGTTCGGAATCTCAAGCATCCCCTGCCTTATCCTGTTTAAGAATGGAGAGGAAGCAGGACGTCTTGTAGGAGCAGTTCCGAAGCAGAAGCTGGAAGAGTTTATAGGACAGTAAAAAATATGATAGATGTATTGATCATTGGCGCGGGGCCTGCGGGCCTCAGTGCCGCAATATATACCGAGCGTTCCGGAAAGCATGCGGTCTGTCTTGAAGCTTTGACAGTAGGAGGACAGATCGTAAATACTCCGGAGATTGCCAATTATCCCGGAATAAAGAATATCAGCGGATTTGAATTTTCCATGGGGCTTTATGAGCAGGCTACAGAGCTTGGCGCTGAAGTCATATATGATAAGGCACTAAGCATTGCTTCAATTGAAGATGAGACCGGGACATATAAGAAGGTTACGACTGTATCCGGAAAGGAATATTTGTGCCGGGCAGTCATAATAGCTACCGGAGCCCGTAACAGACACCTGGGTCTTGCTAAAGAAGAAGAGTTTACAGGCAAGGGTGTTTCTTATTGTGCGACCTGCGACGGAGCTTTCTTCAGGAAAAAGGATGTTGCGGTTAACGGTGGAGGAAACACTGCACTTGAAGATGCTTTGTTTCTTTCCAACTATTGTAACAAGGTTTACATAATACATAGACGTGATCAGTTCAGAGGTGAACCCCAGAACCTTGAAGCTGTTAAGAATAAGGAAAATATAGAGTTTGTTCTGAACTCTAATGTTATAGAATTAACTGGTGAAAGCTCCCTTGAAGCAGTCATCGTAAAGGATAAGATAACCGAAGAAACAAGAAAGATCCCCGTAAGCGGACTCTTTATCGCAATCGGTCAGGAGCCCGATAATAAGGATTTTGAAGATGTAGCCGAGCTTGATCAGGCGGGCTATATCGCTTCGGACGAAAGCTGCAAAACAAAGACACCCGGAGTTTTCGTAGCAGGAGACTGCAGGACAAAGAATGTCCGCCAGCTCACCACCGCAGCGTCCGATGGCGCAATTGCCGCTCTTGCCGCCTGCGAATTTTGCAACTTGGGGACGAGGGAATAGTTGCAAAATGCAACTCTTCCCCCGTCCCCGGGTTGCATTATGAAAGGAAAAGATTATGTTTTGTTCTAATTGTGGAAGTAAGATACCTGATAATTCGGCTTTTTGTCCGGCGTGTGGCATGAAGCAGACCCAGCAGAGTCAGCCGAGACCCCAGCAGCAGAGTAGTCAGCAGCATAGTGGTCAGCAGCCAAGGTCTCAACAAGGCCAGCCAAGGCCTCAACAAGGCCAGCCAAGGCCTCAACAAGGCCAGCCGAGACCACATCAGAGTCAACCGAGGCCTCAGCAGGCAAGACGTCCTGAACCGGAGGATCAGACTCCCTATATCAAGATCATGGTGATTGCGATAGTATGTATCTTCGCTGCACTTCTTTTTGTGCTTGGATTCATGTTCGTTTATAACAAATTCATTATTAAGGATGATGAAGAGCAGTCATATGATACACAGACTTCCGATACTCTTTTGCAGGATAATTCTGATGATCAGACTCTGGATAGTCAGATTAACGACGACATTTCCACTGATGATAAGTCGGATAAGGATGCTGATAAGCAGGAAGATAAGAAAGATGATAAGTCTGAAGATGATAAAAAGAATTCGGATACTTATTATGATCTTGATGACAGAAGCAACTTTAACTTTTATGGTGATATAGATGAGGATGATGAGGGTAATTATATCCTTAGATTCTTTGATAAGAGGACCTTTGTTCAGGGAGATAAGAAGGTTGAAGATACATCTTATATCGCACTTGACCTGACTGACTGGGATTATGATCTGGATGATTATCCTGATGTTGTTTCCGTTGAGGTTACAGGTAATGCATATATTTCCGGCGATGAGGTATATTTCAAGGTCAAGAATATCTACACCGAAAATGGTGACGATATAACCGAGAAGAAGTCTTCGGATGGTGATTATATACTTCCGAATAGTGATTCGGAGGTTCTTACACTTGATGATATCAAGGGACTTTCCCTCAAAGAGGTCAATTACGCGAAGAACGAGATATATGCACGTCACGGCCGCAAGTTTAAGTCGAAGGAACTTAATGATTACTTTAACAGTAAGAGCTGGTACAAGGGGACCATTGATCCCGGGGATTTCAATGAATCCTCGCTTTCATCAACCGAGAGCAAGAATGTAAAGCTTCTCAGCGACAGGGAATTCTCTCTTGATCCGAATGGATATAAGCTAGATCAGTAGGTGATTAAACGTGAAGATTAGATTATTGACAATTCTGATAATGCTTCTTTTAATCATATCTCTGACTTCATGTTCTGCTAAGAAAACCTCGGATACCGATATGGAGTCACCCGAATCCGAACCAAAAATCACAGCACAGGATAATCCCACATTGACAGACGCTAAACTTTCCGATGCTATATTTACCGCCTCAACTGATACAGATGCCAATCTTACCGAAAATGACGTCGAAGACGAAACTTTACTAAAGCCCAACCCTCGCGAGGATATACTTATATCCATAGACCCGGGACATCAGAGCGAAAAGGTTGATATGAGTGCCCAGGAGCCGGTCGCTCCCAGCTCGGGCGAGACCAAGGCTAAGGCAACAGGCGGGACTAAGGGAAGATTCACAGGTGTTCCCGAATATCAGCTGAATCTTGATATATCTCTTAAGCTTCGTGATGCTCTTACTGAGCTTGGATATAAAGTCATCATGACAAGAGAGGATAACGAGACTGCGATAAGCAATAAGGAAAGAGCCGAACTTGCCAATGATTCCGGCGCTGATATATCTATCAGGATCCATGCGAACGGAAGTGAAGATTCATCAACAAATGGTGCACTTGCAATGGTAGGTTCAAAAACCAATCCCGATGTAGGTATTCTTTATGATGACAGCTATAAGCTTGCATCTTTAGTACTTGATGAATACTGTAAAAGTACTGGCATGGCATCCCAGGGTGTTGTGACTACCGATACAATGACAGGGATAAACTGGAGCAAGGTTCCGGTTATGATCCTTGAAATGGGCTTCATGACTAATCAGCAGGATGATACCAACATGCAGGACCCCGATTATCAGACGAAGATGGTACAGGGTATCGTAAAAGGTATCGAAGCATATTATGATTTCGATAACTCCGGATTAAAGAAGGATATTGAGAATAAACTTAGTGAACTTGAAGCCGGTGGTGCTGTATGCTCTGTCTATATAAAGAATCTTAAAACTGATGAGATAATTGACCTTACGACAGAGAAGCACCGTGCAGCAAGTATCATAAAGCTCTTTATAGCAGGAACAGTATATGAAAATATGAACTCGCTCATGCAGTCAGGTCAGTCCCAGCCAAAGCTTGAAGGTCTTATTGAGAATATGATCTCAAAGAGTGATAATGATGCGGCAAACAACCTTGTCAGGATACTTGGTGATTCAGATGCCGCAAAGGGTATGGAAAAAGTAAATTCATACATAAGTTCACTTGGCTTCACTGATTCTGAGATGGGAAGACTTATGCTGGATTTTGATTCCGGCAAAGAGAATTATATCTCGGCAATTGAAGTCGGTGAATATCTTGAGATGCTATATAAAGGTGATGTCAAGGGTTCTGATAAGATACTTGGATATATGAAGCAGCAGGAGAGGGTAAATAAGATTCCTGCGGGTCTTCCTTCTGATATAACGGTAGCAAATAAAACAGGCGAACTTGAAGATGTCGAACATGACTCAGCCATAGTATATGGCGAAGATACTGATTATATAATCGTAATCCTTCTTAGTCAGCTTAAAGATACTTCATCCGGTAGACAGGCGGCAGTCGATATTTCGTCGCTTGTATATGATCACTGGAACTGATTACTTGAATAAGATAGTTTTGAATATAAAAAAAACTCAATCAGACTGGAAAAACTAACATGAAAAAGAAAAGATCAAAAAAGAAAATTATACTTATAATACTACTCAGCTTATTACTTATAATGTTTATTGCATGGTGGATATTCTGCGTTTATATGTATAACAGTAATTTCAATATACGTGGAGACAGCTATGAGCCGATTATGCTCAGGGTGGAGGATTTTGAAGGTCTTCAATGTAAGGAATATTCATTCACATCAGACAAGGGCCAAAAGCTGGCAGGTTATCTTTATTCTTCCGGTGAAGAGCAGCACGGGATCGTCATCATGGCTCACGGATTCGGCGGAGGCGGCCATAATTCCTATATGGACGCAGCTGACTTTTTTGCCCGTAACGGCTACTTGGTTTTTGCTTATGATGCAACGGCAATGGATAAGAGTGAGGGAGATGGCCTCGGCGGAGTTCCGCAGGGTGTTATAGATCTTGATCATGCCATATCATTTGTAGAGTCAAATGACGAGATTCCTGATCTTCCGATAGTTCTTTTCGGACACAGCTGGGGAGCATTCTGCGTCTCAGCGGTTCTTAATTATCATCCTGAGGTAAAGGCCGTGATCGAGTGCTGCGGCTTCGACAGATCTTCAGATATGTTCGAGTCTGGTGGAAAAGACCAGGCCGGACCTGTCATATATGCCATGACTCCGTTTATCAGGATTCATGAGAGATTCAAGTTCGGTAAGTATGCCACCAAGACCGCAATGGATGGATTTGAGGCAACGGATGCTTCTATCATGGTGGTTCACAGTGCGGATGATAACGTTATAGGCATCGAATACGGGTGCGATAAGTATTATGAAAAATATAAAGATGACGCACGTTTTACCTTTATCAGATTTGAGGACAGAGGACATAATAATATATTAAATGATCCGAATAATACTTATGCAGATGAGATTGATTCTCAGTTTGGTGATTTTGTTGCAACCCTGGATTATGATTATAAAGCAGAAGAAAATGTAGACAGATTTATTCAGGATAAGAAAGATTATCTGAATAAGAATCTTGATCATTACAAATGGAGCCACAGGCTGGATGAAGATCTCTTTACAAAGTTTGTGGATTTTTATGATAAGGCGACTAAATAGGTGGCAAAACCCGAAACCACAAGAATAAGAGTTTTCTTTGCTTTTATACACAATATATGGTAGAATAAGAACCGGTTTACTATGTAAGCCGGTTCTTTTAATGTCATTTTTCCTAAAGGAGAATATATGGAAATCATAAAAACAATCGATTACGAAGAAGAAATGGGGCAGGACTATGTCGATTACGCCATGTCGGTAATCACAGAGCGTGCCCTTCCTGATGTAAAGGACGGCCTGAAGCCGGTTCAGAGGAGAATCATTTACTCGCTTTCCGAACTTACAAAGTCAGACAGCCCGCATCGTAAATGTGCCCGTATCGTCGGCGATACAATGGGTAAATATCATCCTCACGGAGACAGCTCGATCTATGAGGGTCTTGTTAATCTGGCCCAGAACTGGAAGCTTCCGATCCCGCTTGTAGATCCTCACGGGAATTTCGGTGATGTGTCCGGTTCCGGTGCAGCTGCCATGCGTTATACCGAGGCAAGGATATCCCAGTATGCAGAGGAAGGACTTAAGGATCTTAAATACTGCGAGTTCATGCCGAATTTTGATGGTACCGAAAATGAGCCGGTTCATATACCATTCTTAGTACCTAACATGCTGACGTCAGGTGCTACCGGTATCGCGGTTGGTATGGCAACGAATATTCCGACTCATAACCTGGAGGAGATCGCTGATGCTGAGATAGCTTATATCGAGAATCCGAAGATATCTACCGAAGAGCTTCTTGATATAGTTAAGGGTCCCGACTTTGCAACAGGCGGAATCATAAATGTCGATAAGGAAACTCTGCTTCAGATATATGAGACCGGTCTCGGAAGGATAAAGGTCCGCGGAAAGGTAGAAGTAAGGGATGCGGGAAGAGGACGTAAGTCGATCTGTGTCACCGAGATACCATTTACCATGATAGGCGGAACCGAGAAGTTCCTTAATACGGTTGCAGACCTTGTAAGGCAGGGCAAGCTTCCGGCGGTCGTTGATATAGCCGACAGAGGTGATAAAGACGGGGAGTGCCTTGCTATAGATGTTAAGAAGGGCACCACCGATGAAGAGATAGAAAAGATACTCAATCTTCTTTATAAGAAGGCAGGTTTAGAGGACACCTACAGTGTTAACATGAACTGTATCTATAACAAGAAGCCCGAGGTCATGGGCTTAAAGAGAGTTCTCGAAACCTATACGGAATATAAGTGGGAAGTTTATACAGCCAAGTACGAGAGACTTCTTGCCGAGCAAAAGGACGTCCGAGAGGTTAAGAGCGGACTTCTCGAGGCTGTAGATGTCATCGATCTTAT
This sequence comes from Eubacterium sp., assembly GCA_017619835.1. Taxonomy (GTDB): domain Bacteria; phylum Bacillota; class Clostridia; order Lachnospirales; family Lachnospiraceae; genus Eubacterium_Q. The sequence goes on from JAFZRN010000025.1 coordinate 152,519, forward strand.
CATCGAGATACTGCGCGGTTCCTCGACTACGAAAGAAGCCAAGGAATGCCTCATGTATGGTAAGACCGAGAATATCAAGTTCAGATATAAGGGCTCGATCGCTGATGCACAGGAGCTTCATTTTACTGAAAAGCAGACGGATGCGATACTTGCTATGAGACTCCAGAAGCTTATCGGTCTCGAGGTTGATATCCTTATGAAGGAGCTGGAAGAGGCTGAGAAGAAGATCTCCAAGTATGAGAAGCTTCTTAAGTCAAAGGCTGCAATGAAGAAGCAGATGATCACCGATATCGAGGACCTTAAGAAGAGATATGCGATCCCACGTAAGTCCAAGATCGAATCCCTGGGCGAGATCGAGATCGAAAAAGAGCAGGTTGTTGCTACAGAAGAGACCGTGCTTCTTGACCGCTTCTTCTATATCAAGTCAGCTCCGAGAAATGTCTTCGAAAAGAATCAGGATATCGCAAGGAAGTTTGATCTCAATGTTATGTCAACCGACCGTATCGCGATATTCGACAGTGAGGGTATGGTACATATCATCAAGGTTTCCGATATCCTTAAGAAGCAGACGAAGAAGGATAAGAAGTTCAGGATCAATGATAAGGGAATCCAGATATTTGAATTCTGTGGCATGAGCCATACAGCAGATGTTGTTGCTATGATGAATGTTGCCGATATGACAGAATCCCAGAACCTTGTATTTGTTACTGTCGAAGGTAAGGCTAAACGTGCAAGCTCAGCACTCTTTGATACATCACGTAAGACCTCGCAGGCAATGAAGGCAAACATTGTTTATGTAGGTTACGAAGCTGAGTATGTTGTGGCTGAGACCGAGAACGGTTATTCGATAAAGGTACGTTCCGATGAGCTGCCTGTTCAGGGTAAGGGCGCCGGAGGCGTAACACTTATATCCTTAAGACGTGGCGACCATGTTGTAAATGCCATCTCAGCCGGAAATGATACCGAGTTCAGTGGCATAAAGCTGTCCGACATGAAAGCAGTTAAACGTGGCGGAAAAGGAAACAAGAAAGGTAAATAAGCTAATACTTATTTAAGGAGATATTATGTCGAAGAAAGTTGATGCATACGATTCCGAATCGATTAAGGTCTTAAAAGGTCTGGAGCCTGTAAGACTCAGACCCGGTATGTACATCGGAAGCACCGGTCGTACGGGTCTTAACCATCTGGTTCAGGAGATAATAGATAATGCGGTAGATGAGCATCTGGCAGGATATTGCAAGAATATCTATGTGGCTCTTAATGAAGACGGCTCTGCAACCGTAGAGGATGACGGCCGTGGAATTCCCGTCGATCTTCATCCCACCGAGAAAAAGAGTGCGGAGCGAGTTGTCTTTACCGTGCTTCATTCGGGCGGAAAATTCAATGATTCCGTATATAAGATAAGCGGTGGTCTCCACGGTGTAGGTTCCGCCGTGGTTAACGCGCTCACAAAGAAGCTTATCGTTGATGTATACCGTGACGGAAATGTTTATCATGACTCCTATGAATACGGAAAGCCGAAAACAAAGCTTATAGACGGACTTCTTCCCTGTGAGCCTGCGGTTCCGGCTAAGAAGACCGGTACAAGAGTAACTCTCTATCCGGATGATACGATATTTGAGACCGTTAAGTTTAAGTCCAGTGCGATCCGCCAGAGAATTAAGGAAACCTGCTATCTGAATCCGGAGCTTACGATAACATTTGAGAATAAGAGAGACGGATATCCGCCTGAAGTATTCCATCAGCCCGGCGGACTTACTGCATTTGTCGAAGACATTTCCAAAGATATGATAAAGACGTCGCCCATCGTTTCAATCAAAGGCGAGAAGAACGGGATTGAGGCGGACATCGTATTTGTCTGCACCGAGGATGGCGATGAAAATGTCATCGGTTTCACCAATAACATCACTAATCCCGAGGGCGGTACTCACGTTACCGGCTACAAGACGGCATTTGCGAAGATCATAAATAATTACGCGAGAAATGAGCTGGGCGTCCTTAAGGATAAGGACAGCAACCTGTCCGGCGCCGATATCAGGCAGGGCGTTCAGGCTATCGTTTCCGTGAAGCATCCGAATCCCCAGTTCGAGGGCCAGACCAAAACCAGGCTTTCCAATACCGATGTTACGCCTGCAGTTGATGCAATCATGCGTGAGCAGCTCACTGTTTACTTTGACCGTAACTATGAGGTCTTAAGGGATATCGTCGACAGAGCTGTCGAGACTGCCAAGGAAAAAGCGAAGAATAAGAATAAGGTGAATCTGAACAAGTTCTCCTTCGAGGGTAACGGAAAGCTTGTCCGTCAGGAGAGTAACGAGGCAGAGAAGTGTGAGATATTCATAGTCGAGGGTGATTCCGCCGGTGGCTCAGCTAAGTCTGCACGTAACAGAAAGTATCAGGCGATACTTCCTCTTCGCGGTAAGATCCTTAATGTTGAGAAGGTTCCGGTTGCAAAAGTGCTTGAGAATAAAGAGATCCAGGCCATGATAAACGCATTTGGCTGCGGTTTTTCTACAGGTTTTGGAAATGACTTCGATATCTCGAAGCTTAATTATGACAAGATCATCATAATGACGGATGCCGATGTCGACGGTGCACATATCGCGACGCTGCTCCTTACCTTCTTCTATAGATTCTACCCCGAGCTTATCACCGAGGGTCATATCTATATAGCAATCCCGCCTCTTTACAGAGTGGGCGAGGGTAAGAAGGCTAAGTATCTTTATTCAGATGAAGAGCTTGAAAAATACAGAAGCGAGCATAGAGGCAAGTTCCTTATCCAGAGATATAAAGGACTTGGTGAGATGGATGCAAGCCAGCTCTTCGAGACTACGATGGATCCCGCCAACAGAGTATTAAAGCAGGTGATGATCGCAAGCCGTGCCGAAGCTTCCAGCATTACGAGCACCCTGATGGGTACCGAGGTCGCACCGCGCCGTAAATATATCGAAGAAAACTCAAAAGAAGCAAATATCGATTCATAAATCAAAATGTGACAAACAGTTCAGATCTGTTTGTCACATTTTTGCTAAAGAGTATATTTTATTATCATATTGATATATTCATTCTCGGAATCAGCAGGGGGTAGGGCATCCACCGGTATATCCACCAGAACATATCTTTCGGTATGTCCCCGGTAATACTTCTTACCCTTTATCTCTACAACCTCTTCGATAAGTACATTCTGAGCCTCGCCCTTAAAGCTTTCTTCAAACTTCCGTTTGTTATTAGCGGTAAGCTCTAAAAGGTCATTGCTCCTTGAGGTCTTGACTCTTTCATCAACCTGGTTAGGCATCTTGTCTGCTACGGTACCTTTACGGCGGGAGTATTTGAAGATATGCATCTCATAGAGATTAAGCTCTTCAAGATTCTTATAGGTCTCTTTAAAGTCTTCGTCGGTCTCACCCGGGAAGCCCACGATAACATCGGTAGTTATTGCCGGTCTGTCAAAGTAACTTCTTATCAGCTCACAGGCTGCTTTATATTCTTCGATGGTATATTTCCTGTTCATGGCCTTCAGAGTTTTATTACATGCGCTCTGAAGCGAGAGATGGAAGTGAGGGCAGAACTGAGGCAGCTTCGATACGGTATCCAGGAATTCCTTTGTAACGATACGAGGGTCCATTGAGCTCAGCCTTATACGCTGGATACCTTCGATCTTTGAAAGCCTTTTTATAACATCTTTAAGTCCGAGACCGGAATCTTCATAAGCGGAGACATTTATTCCTGTAAGAATTATCTCTTTTGTCCCATTCTTAGCAAGGGTATCGACCTCGGCGGTTATATCCATCAGCTTCTTACTTTTTATCCTGCCCCGGGCATAAGGGATTATGCAGTAGGAGCAGAACTCGTTGCAGCCGTCCTGGATCTTGACATAGGCCCGGGTATGAGTCTCAGGCTTATCGATTATAAGGTTTTCGAACTCATTTTCCTTATTAACATCTATATAGTAGTCGCTGACTTTGCCGGTGCTGATATATTCATCAAGTATCCTTGCCACATCCTTTTTTCGGTTATTTCCGATTATAAGATCGATGGCGCCGTCCTCAAGCAGGCTGTCACCGGCAATCTGGACATAGCAGCCGGTCGCAGCGATAACGGCATCCGGATTCTGCTTGCGGAGCCTGTGGATGATCTGGCGGGACTTACGGTCGGCCATATTGGTAACGGAGCAGGTATTTATTATGCAAATGTCTGCCTGCCCGGAAACCGGCTCAGTAGCATCCGTCGCATCGGACTGGACACATCCCTCGGCGAGAAGCGCTTCGAGCATCGCATCGGACTCGTACTGATTGACCTTGCAGCCCAGCGTATATAGTAATATTTTTTTACCTTTAAGGTTCGAATACATTTTCAGATTAATCCTTTAAACATGTTGACTTTTTAACTAACACATTTTATCATTATATCGTATTATATTCAAAGACATTTTATTACGGAGGACATTAATATGACACAAGTTAAAGTATCACTTAATTCAATGGAAAAGGTTAAATCCTTTGTAAATGATATCAGCGGCTTTAAGGCTGACTTTGATCTTGTTTCCGGAAGATATGTAATCGACGCTAAGTCTATCATGGGTATCTTCAGTCTTGATCTTTCAAGCCCGATCCAGCTGAATATATATGCTGACCAGGATGAGGATAAGATAATGGAGGCTATCAAGCCATACGTGGTTGAATAAATATCATGAAAAAAGGGAAACTTAATCCTGTTTTTATCATAATTGCCTGCTTTTTTATCTTCTTAAGATGTCTTGATCTGATGTCGGCTACCGGAAGACTTCTTCAGACCGGAGGAAGGGCTTCGATTGAGGAGCTTGTGGAGGGCTATCAGGATGCGATTAATGCCGGAGATGCTAAGGCGTATCTTAAGCTTATTCCCAGAAGTGAGAGAACGAGAGAGGAAAAGCAGCATATTAAAGAAAAGATTGATGAATATTCAGGTAATGATTATGAAATGAAGGTTGAGAGTACCGATACTCGTACCTTCAAAAGTATCATCAGTGATAATGCGAAGTTCGTTCTGCTGGATCCTGTTTTCTGTCCGATCATCTCTGAAAAGGACAGCGTAAAGGTCAGTATCAAAAAGGGTGATGAGTATTATTACGAGATGATCACGGTTTATAAGATTTATGGAAAATACTACCTGGATGATATGGATGTATATTAATAAAGTGGTGTGTTATGTAATTTTACTTGACACACCCTTTTGATTTTGTTATCATATCCGATGTTGTAAAGGAGAAATACTTTGCACTATGGATGAAAGATTAAGACAAACCCTGTTATATGATTTTTACGGTGAGCTGCTGAATGAACACCAGAAGAATGTCTATTCGGCGGCAATCTTTGATGATATGTCATATTCCGAGCTTTCAAATGAGTTCGGATGCTCAAGACAGGCTGCCTTTGATCTTATCAGAAGAATTGATAAAAAGCTTGAGAATTTCGAGGCAAGACTCGGACTTCTTGCAAGATTTATGGATGCAAGAGAGAAAATGGATTCGTTAAGTGAGAGTATCCTCAGCGTAAAGCAGGGTATCAGCGAATCAGATCTCAGCAAAGAAGATAAAAAGAAGATAGATAAGGAGCTTTCCGGGATACTCGATATCACAAGGGAAGTATTCGATGAATTTTAAGAGGATATATAGATGGCATTTGACAGCTTAAGCGATAAGATGCAGGGCGTCTTTAAAAAACTTAAAAGCAAGGGCCGACTTGAAGAAGCTGATGTCAAAGAGGCGATGAAAGAAGTCAAGCGTGCACTTCTTGAGGCCGACGTTAATTTCAAGGTTGTTAAAGGCTTTGTTAATTCCGTAACCGAGAAAGCAATCGGCGAGGATGTTATGAAGGGACTTAATCCCGGTCAGATGGTTATCAAGATCGTTCGTGATGAGCTGGTAACTTTGATGGGATCCGAGATAGTCGAATTAAAATGTCTTCCAAGCAATGAGCAGACTATTATCATGATGTGCGGTCTTCAGGGTGCAGGTAAGACGACCTCGATCGCAAAGCTTGCGGGACAGTTTAAGAATAAGGGTAAGAAACCGCTTCTGGTTGCCTGCGATATCTACAGGCCCGCCGCTATCGATCAGCTGAAGATCAACGGTGAGAAGGTGGGAGTTCCTGTTTTCGAAATGGGTACGGATCATAAGCCCGTTGAGATAGTTAAGGAAGCACTCGCATATGCACAGAAGAATAACCTGAATCTTATCTTTATAGATACAGCCGGCCGACTTCATATAGATGAAGAGATGATGGCTGAGCTTAAAGATGTTAAGGAAAATGTCGACGTTACCTATACACTCCTGACAGTAGACTCGATGACAGGTCAGGATGCGGTAAATGTTGCGAAGACATTTAACGAAGAGATAGGAATCGACGGAGTTGTACTTACAAAGCTGGATGGTGATACAAGAGGCGGTGCCGCACTTTCCATAAGGACAGTTACCGGAAAGCCGATAATGTACGCAGGTATGGGAGAAAAGCTTACGGACCTTGAGCCGTTCTATCCCGACCGTATGGCAAGCCGTATCCTCGGAATGGGTGATGTGGAGACTCTTATCGAGAAAGCTCAGGCAGCTATCGATGAAGAGCAGGCTGCAGCTATGGAGGAGAAGCTCCGTAAGGCGACATTTGACTTTAACGATTTCCTTGCTCAGCTTGAGCAGGTTGAGAAGATGGGCGATATCAGCGATCTTATGAGCATGATCCCCGGAATGAACAAGAAGCTGGGGAATGTAGAGATCGATAATGACGCGATGAAGAAGCCGAGAGCGATCATCCAGTCCATGACGGCTGAGGAGAGAGCTAATCCGGATCTTATAAATGTAAGCCGTAAGAACCGTATCGCGAGAGGCTGCGGTATGGATATCTCTGAAGTTAACCGCTTCATGAAGCAGTTCGAGCAGTCCAGAAAGATGATGAAGCAGTTTTCTAACATGATGGGCGGCAAGGGAAGCAAGAAGCGTAGACGCGGCGGCTTCAAGATGCCCTTCGGATTCTAGGGTCCGAAATGAATAAGTTAGTAACTTTTTAAAAGTTCATAATATATTATATTTTCTATAAAATGGAGGAATAGAAAAATGGCAGTAAAAATCAGATTAAAGAGACTTGGTTACAAGAAGCACCCTGTTTACAGAGTTGTTGTAGCAGATTCAAGAACAGCAAGAGACGGTGCTGTAATCGACGAGATCGGTACATACGATCCCAATCAGAAGCCCAGTCAGTTTAAGGTAGATGAGGAAGCAACAAAGAATTGGCTCGCAAATGGCGCTCAGCCTACAGAAACTGTAGCAAGGCTCTTAAAGCAGGCAGGTATCGAGAAATAAGGATTCAAGGGAGGTAAGCGATGAAGGAATTAGTTGAACTTATTGCAAAATCTCTTGTCGATAATCCTGATGGCGTAGTTGTTAAGGAAACCCTTGACGGTGATGTGACCACTCTTGAACTTTCCGTAGCTCCCGAGGATATGGGAAAGGTTATCGGAAAAGGTGGTAGGATCGCCAAGGCTATAAGAACAGTTGTTAAGGCTGCAGCTTCCAAGGGCGACAATAAGGTTGTTGTAGATATCAGATAGACTTTAACTGGGTGTCAAAATGAATTTTTGGCACCCATATCATTATATTTAAGTGAGAGAGTATATGAACGATTATCTGCGTATCGGAATATTTTCTTCCCCTCACGGCGTGCGGGGAGAGATAAGCATATATCCCACAACTGACGATGTGAGCCGTTTCAGCGACCTTGATACGGTATTCGTGGATATGAAGGGTGAGATGAAGCCCTTTAAGGTAACGGGCTGTAAATATAAGAAGAATATGCCCGTTCTCAAGTTTGAAGGGATAGATAATATAAATGACATCGAAGGCTATCGCGGTCTTGATCTTTATATAGATAAGGAACATGCAATTCCCCTCGAGGAGGGCGAGTTTTATCTGGCCGATGTCATTGGTTTTGATGTGGTTTCAGAGGGTGAGGTCATCGGTACCTTGGAAGATTACTTCGAAAATGCCGCCGACCAGACCATTTTCATTGTAAAATGTACTGATGGTACCACGAAGTATATCCCCGATGTCGAGGAGTTCATCGATTCGGTGGATATGGATGAAAAAAAAATGTATGTGAATCTGATAAAGGGGATGTAGATTTGAATTATCATGTCATGACTCTTTTTCCCGAGATGGTTAATGAGACCTTAAGTCACAGCATCACGGGAAGGGCTCTCGACAACGGAATAATCACTCTGAATGCCGTGGATATCAGAGACTATGCACAGAACAGATATAAGCATGTGGATGACTATATCTACGGAGGCGGCTCGGGTATGCTTATCCAGGCCGAACCCGTATGGCTCTGTTATCAGGATCTTATCAAAAAGACAGGCTCCAAACGGCCGAGAGTACTCTATATGTCTCCCCAGGGAAGGACTTTTAACCAGTCAATGGCTCAGGCGCTTTCCCATAATGAGGATATAATCTTTTTGTGCGGTCATTATGAAGGTATAGATGAAAGGGCGATAGAGCTTATCAATCCTGTTCATGTGTCGCTGGGTGATTATGTCCTTACCGGCGGTGAGCTTGCTGCTATAGTCATGATGGATGCCATAACCCGTCTTATACCTGGTGCCCTGGGAAGTGATGACAGTGCTACCTATGAATCCTTCTATGACGGGCTTCTGGAATATCCCCAGTATACAAGGCCGCCGGTTTATGAGGGCCTTGAGGTTCCCGAGGTTCTGCTTTCAGGTAATCATAAGCTGATAGAGGAGTGGAGGAAGGAAAAATCCATTGAAAGAACTAAGGACCGCCGTCCCGATATGTACGAAAAGTATATGAAAAAAGGCATTTAAAGCAGGGTTCACATTTTCACGATTTTGTGGTAAAATATCTGAGGTGTGATTAATTTTTCAGAATGGAGACTAACTATGAAGAAGAGATTATTAGCGCTTATCCTTTCGACAGCTCTTGTTTTATCATTTACGGGTTGCGGTAAGGAAGAAAAGAAGACAGCTCTTGAGATTCAGACAGGAGCTACCGTACAGGAGGAGCTTGTACAGCTTGTTAATTCCGATCTTCCGTCTATTGCAGATAACAGAGACAAGGCAGTCAGCGTATACAATGCGTACTTTAAGGATGGTGCGGAGCTTGATTCGGAAACCTGGAAGAAACAGCTTCAGGATGAGGCACTTGCTTCATATGATGCATATCTTGCAGATCTCGACAAGCTGATATATAACAATTCGGAGGTTGTAAACCTTAAGAGCCTCTTTGCCAAGTCGGCAAATTCTCAGAGAGATGCCATCGACTACGTTATCCAGGCGATAGACGAAGTTGATACAGCAAAGCTTGATCAGGCTCAGCAGTCGATCAAAGACTCCAAGACCTATATGTCAATGTATGAGGATGAACTTAAGAGTCTTTGCGATAAGTATGGTGTTACAATAGAAGGTAAGTTCCAGTACGGCACTTCTACGGATGCTTCCGGAACTGATTCTGAATAGACTACTAAAACGAGCCTGAACAATATAAGGCTCGTTTTTGTGTTTTTTTATAAACTTAGGGAGGTTATACAATGAGTGATATCAAGATTCTTGTAGTTGATGATGAAGAGAGAATGAGAAAGCTGATGAAGGACTTTCTCGCTAAGAAGGGTTATATCGTAATGGAAGCCGCAAATGGGGAAGAAGCCTTTAAGGTTTTTACGGCTAACAACGACATTTCCCTTATCATCATGGATGTAATGATGCCGAAAATGGATGGCTACGAGACAAGCGAAGAAATCAGGAAGCTTTCAAATGTTCCAATTATCATGGTTACTGCAAAGACCAGTGAAAAGGATGAGCTGAGAGGCTTCTCCATCGGAGTTGACGAATATATAACCAAGCCATTTAATCCCAGCATACTTGTTGCAAGAGTTGAGGCTGTTCTTCGTCGTACCAATTCCGAGACAGAGGAAAATGTGCTCGAAGCCGGCGGCATTGTTCTGGATAAGAATGCTCATACAGTTACACTTGATGGTGAGTTTGTTGAACTTTCATTTAAAGAGTTCGAGCTTCTTGAGTACTTTATGGTCAATCAGGGAAGAGCTCTTTCAAGAGAGAACATCCTTAACCGTGTTTGGAATTATGATTATTACGGTGATGCAAGAACTATCGATACCCATGTCAAGAAGCTTCGTGCAAAGCTTGGCGAGAAGGGTAAATATATCAATACCATCTGGGCAGTAGGATATAAGTTTGAGGTAAAAGAAGACGAGTAATCCGGGGATATAAATATGCTTAGAATATCTCATTCCATAAGATTAAAAATATCTGTAATTGTTTTATTTTCGACTTTCCTCACAATCCTTATCTCCTGGTCGGTAAGTTCTCATTTTATCGAGCAGTTTTATGTGACTCATACCAAGAATTCACTTGTTTCGACTTACGAATCCTGCAATGAATTCTTCAATGATGTAGAGAATGTCAGGAATCTGAAGCGTGATAAGATTGTGAGCCTTTATGGTTATATAGAGAACCCTGCAAGCGCGTCAATCTATGTTATCGATCCTCAGAATTTTAAGGTTTATTCTTCGGTCAAGCTGAACGATATCGCGACTCTTGCGATCCAGTCACTTGTTGAAGATTATGATGTTTCCAATTTCAAATATTCCGGGAAGAAATATAAGATTGTTAAAAATATTGTGTCTGCGACAGAGACCGAGAATAAAGTGGGCGGAAGCTACTATGACCTTGTGGGACTACTGGATAATAATTTTGTCATTATCCTACGTACCCCTCTTGAGCAGGTGACCGAGAGCAGTATATTTACCTCAAGGCTTTTCATGGTGACTTCGCTCAGTATGCTTATTGTTGAGCTTCTTATCGTTCTTTATATCTCAAATATGTTCTCGAGACCTATCATTGAAATGTCACGTATCGCCAAGCGTATGTCTGATCTGGATTTCAGCGCAAGAGTTAATGTGATGAGTAATGATGAGATAGGTGATCTCGGTAAGAGTATGAATGATCTTTCAAGCAGACTTGAGGATTCTATCAGAGATCTGAAGAGCGCTAACCTTGAACTCTCCAATGATATCCGAGAAAAAGAGCATATCGAGGAGATGAGGAGTGAATTCCTTTCGCATGTTTCCCATGAGCTTAAGACTCCACTTGCGATCATCCAGGGTTATGCAGAAGGAATAAAGTCCGGTGTCGCAGATGATCCCGAGACAATGAACTATTATTGTGATGTTATATCTGATGAAGCAGCGAAAATGAATTCGCTGGTTATGAAGCTTATAGATCTTAATCAGCTTGAAACCGGAAATGATCTTTCAATCGAGCATTTCGATGTTACAAAGCTTATTGATGAGACCATCAAGAATTCTTCGATACTTCTTCAGGATAAGAAAGCTGAGATCGAGTTCAATGAAGATAAGGCAGTATTGGTGTGGGCCGATACATTTATGATAGAAGAGGTCATCACCAATTATCTTTCGAACGCGATCCATTATGTATCGGATAACGGTAAGATCAAGGTATGGTATGACTTTAAGAAGGATACCGTCCGCGTTAATGTTTATAACGACGGCCAGCAGATATCAGATGATGATCTGGATAAGCTCTTTATCAAGTTCTATAAGTCGGATCCGGCCAGAACTCGGGACTACGGAGGCTCCGGAATCGGTCTTTCCATCGTTGCCGCGATCATGAATGCACATGATAAGGATTTCGGCGTTTACAATACCGATACAGGTGTCGTTTTCTACTTTGAACTCGACACGCACTCAGAAGTTTAAATGTGACAAACAGTTCAGATCTGTTTGTCACATTATAGGTTTAGGAGTATAATAAGGGGTAGGTAGTTTGTTAACTTTTTAATATCAAATTGGAGGGTGAGAGAGATGAAGAAAGTTAAAAGATTATTTGCAATTCTACTGGCACTTGCAATTGCTATATCCGTAAATGTGCCGCTTAGTTCAGAGGCAAAGACATATCATTACTGGAATGCCACAAAGTCCGTATCCTATAATTATATTGACGGAAAATGGGTAAAGTCTTGGGAATCCAAAGCTAAGTATGACAAAAAGGGTCGATATATAGGTGGTACCGATACCAATTATAACTATGATATGGATACAAAAAAGAATGAAAAGGGTGGCAAAAATAAATACGTTTATAAGCTTGACAGTGATGGTTTTACAAAGAAAGCACTATATTACTATAATGGAAAGCTTTCGGGTTATACTACATACAAGCGTAATTCAAATGGCTATATAACTAAGATAAAAGAATATGATTCAAAGAAGAAGCTTATGAGTACTACAACATATAAATATAACAGCCATGATGATGTAACCAAACAGACAACCAAGTATACCAATAAGAATCAGAAAACCGATACTACAAAATATAAATATACATATAAGAACAATACTAAAGTAAAGGAAGTTTCCACAACTTCAAGTGGTGGAAAAAGCACAACAGAATATACTAAAAAGGGCTTAATTAAGAAATCATCTTCAAAATACAGCTGGGGCGGCTGGACTACAACATATGACAAATACGGTCGTATGGAAAAGGAAGTATGGGATAATTCATCTGAAAAAACAGTAACAACCTATAAATATAAGAATAAAAAGGATTATAACTGTTCAGAAAGAAAGGTTGTCAGAACAGATAAGGAAACAGGTGAAAAAACTACCGAAACAGTTAAGATGAAGTATAAGTCTAAAAAGGATAAGCACGGTAATATAACTGAATATATTACATATGAAAACGGAAAGCCGGCTACTAAAATGGTTTATTCCGGATATAAGAAGTTTTCATATGAATCAGATTAATTATCAGACTATATAATGTTTAAAGGAGGGTGCACCATGAAAAGAATAAGAAGAGTATTGGCTGTAGTATTGGCGCTGGCGATAGCATTTTCAATCAATATACCTTTACAGTCCCAGGCTAAGACAAAATATTATTGGGAGTATGAAACCAATAAACATTATTTTATTTTAGATGGAAAATGGTTTCAAGATTATGAATTCAATCAGAAATTTGACAAAAATGGACTTCCCAAATATCAAACCAGTATTTCATACTTAAAGGATTATGAAAATGATAAAATTTCAAGATATGAAGAAAAAACGGTATTTAAGTATGATAAAAAAGAAAATATGATCCAGAGTAAGTATTATGATGACGGAGTTCTGAGCAGCTATACTAAGTATACGTATGATTCAAATGGCTTATGTACTAAAGAAAAAGTATATGATGCAAATAAAAAGCTTGTAAGTACTACTACATATAAACGTGACAGTCATGAAAACCTGACCAAGCAGACTACAAAATATACTGATAAGAAAAAGGCCACGGTAACCATAAAGATATCAAACACCTATAAAAAGGGAAAGCTTGTTAAATATGTTTCCGCGAGCAGTGATGGCTATACATGTACCTGTACGTTCTATTCGAATGGTAATGACAAGAAGTATGTTTATGAAGGCGATGGCTACAAATCAACAACAAACTATGATAAGTATGGTCGTGAAACAAAATATGTAAGTGAAGACGAGTATTTTAATCTTGTTGAAACATATAAATATAAAAATAAAAAGGACAGGAATCCTTCCGAAATAAAAAGAACTCACACGATCAAAGAATCAAACGATGTGACTGTCGAAAATATAAAGAGAACCTATGAATCCAAAAAAGATAAGAATGGTAACTTACTTGAATGGATAGTTTATGAAAACGGAGAACCATATTCAAAGGAAGAATACTCCGGATATAAAAAGTTCAAGGCTAATTAGGTCTCATCTAATTAGTTGACAACTATGAATAATGGAATTATATTATTAGACATAGAAGGTATTGTTGTTTAACTGTATATGGAGGGTATAAAATTGAAGACTAATGTTTATATTGAGTTCTACGGAGAACAGATCAATCAGGCAGATGTCATCAAGGATGCCGAGAAGATCTGGAAGGATGCAGGCAACAAACCTGCAAATTTAAAAAAGCTTGAGGTTTATATCAAACCGGAAGATGACCGTGTATACTACGTATTTAACGGAGATATAACAGGATCATTTCCGATTATAAATACTCAGAACGATTTTTAAATTAAACGTAAAAGCATCCGGTCCCGAACCGGATGCTTTTTCAAGTAAAATGTGAATAAATTGTGTATGGGGTCAGACCCCGGACACAGATTTTTCACGGATAACGAGGTTTGATTATGATTTCAATTATCGATTATGATGCAGGAAATATAAAGAGTGTCGAGAAGGCGCTGCAGTTTCTCGGTGAGGATGCGATTATAACGAGCGACAGGGATGTGATACTTGCTTCGGATGCTGCGATCCTTCCGGGGGTAGGTGCCTTTGGTGATGCTATGGGCAGGATAAGAAGCCGCGGACTGGATAAGACAATTTACGAATTTGTAGATACCGGGAAGCCATTCCTGGGAATATGCCTGGGACTTCAGCTTATCTTTAAGGAGAGTGAGGAGAGCCCCGGAGTTACCGGACTTGGACTTCTGGATGGTAAGATCGTAAAGATACCGTCGGATTATCCCGATGGTACTTTCTTAAAAGTTCCTCAGATAGGCTGGAATGATATCGAGATCAATCCGAAGAGCCGTCTCTTTGCGGGGATCGAAGGAAAGCCTTATGTATATTTTGTACATTCATATTATCTTAAAGCAGATAATCCCGAGGATGTTGCCGCTAGGACAACCTACGGCGTAACCATAGATGCAGCTGTTGAAAGAGGAAATGTGATGGCCACTCAGTTCCATCCCGAGAAGAGCTCCGAGGTCGGCCTGACCATACTTAAGAATTTTATAAATCTATAAGGAAATAAAAATGCATACTAAACGTATAATCCCGTGCCTGGATGTTAAAGACGGAAGGGTCGTAAAGGGAATCAATTTTGTTAATTTAATAGACGCCGGTGACCCGGTAGAATGTGGTAAGGCTTATGATAAGGCCGGAGCTGACGAGCTTGTATTTCTCGATATCACGGCCTCCTCCGATAAACGTGCAATCGTGACCGATATGGTTAGACGTGTTGCCGAGACGGTTTTTATTCCGTTCACAGTTGGCGGCGGCATAAGAACTATCGATGATTTCAAAGAAATCTTAAGAGAAGGTGCTGATAAGATAGCGGTTAATTCCGCTGCGATCGATAACCCAACGCTTATAAGTGAAGCTGCTGATAAGTTCGGAAGCCAGTGCGTTGTAGTTGCCATCGATGCCAGAAGACGAAGAGTCGGAAAGGCCGCTGATCCTTCGCTTTCTTATGAGGAAAGCATTAAGATCAATGATGAATGGAAGCCAAGCGACGGCTGGACGGTTTATAAGCATGGCGGAAGGATCGATATGGGGCACGATGCGGTTGAGTGGGCGATAAAAGCAGCCGAACTCGGTGCCGGCGAGATACTTCTCACAAGTATGGATGCCGACGGAACCAAGGCAGGCTATGATCTTGAGCTTACGAAAATGATTTCGGATAATGTCAGTATTCCTGTCATTGCTTCTGGCGGAGCCGGAACTCTTCAGCATTTTGAAGAGGCATTTACAAAGGGAAATGCCGACGCAGCGCTTGCTGCATCTCTTTTCCATTTTAAGGAACTTGAAATAAAAGAAGTAAAGGAGTACCTCAGAGAGCAGGGTATTTCTGTAAGGTTATAGGTAGTTTGAAATGATCAAATTCAGTGAAGACAGGCTTTCTGTCGCAGAATATCTTGGATTACGTGAATCGGTAGGCTGGAAAAAGCTGACCGAAAGACAGGCAGAGCTTGCACTTGAAAACTGTATATATTCGATCTCGGCATATGATGAAGCCGAGGATGGTTCGAGGAAACTTATAGGAATGGGCAGGATAGTAGGTGACGGTGCCGTCATCTGTTATATCCAGGATCTGATCGTCCTTCCAGAATATCACGGAAGAGGCGTAGGCTCGGCTCTTATAAAACATCTTAAGAACTATGTTACGAATCTTAACACGGACGGCGAGGAAATGATGCTTGCCCTGATGTGCGCCAAAGGAAGAGAAGGCTTTTATGAAAGGCATGGCTTCATGGCACGTCCGACCGAGAATCTCGGCCCTGGAATGATAATATATCTTAAACGATAAAAATCGGGGATATTATCCCCGATTTTTTTGTTTATTCAGATATATTTTTCTGATTTATTTATCCAGATTTTCTCTTGCAGCTGCAAGCATCAGCTTGATACGATTTACCTGGTTAACTTCGGATGCACCGGGATCGAAGTCGATCGGTGTAATGTTAGCATCCGGATAAACCGTACGGAGCTTCTTGATAACTCCTTTACCGATTATGTGGTTAGGCAGACATGCAAATGGCTGACAGCATACAATGTTCGGAGCGCCTTCTTTTATCAGCTCAACCATTTCTCCTGTAAGGAACCATCCCTCGCCGGTCTCATTTCCGATTGAAACGATAGGGCGGGCATAGCTTGCTATGGTGGCGATAGGTGTAGGCGGTTCAAAACGCTTACTTTGTTCGAGAGCCTTTGACATCGGTCTTCTCAGCTGCTCAAGCATCTTGATAAGCATATTGCTTATCTTTGCCGATTTCTTGGTCTTGCCGAGGAATTCGTATTTGTAATTACTGTTATATGCTGAATAGAAGAGGAAATCCAGAAGATCCGGCATTACAGCCTCCGCACCTTCGGCTTCCAGGAGGTCAACCAGATGGTTGTTTGCCGAAGGAAGGAACTTAACCAGGATCTCGCCTACGATTCCGACCCTTGGTTTAACGATCGTCTCATCAAGCTCGATCTCATCAAATTCTCTTACTATATCACGAACGATCCTGCTGAAGTTATGAGAGCCTCTCTCAATATCTCTGATACAGATCTTTTCCCATTTTCTATGAAGCTTATTAACAGAACCGGGCACCTTCTCATAAGGTCTTGTCCTGTAAACTACACGCATAAAGAGGTCGCCATACATAACGGCATGCATTGCAGCTTTAAGACCCTTTAGATTGACCTTGAGTCCTGAATTCTTTTCAAGTCCCTGTGCACTTATAGATACAACGGGGATATGTCCGTATCCCGACTTTTCAAGAGCACGTCTTATAAAGCCGATATAATTGGTAGCCCTGCAGCCACCGCCGGTCTGAGTGATCGCAACAGCGAGCTTATCAGTGTCGTATTTGCCTGACTGGATAGCTTCCATAAGCTGGCCTACAACGATTATCGAAGGGTAGCAGGCATCGTTATTAACGAATCTTAAGCCTTCATCGATAGTCGACTTGGTTGCATCCGGCAGCATCAGGAAGTTTACATGGAAATGATGCATTGCAGCCTGAAGCATCTTAAAATGTATCGGCGACATTTGCGGACAGAGAACTGTATAATCGCCACGCATCTTCTTTGTAAACTCAACCTTATTGATGGCAGTTGAACAGTCGACAGGCTTATATTTCTTTTTCTCACGAACCTTCATGGCCGAAAGGAGTGAACGTATCCTTATCCTTGCGGCACCGAGGTTTGAAACCTCATCTATCTTAAGCACCGTATAGATCTTATTGGAATTTGAAAGTATATCCTTGACGCAGTCGGTCGTAACGGCATCAAGTCCGCAGCCGAAGCTGAAGAGCTGGACCAGTTCGAGGTTGGTCCTGGTCTTAACATAGTTAGCTGCCTTATAAAGTCTTGAATGGTACATCCACTGGTCGGATACGATAAGAGGTCTGTCCACATCGCTTAAATGGGAGATGGAGTCCTCTGAAAGTACTGCAACACCATAGGAGTTAATGAGCTCTGGGATACCATGGTTGATCTCCGGATCGATATGGTAAGGTCTTCCTGCAAGAACAATTCCGACCCTGCCTGTCTCTTCGAGGAACTTAAGCGTCTCCTCACCTTTGGCTCTTACATCGCTCTTAACCTTTTCGGCCTCGGCATATGCCTTATCGATTGCGTTACTGATCTCATCCCTTGTAACATCGGTATATTTGGTAAACTCTCTATACATCCTGTCCTTAAGGGCAAGCTTGTTATCAAGTGCAAGGAAAGGACGGATATAGGTTATATGCTCGGTCTCCAGCTCTTCCATGTTATTCTTGATATTCTCGGAATATGAAGTAACGATCGGACAGTTGTAGTGATTATTTGCGTCCGGTGTCTCATTCATTTCATATGGGATACAAGGATAGAAAATCGTCTTAAGACCCTGCTTAACAAGCCACATTACATGCCCGTGGCTTATCTTTGCGGGGTAGCACTCCGTATCACTCGGGATGGATTCGATTCCCAGCTGATAGATATTCTTATCCGACTTAGGTGAAAGTATTACCCTGTAGCCAAGTTCTGTCAGGAATGTGAACCAGAACGGATAGTTTTCGTACATATTAAGAACTCTCGGAACACCGATCTCTCCACGGGGAGCCTTATCTATGGGAAGAGGCTCGTAGCCGAACAGACGATTAAACTTATAATCATAGAGATTCGGAAGATTCTCTTTATTCTTCTTAAGACCAAGTCCCTTCTCGCAACGGTTACCGGTTATGAAACGTCTGTTTCCTGTGAACTTGTTAATAGTAAGAAGGCAGTTATTGGTACAGCCGCCGCAGCGCGCCATCTGAGTTTCATAGGTGAGCTCATTTACATCTTCACTTGGAAGAGTGGTGGACTCAAAGCCTTCCTCATAATTCTCTCTTGCGATAAGTGCGGCACCGAAAGCTCCCATGATACCCGCGATATCGGGGCGGATTGCCTTTGCACCGGATACAAGCTCGAAGGCTCTTAAGACTGCATCATTGTAGAAGGTACCACCCTGGACAACGATACGTGTACCAAGCTGCTTCGGATCAGTTAGCTTGATAACCTTAAGAAGTGCATTCTTTATTACCGAGTAAGCAAGACCAGCGGAGATATCCTCAACTGAGGCACCTTCCTTCTGTGCCTGCTTAACCTTTGAATTCATGAAAACCGTACATCTTGAGCCGAGATCGATAGGGCTGGATGCGAAAAGAGCGATCTTTGCAAAATCCTGAACCTTGTAATCAAGTGAATTTGCAAATGTCTCGATAAAGGATCCACATCCCGAAGAACAGGACTCGTTAAGCATTACGTTATCGACAACGCCGTTACGTATCTTGATACATTTCATGTCCTGACCGCCGATATCAAGGATGGTATCTACCTTTGGGTCAAAGAAAGCGGCGGCAGTGTAGTGTGCGATAGTCTCAACCTCACCGTAATCAAGATTAAATGCAGACTTAAGAAGGGCTTCGCCGTAGCCGGTTGAACAGCTTCCTGCGATCTTAACCCCCTCGGGAAGAGATGCATAGATCTCCTTCATAGCCTTTATGGTTGTCTTTACGGGACTTCCGTTATTATTACTGTAGAAGTCATAGAGAAGCTCGCCTTCCTCACCGATAAGTGCAAGCTTTGTAGTTGTCGAGCCCGCATCTATACCAAGGAAGACATTTCCCTTATAAGTCGAGAGGTCGCCGCGTTTAACGATATATTTGGACATTCTCTCGGAAAATTCTTTATATGATGACTCATCCTTAAAAAGAGGATCAAGTCTGTTTACTTCAATCTCAATCTTAAGTTCGGGTGTAAGCTTCTCAGCCAGCTCTTTAAGTCCTACCATACCTTCTTCATCTGCATGAAGAGCAGCACCGGAAGCTGCAAAGAGGTGAGAGTTATCGGGAACGATTGAATGCTCCTCATCAAGATTAAGTGTATCGATGAATCTTTCCCTCAGCTGATCCAGGAAATGAAGAGGTCCTCCGAGAAATGCAACATAGCCCCTGATAGGCTTACCGCAGGCAAGACCGGATATTGTCTGGTTAACAACAGCCTGGAAGATGGATGCCGAAAGATTCGGCTTTGTAGCACCCTCGTTGATAAGAGGCTGGATATCCGTCTTTGCGAAAACTCCGCAGCGGGCAGCAATGGGGTGTATGGTATCGTAGGACTTGGCCAGCTCATTTAACCCGGAAGCATCGGTCATGAGAAGGGCAGCCATCTGGTCGATGAAGGAACCTGTTCCTCCGGCGCAGACGGAATTCATTCTCTGCTCGATACCGTTTTTTGAAAAGTATATGATCTTGGCGTCCTCACCTCCCAGCTCGATCGCAACCTGTGTTTTAGGTGCAAATGTCTTCAAAGCTGTAGATACACATACTACTTCCTGCTCAAAGGGAACACCGATGACATTCGAAAGTGCAAGACCGCCGGAACCGGTTATGTCGGCTGCGACATCCATGTCACCTATGGCTTCGATGGCATTTTCAAGAAGCTCGCGAAGAGTTTCTTTGATCCTTGCGAAGTGACGCTTATATTCTGAATAAAGAATTCTGTTTTCATCATCAATGATGGCGATCTTTACGGTTGTAGAACCGATATCAATTCCAAGACGATTCAATAGACTGTACTCCTTTAATCAATTTTTTATTTCATATTTATATGTATTTCTGTCATGGACAGCTTTCGATATTATAATTCAACCATAGTTTAAATTCAATACGGATTTGATTTGAATAATGCAAGTTATCCAATATCTTTTTGTGTTTTAGCGAGTTTAATGATATAATCAAGCACGTGAGAATAATTAAACCAAGGGGGTTATCAGAGTTATGATAGGAATCATCGCCGCAATGGATAAAGAGATTGACGGTATCAAAAACATGATGATGGAAGAGTGCGAGGTAGATAAAAAGGTCATATCCGGAATGGAATTCTGGCAGGGTACTCTTTATGATAACGATGTTGTTCTTGTAAGAAGCGGTATCGGTAAGGTAAATGCAGCAATGGCTGCCGAGGTCCTTTCCACCGTATATAATGTTAAGTCATTGATCAATACAGGAATCGCCGGTTCACTTGATGACAGGATAGATATTGGAGATATAGTCCTTTCGACTGAAGCACAGGAGCATGATATGGATGTTACCGGGCTTGGTTATAAGAAGGGAATCATCCCGGATCAGGATACCAGTGTTTATAAGGCTGATGAGAGACTTGCGGGTATAGCTCAGGAGGTATGCCACAAGGTTAATCCCGATATCAAGGTATTTCTGGGAAAGGTGGTTTCCGGTGACCAGTTCATTTCCGATAAAGCTGCCAAGCAGGCTATAATCGAAAATGTCGGCGGAATGTGTACTGAGATGGAAGGAGCTGCGATCGCACATGTTGCTCATATGAATGATGTTCCGTTCCTTATCATCCGTTCCATATCAGATAAGGCAAATGACGACGCAGAAGTTGATTATCCTTCCTTCCAGAAGAAGGCTATCAACAATTCCGTTAAACTTGTATCAGGAATGCTCAGCCTGATGGCTCAGCTTGACTAATGCAACTGATCCCCCGTCCCAGAGTTGCATAATTTGTTATAGACTTACAACTTCAACTGTGCTATAATTTCACGGTTAACGCCCAATTGATAGGCGCTGGCCGTGATTTTTTGTAAAGACATTCCTCAAAAAGTTGGTTTTGAGGATATATAAGGAGGAAATAAAATGAGCGCTACATTTGAAAAGCTTGAAGGTAATATGGCTGATATTACCATCACCGTACCCGCAGAGGATTTCAGAAAGGCATGTGTTGATGTCTATAACAGAACAAAGGGAAAATTCCAGTTCGACGGATTCCGTAAGGGTAAGGTTCCCATGGCATATATCGAGAAGGCATATGGTTATGCCGTATTCTATGAGGATGCTGCAAATGACCTCATTAACAAGACATATTTCGAGGAGATCAAGGATCTTGACCTCGACATCGTTTCCAATCCCGAGATCTCAGTAAGCCAGATCGAGAAGGGTAAGGATTTCATCTATAAAGCAAAGGTTGCTACAAAGCCTCCCGTTGAGCTCGGTGACATCGAGTCTATCGAAATCGAGAAGGTTGTAACCGAGGTTACAGATGAGGACGTTGAGAAAGAGATCGAGAGAAAGCTTAAGGAGAACTCCTCTAAGAAGGAAGTTACAGACAGAGCTGCCCAGAGCGGTGATGAGACAATGATCAACTTCGAGGGCTTCGTTGACGGAGTTGCATTCGAAGGCGGAAAGGGTGAGAATTATCCTCTCGTTCTCGGTTCAGGTTCATTCATCCCCGGTTTCGAGGATCAGATCATCGGTCATAACATCGGCGACAGCTTCGATGTAAATGTTACATTCCCCGAAGAATATCAGGCAGAAGACCTTGCAGGTAAGGATGCTGTATTCAAGTGTGACCTTCTTGCAATCAAGGAAACAGTACTTCCCGAGCTTGATGATGAATATGTATCTGATACAACTGACTTTGAGACAGTTGATGAATTTAAAGCTGATATCCGCAAGACTCTTGAGGAGAGAAAAGCCCAGACTGCTAAGAGAGAAAAGGAAGATAAGGCTGTTGAGAAGCTTGTAGAGATCTCCAAGATGGAGCTTCCCGAGGCTATGATCTCTTATCAGCAGGATAAGATGGTTGATAACTTCGGCCAGCAGCTTATGTATCAGGGTATGAACCTTGAGCAGTATCTCAACATGACAGGCCAGACAAGAGATGACATGAGAGATCAGGTTCGTCCCGAGGCTGAGAAGCAGATCA
Organism: Eubacterium sp.; assembly: GCA_017619835.1. Classification (GTDB taxonomy): domain Bacteria; phylum Bacillota; class Clostridia; order Lachnospirales; family Lachnospiraceae; genus Eubacterium_Q. The sequence goes on from JAFZRN010000025.1 coordinate 175,075, forward strand.
AGAAGAGCCTTGTAGTTGAGGCAGTAGCTGATGCTCAGAACTTTGAGATCACTGAAGAGGATAAGGCTGCAGAGATCGAGAAGATGGCTAAGCAGTATCAGATGGAAGTTGATAAGATCAAGGAGATCATGGGTGAGGAGCAGATGGAAGCTCTCGCTATCGATCTTAAAATGCAGAAAGCGGTTGAGTATATTGCTTCCAAAGTTAAGGAGGTATAAGAATGGCATTAGTACCTACAGTCATTGAGACTACCAACAGAGGCGAAAGAGCCTATGATATCTACTCGAGACTTTTAAAGGAGAGAATCATTTTCCTTGGTGATGAGGTAAATGATGTAACAGCAAGCCTCGTTGTGGCTCAGCTTCTTTTCCTTGAATCAGAGGATTCAAACAAGGATATCAATCTGTATATAAACAGCCCGGGCGGTTCGGTTACTGCGGGTATGGCTATATACGATACCATGAATTATATCAAATGTGATGTATCCACCATCTGTGTCGGTATGGCTGCATCCATGGGCGCTTTCCTTCTTTCAGGCGGCGCTAAGGGTAAGAGATTTGCTCTTCCTAATTCAGAGATAATGATCCATCAGCCTCTCGGCGGTACCCAGGGTCAGGCAACTGATATGGAGATCGACGTTAAGCATATGCTGAGGATCAAGGAAAACTTAGTTAAGATCATGGCTGAGAACTGTGGCAAGGATTATGACACGGTTTATGCAGACTGCGAAAGAAACAACTGGATGACAGCTGATATGGCAGTTGAATATGGTCTTATCGACAGTGTTGTAAGTAACAGATAATAAGGAGAATATAGATGGCAGGTCGTAAGGACGAAAAGATACTTACTTGCTCCTTCTGTGGCAAGACACAGGATCAGGTCAGAAAGCTTATAGCCGGACCTGAGGTATATATATGCGATGACTGTGTCCAGATATGCAGAGATATAATCGATGAAGAGCTCGGAAGTTTTGATGCCGAAAACGGCGAGCTTAACCTTCCAAAGCCGAAGGAGATAAAGGCTTTCCTCGATGATTATGTTATCGGTCAGGAAGCAGCCAAGAAGGCGCTTTCCGTAGCTGTATATAATCATTATAAGAGAGTTATCGCCGGCAAGACCTTCGATGTAGAGCTTCAGAAGAGTAATATCCTGATGATCGGACCCACAGGTTCAGGTAAGACATATCTTGCACAGACACTTGCAAAAATGTTAAATGTTCCGTTTGCCATTGCCGATGCAACGACTCTTACAGAGGCAGGATACGTTGGTGAGGATGTTGAGAATATCCTTCTTAAGCTTATCCAGGCGGCTGATTATGATATCGACAGGGCAGAAAAGGGAATCATATATATCGATGAGATCGATAAGATCTCTAAGAAGTCCGAAAATGTTTCGATTACCCGTGACGTTTCCGGAGAAGGTGTTCAGCAGGCACTTCTTAAGATAGTTGAGGGAACGATAGCTTCCGTACCTCCTCAGGGCGGACGTAAGCATCCTCAGCAGGAGTTTATCGAGATCGATACCTCCAACATCCTCTTTATATGCGGAGGAGCCTTTGACGGACTTGATAAGGTTATCGAGAACCGTGTAGGTAAGAAGTCGATCGGTTTCAATGCCGATATCCAGCTGGATAAGACTATCGTGGATACTGAGCTCTTACGTCAGGTTCAGCCTCAGGATCTTGTAAAATTCGGTATCATTCCGGAATTCGTAGGACGTGTTCCCGTTGTTGTAACTCTTGATCAGCTTGATGAAGAGGCTCTCGTAAGCATACTTACGGTTCCGAAATCATCCATCGTTAAGCAGTATAAGAAGCTTTTCGAATTTGACGGAGTTGATCTTGACTTCCATGAGGATGCATTAAGAGAGGTTGCAAAGGAAGCTATGGAAAGAGCTACCGGAGCAAGAGGTCTTAGAGCTATCCTTGAAAATGCCATGACGGACGTAATGTATGAGATACCGTCGGATGATACAATAACAAAGGTTACTATCACTAAGGAGACTGTATCAGAAGGTGCAGATCCCGAAGTTGAACGTGTAAGTTAAGGAGATCATCTTGAAGATAAAGACTTCAGAGCTTGCATGTGTCTGCGGAGTTACATCTAAGTTTCCGGATTATGATAAGCCGGAGATAGCATTTGCAGGCCGTTCAAATGTAGGCAAATCATCCTTAATAAATTCGCTTTTAAATCGTAAAAATCTTGCCAGGACTTCATCAAGTCCCGGCAAGACTGTTACGATTAATTTTTATGCAATTAATGAAGAATTCTATCTTGTGGATCTTCCGGGGTACGGATATGCCAAGGCTTCCCTTGAGGAAAGAGCCCGCTGGGGCAAGATGATCGAAAGATATCTTTCCAAGAGAGAAAACTTAGTCTGCATAGTTCTTCTTGTTGATATCAGACATGCTCCTTCCAAGGATGATGTCATGATGTATGATTATATCATTAACAGTGGCTTTAAACCCGTTATCGTTGCGACCAAGTATGACAAAATAAAAAGAAGCCAGAAGGATAAACAGCTTAAGCTGATAAGAGATACCCTTAAGGCTCCTAAAGATCAGATCATCATTCCTCATTCATCACTTGATAAGACCGGAAGAGAGGAGCTTCTCGGTCTCATTGATCAGTTTTTATCCCAGAGCTCGTTGACAAGCATCTGATAAACGTCTGTACTTTTGGTACGCCAGTTGTCGCAGATGAGTCTGGCAAGTTCTTTATCCGGAACGTTCATCTTGATATCTACAAGATTCTCGCGCTTTTCCCTGATAGCACATTCTACTGTGTATTCGTTATGATCATTCAGTGTATAATCGGAGAATATCTCTGATTCATTTTTAAGATTTATTTTTTCCTTCTTGAAATATTCCCTGATTTCCTGTTTAATAGTATTGGAAATTCTTTTTTCAAAATAAGAGAGAGCTTCTTCTCCCTGATTTGTTATCTGGTAGTGCTGTGTGTTACGTATGGTGCTGACGGATATAAAATTCTTGTCTATCAGTTCGCTTATAGATTCGTGGATATTGAAAAGATTCGTATATCCCCTGTCAAGTATAAAGCTCGTTATCTGGGCGTTAGTGATCGTATACTCGTCCGTTCTGTCAAGCATATACAGTATTATAAGCTTATATAGCATTAGATTTTGATTATCCATATCTGCTCCAATAATTAGAAATTTACGTTGCCTCAAGGGGTAATGTTAAGGATAAAACAATTATTATGTATTTGCAAGTCTTTTAAAGTGAGGTTTTATATGGACTACAAAAAATTAAAGGTTGCAGAGCTTAGAGCTCTTGCACAGGAAAAAGGTATCAGAGGTACCAATGATATGAAGAAGGCTGATCTTGTCGATCTTCTTGAAAAGATCGATCTTATGAGAAGCCAGAAGGAGGCAGAAGCTGCTTCGAAAAAAGAAGAAAAGGCAAAACCGGCTAAGAAAGTAAAGAAGACGGAACCTGCCAAGAAAACAGAGAAAGCTGAGCCTGTGAAGAAGTCATCTGCTGCTAAAAATCTAAAGAAGGCTAAGCCTATGCCTGCTGAAAAAGATAAGGCTGAGAAAGAGAATACTGCAGAAGAAAAACCGGCAGAAAATGTTGCTGAAAAGATGCCGGAGAATGATATAAAAGATGAGTATGCAGAAGTGGAGATGGCCGAATCATTTCCCGAAGATATCGAAGAGGAAGCTGAGGAAACCGCTCAGGAGGAAAAGGAGTTCGCCGAAGGTATACTTGAGGTCATGGCTGATGGCTTCGGATTCATCAGAAGTGATAACTATATGCCCGGTGATAAGGATATATATGTTGCCCCTTCCCAGATCCGTAAGTTCAGGCTTCGTACCGGAGATATCGTAAGAGGGCCGATCAGAAGAAAGAATTCACCGAATGAAAAGTTCAGTGCGCTTCTTTATATCGAATCCGTAAACGGATATACTCCTGCAGAGATAATGAAAAGACATAAGTTCGAGGATATGACACCTATCTTCCCGAATGAGAGGATACATCTTGATTACACAGGTGCTCCCGTTTCACTCAGGATAGTCGATCTCTTTTCACCTATCGGAAAAGGCCAGAGAGGTATGATCGTATCTCCTCCTAAGGCCGGTAAGACGACGCTTCTCAAGCAGATCGCAAAGAGGATAAGCGTTTCGAATCCGGAGATGAACCTTATCGTGCTTCTTATAGACGAACGTCCCGAGGAAGTTACGGATATCAAGGAATATATCGAGGGCAAGAATGCAGAGGTCATATATTCGACATTTGATGAGCTTCCCGAGCATCATAAGAGGGTTTCGGAGATGGTCATCGAACGTGCAAAGAGACTTGTTGAAAGTGGACAGGATGTGGTTATCCTGGTCGATTCCATAACAAGACTTGCCAGAGCATATAATCTTACCGTATCTCCAAGCGGAAGAACTCTTTCCGGCGGTCTCGATCCCGCGGCACTTCATATGCCTAAGAAGTTCTTCGGTGCTGCCAGAAATATGAGAGAAGGCGGTTCGCTTACAATACTTGCCACTGCTCTTATAGATACCGGAAGCCGTATGGACGATGTTGTATTCGAGGAATTTAAGGGTACCGGCAACATGGAGCTTGTTCTCGACAGAGATCTTCAGGAGAAGAGAGTATTCCCTGCAATCGATATCTCCAAGTCCGGAACAAGAAAGGATGACCTGCTTCTTTCAAAGGAAGAGACAGAGGTTCTCGATATAATTCATTCAAGATTCCATAGCATGAAAAATGAGGACGTTACGGAAGATCTCTTAAAGCTTATGAGCCAGACCAAGAACAATGAAGTGTTCCTGGGAGTTGCAAGGAAGCTCTTTGCAAAGAATAGATAAAAGTGATATACTGTAGGGTGGTTTTTAAGGTATTAAGTATTTTTTAACTGGAGGCTTATCTTGAATTTCAGCAAAGAAAGCGTTATCAAACGACAGAAAACTTTAAAATCAAAATCAGGAAGACTTGAAAGACGTTTCTTTATCGATGTATTCAAGCTTATTCTTGCACTTTTTGTGCTTCTGATACTTGTTATGGCCGGTGCAGGCTTCGGTATGATGAAGGGTATCCTTGATGATGCTCCCGATGTATCCCAGATCAGCATCAAGCCAAAGGGCTTTAAGACTGTAATCTATGATCAGAAGGGAAATGAGAAGAATACTCTTTCCACGATCAATTCCAACCGTGTATATGTATATTATGATGATATACCTCAGCAGGTTGTTGATGCATTTGTCTCAATAGAGGATGAAAGATTCTGGAAGCATAACGGAATCGATATGCGTGGTATCTTCAGAGCTCTCTATAAGGACGTTGTAAAAGGTAACATGGCTGAAGGTGCTTCGACCATTACCCAGCAGCTCATCAAGAACCAGGTATTCAACGTTGGTATGAACGAGACTACCAAGCTCCAGAAGATAGAGCGTAAGGTTCAGGAGCAGTATCTTGCTATAGAGCTTGAAAAGCTTTATACCAAGGAACAGCTTATGGAGTATTACCTTAATACTATCTATCTCGGACAGGGTGTTAACGGAATCGAGGCTGCGGCTGACAGATATTTTGATAAGCATATTCAGGATCTTAAGCTTTCCGAAATCTGTGTTATAGCAGGTATCACCAAGAATCCTTATTCTTTTGATCCTGTTGTTTATCCCGAGAAGAATAATTATCGTCGTGAGGACGTTCTTGATAAGATGCTCGAGCTCGGATATATAGATAAGGGCGAGTATAATTCTGCTCTTTATGATCCCGTTTATGACAGGATCCAGAAGATCAAGAAGCAGAATGACGATAACTTTGAATTTAATTCATATTATACAGATGATCTTATGAGAGCACTCTGCAAGGATTTCATGGAAATGTATGACATGACCGAAGCACAGGCTTATGATGAGATCTATACAGGCGGATACAGCGTATATTCCGTTCAGGATTATGATATTCAGGCTATAGTTGATGAAACTATCAACGATCCTGTTTATTATCCTCAGACTACATCGGTTGCTCTTAACTACAAGCTTACGCTTCTCGATGATGACGGAATAACAACTTATAACTATGATACAAATACGCTTCTTACTTATTACAGGAAGCTGACGGAGAATTCCAAATATAATAATATCTATCCAAGTCCGGAGGATGCACGTGCTGCAGCAGATACCTATAAAGAGGCTATGCTTGACCAGACCGGAGCAACCTTCCTCAATGAAGAATTCAAGACCGCAATTCAGCCTCAGGCATCATTTACGGTAATCGACCAGAGGACAGGATATGTTAAGGCTGTGGGCGGCGGACGAGGAGAGAAGACTGAGAACCTGGGATTTGACAGAGCAACAAATGCTAAGCGTCAGCCGGGATCCACATTTAAGGTGCTTGCGGCATTCCTGCCGTATATCGATACAGAGGGCGGACTTTGCTCATGCTTCGAGGATAAGCCATATGCCTTCGCAAACGGAACACCTGTAAGAAACTGGTATGGCGGCTACTGGGGACCTAACTCACTTCGTAATGCTATCTGCCAGTCGATGAATATTATCGCAGTACAGGCCATAACTGCAGTAACGCCGGCCGTGTCATTTGAATACTTATTAAATGAGGGCTTTACGACACTTGTGGATAAAGAGATCGGCGTTAACGGTGAGATATATTCCGATATCCAGCAGGCAACTGCCCTTGGTGGTCTGACATATGGTGTTACTAATCTTGAAATCACTGCAGCATATGCCGGAATCGCAAATATGGGCGAATATGTTAAGCCTGTATTCTATTCAAAGGTTTATGACCACGACGGAAATATAGTTATTGATAATACGGAGCCGAAGCTTCGTTCACATCGTATGTGTAAGGAGACTACTGCATACCAGCTTATAGAAGGTATGAAGGATGTTGTTAATTCCGGTACCGGTACAAGGGCGCGTATGACTAGTGGTGTCAAATGTGCCGGCAAGACAGGTACGACATCTAATTCCTATGACCTATGGTTCTGCGGAATGACACCTTATTATACTGCTTCAGTATGGTTCGGTTATGATTCAAATATCACGATCAACACAAATGACCATAAGTTCATGTGGCGTGATATCATGGATAAGATCTCCCTGATGGAGAATCAGGATACATCAGCCGACTGGGAACAGCCCGAAGGACTTGTCAAGGCTACTGTTTGTAAGCTTACCGGTCTTGTTCCGGGAGATAATTGTCCGACTTGCACAGACTGGTGCGATAAGGAAAATGTGCCCAAGAAGAGATGTAAGGGTCATATCGATAAGGTTGTTATATGTAACGAATCGCATTTTCTTGCAACCAATACCTGTCCTGAGACAACAGAGTACCTCGTAACCTTTAATGATAAAGGTGATATGGAACTTGTTGGTGCTAACTTTGATTATGATAAGAGTATCTTTACAACGAAGTGTCCGATCCATCCCGAGATTGAGGGCGGCCTTAAGATCGAGTGTGAAGCTGGAAAGGGCGGTTCGATATCAGATACTGTAGTATGTAAGCCCGGTGATGATGTAACCATATATATACAACCTAATAAGGGTTATGAGATTAAGGATGTCAAGGTTGACGGAAAGAGTGTCGGCGCCGTTTCCGAGTATAAGTTTAAAAATGTCACGGAACCGCATAAGATAGTCGCGAAGTTTAAGAAGACCAGCGGCGGTGACGATGACGACGATAATAAGAAGGAAAAGACGACCGAGGCGACCACTGAAGAACCTACGACAGAAAAGAAGACAACTGAAGAAAAGAAGACCGAGAAACCTACCGAGGAGCCTACGGAGAAGCCTACCGAAGAGCCTACGGAGGAACCGACCTCGGAAGATCCACCACCGGATGACGGCGGCGGTGACGGCTGATAGTTTGAGAGTCTGCGCATCATTGCGCAGGCTCTTTCTGATAAGGAGGTTAGTATGACTGAAGTTATAATATATGACCCTTCTGACCTAAATGATCTGCTATCATGTATAAATATTATGTTTGATCATCTTATGATGATTGATGATACCTACATAGTTGATGATTCTTCCGTGGGAATCAGGGCTGTTAATCTTCGGCAGCTTATCTGTTATGAGAAGCATGACAGAAAGTATATCCTGTTTTTTGTAAATGGCACCTATGAATATGACTACCGAACTGGTGCAAAGCTCCTTGGAAATGATCCGCCGAAGGGGTTTCTTCAGATCAGCCGGAGCACAATTATCAATAAGGCTTATCTTAATCATATATTCGATGATGACGTATATCTCTATAATGAAAACAAGCCCCGAAGGATAAGCCGACATTTTAAACCAGCAATATATAAATATATATTATCTTTATCTGCCGATAAGAAGGAGAGAATCCTGAAAGAAGACTCTTAATATATTTGAACAAAGAACTCATTTACGTTATAATACAAAAATGTGACAAACAGATCTGAACTGTTTGTCACATTATTGAAAACTAAGGAGACCAGCTATGAAAAGTCAAGTATAGATTAGCTGGAAATTACATTTCTCCGCTGTGGCTAAAAAAGGGTAACTTTAATAAAGCTCCCTACATAGGTGCTTTTCTAAATCTATCGATTAAGGTATCCGACCTATTA
>JAFZRN010000003.1 GCA_017619835.1 Eubacterium sp.
AAACACCATCTCCGGTAAGGATAGGTTCGGCCTGGAAACTATATGTTTCTTCATAAGCAACACTTTCTGCCTTAAACACTTCCTGACCTTCAACGTTTTCCTTGTAACCTGATATTGCTCTTAACCTGGTATCAGTGCTGACTTTAATCTTATCGGTATCGTTATACTCAAATGTTGAAGTTGCATTTTCTACCGGATCAGGATAACTGCCATCAATCGTATAATAGATTGTCTGATCTGACGATTTTGATGTTGATAATGATACAGTCTGTTCTGCTATATACATTGCTGTCTTGTGGTCAAATTTTACTGAAGCATCTATACTTTGTGGCAGATAGTACATTTCTATATCGTCAAAATATACTTCCTGATTACCGTCTGCCGAAAGATACAGTCGCGAATAATAATCATCCCAGTATGCTGCAATCGGTTCATCATTTACCTTTTTACCATCCAGATAAATATCAAAACAACGTTTTCCTGCTACGCAGTCATATACCATTCTGAGTCTATGCCATTCATCTTTTACTATTTCATCAGTATATTTTGGCAGTTCACTAGTTGTAGTTCTCGAATAACTCTTTAATACTCCCTGTGAAACCTTTATTCCTGCATTGTCATGAAATCTTATTGTAAAAGATGAGTCATCTTCTGTAGCCATGAAGCTTATCTCATATATCCATGTACCATATTTCAGCCAATTAGGAAAACCTTTGTAGTTTTCTACACTTCTTAGTGAATAAACTTTTGTGTGATCTGAGTCAACATTTTCAACTATCTTACAGTTATCAGCATTCATGTAATAGCTGAATCCGCCATTTGAATTACTATAATACCCTTCAAAGCTATCGCTGTAATAAACATCATATGGAGCATAATATTCAAGTACATTACTTAATGTGCCATCTTTATCTTTAAGGACCACATAAATATACTTTGGACCTGTTTCGAGATTTTTCGTTACTATAAGCTGTGTAACAGTATCTTGAAGTGTCGCACCGTCTTTTCTTTCACCATTTGAATAGGTCTCTGTGGCTTTATTGCTTTCTATTGCTATATCTTCTGCTGAAGGATTTTCTCTATTACTGCATACATAGTAATATATTGTTCCATCAATTGAATTATTAAACCACACCCGTGCATACGTTGCAGATTCTCTACATATCGAATCTCCAGCAATCACAGGTTTTTCCTGGAAGCTATATGTTTCCTCATACGCAACACTTTCCGCTTTAAATACTTCCTCACCTTCAATGTTTGCTTTATAACCAGATATTGCTCTTAATCTGGTATCAGTACTGATTTTGACTTTATCGGTATTATTATACTCAAATGTTGCAGTTTCATTATCCACAGGATCCGGATAACTGCCATCAAGCGTGTAATATATTTTCTGATCTGACGATCTTGATGTTGATAATGATATAGTCTGTTCTGTTGTATACATTGCAGTTTTGTGGTCAAATTTAACTGAAGCATCTATACTTTGTGGCAGATAGTACATTTCTATATCATCAAAATACACTTCCTGATTTCCTATTGAGTTAAGAACTAATTGCGAGTAGTAATCATCCCAGTATGCTGCAATCGGTTCATCATTTACCTTTTTACCATCCAGATAAATATCAAAACAACGTTTCCCTGCTACACAGTCATATACCACTCTGAGTCTATGCCATTCATCTTTTACTATCTCATCGGAATATCGAGGCAGATCATTAATCTGATTTTTCGAATAACTCTTTAATACTCCTTGTGAAACCTTTATTCCTGCATTATCAAAAAATCTTATTTCAAAATTTGGACTATAGGCTTTAGGCATAAAACTTATTTCATATATCCAGGTTCCAAATTTCTGCCAATTATTAAATCCTTTTGATCGGCTTTCATGTTTTATCGAATAAACATTCCCATGTTCCGCATCTACATTTTCTTCAATTCTACTATAATTATCAAATCCACCCGGACTTAGAGGATAGCTGAAGCTCCCCCCCCGAATATGAATAGTAGCCCTCAAAACCGTCCTTATAATAAACATCCGTTGGCATTGCAAAAGATAGGACGTTACTCAGAGAGCCATCCTCTTCTTTAACTACAACAAAGGCATTTTTAGGACCGGAAGTCATTCCTTCCGTAATATAAAGAGTTATTACGGTATTTTCGGTAGCCGAGCCATTCTTGGTTCCTCCGCTTACTATTTCTTCTGCGGTAGGAACCGTACCGGCTTTATTAACCATATAGTATATCTCGCCGTCAACAGTACTCTTGAACCACACCGTTGCCTTAGATTCACTTTCTCTATATACAGAATCGCCGGTGATAACTCCGCCTTCTGCATTTACTTTTCCGCTTTTTCCACCTGCCGGAACTGCAATGATAACGGACATCATTGCAAAAAGTGACAGCAGGATAAACAACAATTTTCTAGTTTTATCTCTCCTCATATTGTTACCTCCGGTTTCGTAAAAATCTAGCTAGTAACCATATGATAATTATACCAAAATCAGCCATATAGATTCCATAAATTGACAGTTTTTGTCAATGCCAGTTTTTTTGTCAATCATATGATTACTTAAACAAAAAAGGGCGCCTTTAGGCGCCCTCTGATGAGTAATCAGAAATTTCTATTTACTCATTTTACTTTGATATTTACGGTCTTCATCAAGCCGTTCTGTGTATATACATTGATCTTGCAGCTGCCCTTTCCGACTGCTTTTACCTTTCCGCTCTTGCTTACTGTAGCAACTGCGGGATCAGTGCTTTCGTAACGGAACTTGGCAATATGTGTTGAAACCTTTTTCTTCTTTTTGAAGCTTGCCTTGATCTTGGTTGTCTTACCAGCCTTTAGCGTAACCTTAGTCTTCTTAACCTTAAGAGATGTAGGGTTACCCTTCTTTCCACCTGAGGTCGCTATATGTACTGACTTAGATGTTGTGATAACCTTATCACCTGCGGTTGTGGTCTTATAAGCTACAACCATGTACTTATAATAGGTTCCCTTCTTCAGCTTCTTAGCTGTATAGCTGGTTGTAGAAGCCTTATTAATTGTGGTTATATACTTCATCTTCTTACCGCACTTGTTGCCGTAAATGATATAACCATCTGCGCCCTGAATCTTCTTCCAGGTGATCTTGATAGATGTCTTCTTCACCTTTGAAGATTTAAGCATGAGAAACTGCATTGTCGAACCTTCAACATCACCGGAATCGGTGTTCGCATTCTCGATCAGCGCCTGTTTTTCATCAACAGGTACATTCTCTGCATAAGGGAACTCCTTAAGCATATCCTCATCGGGTATCGGCGTAGGAGTAGCTTCCGGCTTATCAGCAGTCGAACCATCTCCTTCCTCCGAACCGGGTGAAGGCACAGGTGTCGGTGTGGCATCCTCATCAGTAATATCATCAGGATAATTGGTGATATCAATTGCAGGGCCCTCATACTCACTTGCTGCTTTTACCTGAAGAGCAGGGATGAGCAAAAAAACAATCAATAGTGTCAAGCTGAATTTAGTTATTTTTTTAATCATTTTTTATACCTCCGCTGTTCTCTTCAATTAATCTGCAATCTCATATGTTACTTCATTAGAATAGTTAAATTGTGGGTCGTCAGTAACATTGAAATATGGTTTGTCATATGATTTGCTGAAGAAGTACGTATCTTTAAAATTCTGAGCCTGTGAAGATAATGTACATCTCATAAAGATACCATTAATCCTGCTTTTTTCATAATCCTTTCTGCTGATAATATGAATACCATGAACATTAATTCTTTCCGGTCCCCTAATAGGAAAATAATACGGATATTTATATTTTTTAGCAGCAGATTCAGTAGTTTTTTGATCTAAATAATCTTGTTGCTGTTGACAATAAACCTCATAAGAAGGCTGCGGATTAGACAGATAATTCTCATTTACTTCAGGAGTCTCGAAAATAACCTGTGAGAATAGATTCAAACCCCTGTTATAAAACACCTGACCGGGTTGAGTAGCAAGAGTACCGTCTTCTTTATATGTTTTGGGTGCCAGATGGCTGGCATCAACAGTCAGCCCGTCTATCGTAATATTATCAGGCATCTGTGAATAGTATTTTTTGCCATTTTTTACTATCTCATCATACCCATACTCAACAGTCGGATCGTAGGTTATATCAATCACTGATGTACTATAGTTTGTCCTGATATCCCAGGTACAGTTTTTAATTACAATATCTCCAAACCATGCACTTCCGTAATCCCTTCTGAGATTGACCAGATGTCCTCCATAACTTTTTACATTTTCAAGATACATTGTTCCAAAACCAACTGCAGCAACAGACTTATCGCCCAGAGTCGAGTCCTTCACTGTGATATTATAAACTCCCATATGTCCATCGACACGGCTGAGCTTCGAATGGTTGATTACACTAAAAGTCTTGCAGTAATTAGTTCCGGTTGTTCCCCAGGTTCTCTCATCCACGAGAGTGGAATCATCCTCTTTATCAGGCAGGCATACACAGTGATCAATCGTTATTGCAGCTGCGTATTCGGCATAATAATCATAGGTTCCGTCGCTAACATTCATATGATCTGTAAATCCGCAATCCTTAAGCGTTACATATGCGCAGTGATCAAGTCTGAAGAATCCCGAATACGGAGCACCACGTGAGGCTTTCGTTGCACTTTCGGATGTGAATTTCTTATCTTCACCTGCATGAAGATGCTGCACGTTCTTTACAAGAACATTTGATCTGATAATACCGAGACCTCTCCACAGATAATTTCTGAAAACATCATAATTAACTATAGTCGTAAAGGTACCACCCTCTACAGTCAGGAGGTCCTCATCTATGGTATATTTTTTGATTGAATGTATATCCTTCCAGTCCCATTCAACCGGCGTTGAGCTGTCAACAACACCATAATTTGTCCCGGGCTCGGATTTTTTCACTATAATGATTTCTTCCTGATCACGCGGTTTATTTGTTCCGCCCGAGAAGCTTCTTCCCCACCTCTTAAAGGCAGAGGATCTTAAATGATATAAAGCTGTTTCAGTGAAATAACCTTCAAGTCTTCGCTCCGGAATAACTCCGGTATAGCTTTTTTCTTTGCTTAATGTCTTATTCTTAAGGTCATCTAAAAGATTCGGTTTACTGCACTCCGGAGTTCCGTCATATTCCGGATAATAGCCTTCCTCAAAAAGCTTCGGATCAAGTCCTAGATAAACCCCGTATTTATCTCCGTTAATATACTTATATTGACTGCGTTTACTCGGCATTACAGTAAACAGATAACATTTTGCCTGCGGAACATCATATCCGATGATGTTTCCTTTGGTATCTTTTATCAGAGTATAGTACATATCAGTATCATCGATTGTAAACTCGGCTTTCCCCCAATCAGTTTCAGTTCTTATTTCAGCACCATAAGGAGTATTCGGATTCATTTCCCTTGCATAGTAATGTGCACCCTTATCTGCTTTTACAGGCAGACCGTTTTTATTTGCATAGTCATGTGTCATAACAAATGCGTAGTAATCATCAACTCCTCTTGTTACGGTTTTTCCACCCTCTGTCACTTCTTTGACACCTGTGCCCATTGCACCAAACTGACGATAGGTAACACAATCTGTGGGCAGAGTTTTTCCATACTCCTCAGCAGCTTTTCCATAGACGAGCATTTTCTTAACAAGGTCTTTGACATTATCCTTATAATCGCCTTCAAGGATTGCCTTAGCATAGCTCTCGCAGCTGTAGGTTACAGTCGCACTGATCGCTTTATTCGATTCTTTAAAAACGATAGATAGCTTTGTCGTTAAACAATCTACGGGGATATCCTTGAATTCAACACGGTAAAGTCCGTCCTCTTCCTTTTTCTCAAACTTGGAGGAAGGAACCTTAATTGTTTTAGTAACTTCGTCTGCATCCTTATAAGAAACTACAGCCTCTACTTTTGAAGAAGGCGTAGAATTAAAGGATGAATATACTACAAGATCTACCGGATTTTCAAAGTCCAGCGCAATCTTCTGTATAACTGCTGCAGGATTGGAAATGTCTGATTTTTTATAGCAGGACGAAGCAGAACTCGGAAGTGTTGATCCCAGCTTCTTCTGTGCAGATGTGAGATCTTTATTTGCAAGATTACCCGTATTCTTTCCGAAATATGTCTGAGCTGCTGCTCCGTAATTGAGCATATCAACCAGAGCAGTGCACTGCTTTCTAATATTGGAATCAGATGGTGATCCATAATAATTTAACAGAGCCATCGCGTATTCCTTGATGCTTGTCTCAACAACCTGACTCCTGTATTCCTCATTTCCGATGTTTGCCACAAGCGTTGCTTTAGCAACAGAGGACATCTCTGCCGCAGAAACCTCGCGGAAAACAAACCTGTAAAGGCCTGTATCCTTATCATAGAATTCAGGTTCGGTGATTTCTATAGTCTTTCCATCAAAATTCACAGAAAGACGCACATTCTTAAAATCGCCCTTTGAATAGATCTTACAGTTAAAGATCATATCAAAGTCTTCCTGGAATTCATAAGAAACTCTGATCTGGGCATCCAGATCCTGTGCGGCATTGACAGTAGTTATCATAAAAATGCCTATCATCATTCCTAAGAATACAAGACATGCAATCACCTTATTAATATGTCTGGAAAATGTCTTCATACGCAAACCCTCTCTTAATAGTTGGTAGTGTCAAAAGACACACCTCTTTTTTTATCTAAATCCTTTATTTTAGAGGTCTAGCAAATAAAAAGAGCATTGACCCCCTATAAGAAGTATAAAGAGTTCGACGAAAAACCATTACCAACAAGGAGACAATGCTCGTGAACATTATACTTTATTTACTTCAAATCATTCAAACTCAAAACTGTAATTAATCACTCCGGCGCGGAACCGTTGTCAAGGGAACCGTGGAATGCCGGAGCAGTTGGCGTAAGCCAACTGTGAGGATATGCCGCGAAAGTCCCTTGACATAAGGTTCACGGGCTATCCTATTGCTCAGGGGGAAGCACCACACAGGTGCTTTCCCCTTAATTATTCTATAGGAAATGTATCGATTACAAAAAAACCTAAGTTTTCATAGATCATTTGACACTATCTTCTGATGATCAAGTAATTTAACTATTTTACTTTTATACTAACGGTCTTCATCAAACCGTTCTGTGTATATACATTGATCTTGCAGCTACCCTTTCCGACTGCTTTTACCTTTCCGCTCTTGCTTACTGTAGCAACTGCGGGATCAGTGCTTTCGTAACGGAACTTGGCAATGTGAGTTGCAACCTTTTTCTTCTTTTTGAAGCTTGCTTTGATCTTGGCTGTCTTACCCTTCTTGAGAGTGAACTTTGACTTCTTAAGTTTAAGTGAAGTCGGGTTACCTTTCTTTCCTCCGGTAGTAACAATGTGTACGGATTTGGAGGTAGTGATAACCTTATCACCCGAAGCTGTAGTCTTGTAGGCTACAACCAGATATTTATAGTAAGTACCCTTCTTAAGATTCTTTGCAGTGTAGCTTGTTGCAGTCGCCTTCTTGATGGTGGTTATATATTCCATCTTGCTTCCGCATTTATTTCCGTAAATGATATAGCCATCTGCACCCTTTATCTTCTGCCACTTGATCTTAATGGAATTCTTTTTAACAGATGCTGGCTTAAGTTTCAGGTACTGATATACCGAACCTTCGACATCATTTTTATCCGTATCGGCAGCTTTGATCACTGCTTCTTTTTCGTCAACCGGCACATTTTCGGCATAAGGAATCTCATCTCTTATATCTACATCCGGTGTAGAGGTAGGGGTCGGTGTGGATGAAGGTTCAACTGAAGGTGTCGGCGTTGGAGCCGGTGTTGGTGTTTCCTTGGTCTGGCCGTAATTTACGTTGATGGTAAGGGATTTAAACCCAACATTAGTTCCGTCTTCCTCTCTGTTTATCGGAAGAGGAAATCCATCAAACATGTCATTTGCCTCAGACCCAAGATTCAGTGCACCAAATTCAGCCAGGATGACATTTTCAACACCATCATGTTCAACTGATTCGAAGGTTAACACTTGATTTATACCGCCCTCTTCATCCTCTATTTTTTCAATCTTTAATGCAAGAACTGATTCTTCATTTTTTGTATCTGATGCGTGCAGACAGGTAGTAACACTACTATAGAAGCCTTCCGCAAGAAGCTTTTCATTTGGCTGCATGTCGGAAGCGGAAACAGGATTAAAATATATAGTATTTCCATAGATCCACTTTTCAAACTCTTCTCTATCATAATTATTTATATTGGTTTCTGTAGCGTCAGCAAAAGCTGCCTGAATAGTTAAATTTATGCCCATGTACATCAAATAATCCCTGAAATCAACAGTGGCGCTTTTAAATGTTCGGGAATCCATAACTACCTTTTTGCCATCCGACACATCGAAATCATAAATCCAATCCACCTGCTTCATCGGTTTTCCGTATAATACAATATCATTTGTAAGATTCATGTAATTATCTGATCTATCTTCTTTTTTACCATTGGCTATTTTATACCAGGCATACGTTGCAATCCCCTTGGGAATTGTATCTTCATCGATACCATTTTTCCTACAAAGCTTTTTTATTTCAGTCAAACTAATGCTGTCGGATTTAGGAACACTGAATTCAATTAATGTTTTGGTTCCTTCATAATCCATCAGGGTTACTTTATTTACAAGAACCCTGTTATAATTTCCAGACCACGTCAATCCCTTAAGAGTATTGGACTCGGTATAAAGATGTGTCATAAAGCCGTTTGTATCATAAAGTTTTTCTTTAGGCACATAGCTCGTATTTTTTCCTTGTTTCAACGTAAACGCATTGCTTTCAACTGTGACTACATTATCTCCTCCAATGATAGTTGTAAGATTATAGCATTCAGCAAAAGCATATACGTTTATATCAATAACCGAATCATCCATCGTGACTGAACTTATATAATTATGGCCATAAAATGTATAATCTCCTATGCATGAGATACCGGACTGAATTTCCACAGAAACATTCTTCTTATCTTTAAGCATGGAGAACGGAAGATAATTCAGACTGGGGTCAGATTCCGTATAGTTTTTCATTGCAACTTTTCCGGTCCCTGAGTATTTGAAGATCAGCTTATTCTGGGCTTCTACCCATTCCCATGTTATCCCATTACCATAATCGCCGGTAGTTTCTCCTTCGGCATTTACTTCTCCTTTTTTTCCACCTGCCGGAACAAGAGTAATGACAGCTATCATTACACAGAGTGACAGCAGGATAAACATAAGTTTTCTTGTTTTCTCTCTCCTCATATCGTAACCTCCGGTTTCGTAAAAATCTAGCTAGTAACCATACGATAATTATACCAAAATCGGTACTATTGATTCTACGAATTGACAAGTTTTGTCAATGCCAGATTTTTTGTCAATTTTATGTATAATAGGGCGCCTTGCGGCGCCCTTGAATGAGTATTTGAGAAATGTCCCTGATTACTCATTATTTTACTGTGACGGGTATCATCTTGGTCAGGCCGTTCTGGGTGTAAACGTAGATCTTACATTTACCCTTACCGACTGCCTTTACCTTACCTTTCTTATTGACAGTTGCTATGGATGTATCCGTACTTTCGTAACGGAACTTAGCGATATGTGTAGCAACCTTTTTCTTCTTTTTAAAGCTTGCTTTGATCTTGGCTGTCTTCCCCTTCTTAATCTTAAGTTTTGACTTTTTAACCTTAAGGGATGTCGGGTTACCTTTCTTTCCTCCATCAGTTGAAGCATGAATGGATCTGGATGTTGTGATAACCTTTTCACCTGCAGAAGTATTCTTATAAGCAACGATCACGAACTTATAGTAAGAACCCTTCTTAAGCTTTTTAACTGTATAGCTCTTCTTTGAGCCGCCCTCTACAGTAGCGATCGGCTGCATCTGCTTTCCGCACTTTGCTCCGTAGATCTTATATCCATCAGCACCCTTAATCTTCTTCCAGGTAAGCTTCATGGAAGTCTTCTTAGGAGATGCTTTCGGTGTAAGATAAATGTGGGTTGAACCAGCAACATCATTCTTATCTGTGTTTTCTTCAAGTATAGCCTTCTCTTTTTCTTCTAATGAAACATTCTCCGCAAATGGTATCTCAGCAGTGATGTCAACATCTGTTCCCGGTGTAGCTGAAGGTTCTGCTGATGGATCTGCTGTCGGCTGAGCTGAAGGATCTGCCGATGGAGAAGCAGTCGGTTCTTCTGTAGCTTCAGGAGTCGGTTCCGGTGTCGGAGTAGGCTTTGCTGCAATAGTAAAGTCTGCGAAGTCATTTTCATCTGCTATTACATAGTTTGCGGAGTCCTCACCGATAAGCTTGGCTGTTGCTTTATATGTTCCGGCCTTGGTCTCTTCGCCCGTAACTTCAACCTGGCAGTCATCTTCGTCAAGAACACCATCAACTATCTCAGCCTTTGGCTTCTGGGCGATATCACTTTCGGTAAGCTCGGTATCGGACCACTCGAGAGTTAGTGTTTTAGGTGCTATCTCGACCTTGATCGGATCACTTTCGGTTGTAACAGTCTTTCCGTTTCCGGAATTGGTTACGATACACTTATAATAATATGTTCCTGCGTTCTGCTTGGGAATGTTATAGGCTGCTTCGGTCGCGCCCTGAATCTCGGATGCATCCGTTCCGTCTTCCTTACATGTGCTCCACTGATAGCTGAAGTCTCCGCCATACGGAGCTGAAGCGGTAACGCTCACGCTCTTATCTGCATCACCGTAAGTGATTTCGAGATTCTCGGATTCATCAACAGTAGGTGGATAGAGCCATCTGGCGTATAAAACAATATCTTCATCGATTATATCGGTCTTAGTGTAAGTATCACCGGTTCCGTCGGCCTTTGTGTTCCATCCTATGAATGGATATTCTGATGAAGGATCGCCGGGGAAGAAATTACCGAGAGAAGTTCCCTGCTCTGTATAGAGAACCGTGAATTTTTCTTCTGCGTCTTTATCCGTATAAAATGTTATGGATTTAGTGACAGCATCTATATGAACACTTTCACTGACTGCACTGGGATTTTTAATATATATATCGGGATACTGAAGCTCTATCGAACCAAAATATAAATCTGTAGGTAGTTCTTGTTCACTTGTACAGTTATTAATTATCAAAAGTCCGTCACTAAATGGGGTGATCGTTATCAATGGAAGATTATTTCGATCTTCTCCAAAGGCAACAGCTCCTCCGTATATAGCAGAACAGTTTTCTATAGTTCCACCCAGAAGGTAATCATAAGGTTCCTTAGGATCTGCTTCATCATCTGACCTTCCATATGCAGAGATTCCTCCACCATATTCAGCACAGCAACCTCTCAATGTTCCTCCATTCATAACAAATGAAGCGGCAGTTTCGGGATCATATTTGGCTCTGTTTGTACAACCTATTGCACCACCTCTCGGAGCCGAACAGTCCTCAATAAGTCCTCCACTTATATTAAGGTGAGCAAAGGAATAAGCACCTATTCCTCCACCATAACCATTACTATGCGCTCTACTACTTACAGAACAGTCTCTTATGCATGAACCCGCTTTTACATTTACGGTTCCGCCACCTGTTTCCTCATCCCAGTCAACTCTGACGCCACCACCATAATTACATGAACCAGTGGAATCACCATCAGATCTTACTGAAGCAAGACTATATGAACAATAGCTGTTCTGAATTGTGAGGCCAGCCTCAAGATTAAGAGTCGCTTTATTATATACATCTACAAGGCTCCGGCCACATGCACCCTGTTTAGTGATCTGGGTTTCATTATCAATACGATCCATAACGGAAAGCCCTTCGAAGACAGCTCCGCCATCCAGCGTGATATCATATAATGAAAGTATTACTCCATCTTCTACCTTGTTTCCACATACACCGATCATAGACTGAAGTAATCCATTTGAAGCTGCTGCTACACCATTTGCCGGATCACCCGGATCAATAGTTCTTGTAAGTTTGATATCCGGAGAAGTTCCCTTAATTGTCATAGTTCTGTTTACAATCAGGCGAGAAGTAGGCTTATTCTTTTCTGCTGTTTTACACGGCACATCAAAACTCTGCGTGATAATGATACAATTAATTGTTGTATCGTTAAGAGCAGCCTCAAGTTCAGACAGCGAACTTACTTCTGCCTCTTTTACTACTACGGTACTTTCCTCGCCGCCTTCTTCGCCACCTTCTTCGGCATAAACAGGCTTGCTCATTCCCGTCATAACTCCAATGATCATGATCAGGCTCAGTAAGCCGCATAGTAATCTTTGTCTCATAGTTACATTTCTTAACATACTTAAAACCTTTCTATAATAATACTAAAACAAAAACCAACATCCCCTATTCTAACATCAAACAAAAAATAGTTCTATATAAATTTTTGTCAATGACAAGAATGACAACAATGGGTATAATGGTAAGAGATTAATATGAAACGGAGAAGTTGCAATGTTAAGTATTCAGTTATCAAAGCTGCTTAAGGAGCTGGATCTTTCCGGAAAGGAGCTGGCGGACTACAGTGGTATCAATCCATCGATAGTAAGCCGTATCAAGACCGCGGAAAGGTCTCCGAAGCCATCGAGTTCCACTATATCCAAACTTCTGGACGGACTTATTCTGTATGTAAGCACCAAGCATCAGGAAGCCACGATCAGGAATTTTCTTCTGGAAAATGATATCAATCCGAGTGATGACCTTAAGAAGGATATCATCTCCTACCTCTATCAGAACAGTACCGAAGCTGTTCTTTCCATGGAGAACAACAAGAATAAGAATATCAACTTTAAACATTTTGCGGAGAAGCTGAATGCAGTTATGGATCTTACCAATCTGTCCAACATCAAGCTCAGCAAAAATCTGAATGTTGATCCTTCATATATAAGCAGATTCAGAAAAGGTGAAAGAATTCCCAAGGCCAATTCCATTCTTCTCGAAAAGCTCTGTCAGTATCTTTATGACAGAGCGGTTTCTCATGATCAGCTGGATCAGCTTTGTGAAATGATAAAACTTACAGATTATCAGCTTATGGATGAAGGAACTGTTTATTCTTCCTTTAAAGACTGGTTGTGTGATTTTTCAAGAAGCAGTCTTGCCATCATGCAGCTTCTGAAAAGTATCAGTACTTTTTCTCCGGTCACTTCCACGAAGCTTCCAAGCTATAATGATGTAGCTAAGCCGTCAATTATAGATGAAGATACTCTCTACTACGTCGGCGAATCCGGAATTCAGGACGCAAGCGAACGTTTCCTAGTAACGGTTATTGAAAAAAATGTGCCCGAAGTCTGGCTCTATTCAGACGAACCCATTAACTGGATGACCTCAAGCCCTGTCTTCTATATTAAATGGGTTGTCTTAATGAGCGAGCTTGTGAAAAAGGGAGTAAAGATCAAGATAATCCATAATATCGAACGTGATGCAACCGAAATGGTCATGGCTATCCAGAGCTGGATGCCGCTTTATGTCAGCGGTTGTGTGGAACCCTATTATTCAAATATAAGACTGGGAAAGAGATTTTCACATACGATATTTATTGCGCCCGGAACGTGTGCCATCACATCGGATGCTATTCAGGGTTATTCGGCTGAAAGCATATATACTTTCCATAGAGACGAGAAAGTTTTATCTCATTATGAAAAGCAGTTTGACAGAATGCTTAAGGATTGTAATCCTCTTGCTCAGATCTATTCGGGCACCGGAAATACTTATACAAACGAAAATAAACTGGAATCTTCAGAGCTTGATAATATCAGTATCGCGGTCACAAGCAGTTCGGCTATTGTAAAGAAGCTGGATGATCCGCAGATCACGATTGCCTTCATGCATCCTATCATGAGAGATGCGATAAGAACTTTCCTCAGACAATTATAGATACAACAAAGAAAGCCGCCTTTCGGCGGCTTCCTCGTATGAAAAAATGTGGGGGAAGGTATAGAATCCTTCATTTGGAACATCTTCAATATAACAAGTAATTATGAAGAACCTTTGTTATAAATGTGAACAAAGGGTGAAGTCTTGGAATCTATTTAACATACGTGAAAAATTCATTGCCCTGATCTTCACATCTTAACTGGAAAGCGTACCTCTGAAGACGTACTTCTTTATCCTCCATCGGGTCATAATATCTAATAAAATCGTCGTTGTAGCTGACCACCAGAACGTATCCGTCCGGTATCTTTGCCACAAACGGACTTCCGTCACTGAGATAGCCCACGGCGGTATCCAGCTTGACTCCCGAGATGTTGATTCCCCTCGCAGTGGAATTGTACATCTCGAAACTTTTTACAAAGTCTCCCGTTGTTCTGACCTCGTCATAGTCTGCATTGACTCCGGCCGCAAGCAGGCACATATAGTTGCATGCCGCAAAGCTGTCTTCGACGGAATCTACCGCTTTATAGTTAAATGTCCCGGCCACGGTAAGGTATGGACGTATAATCTTATCCCGGTACATAGTGGCACCGAAGGCATCAACTACGAAACCGCCGTTCTGATAGACGTCATTTATCGCTTTACCCACGCTGTCCGAGCTTCCTCTTATCCCGGACGGGCCGTAGATATAAGAAGCGGTCTTATCTACTATATCACCCTCATACTTAACTTCGGCGGTATCTGTTGCCGATGAAACCTTGGTGAAAAGCTCCTCATTTCCGGATCTGACATAGACCCTGAGAGGAAATCTCAGATAAAGCTCTTTGTTTCCGACTTCATTCTTGATGGACTGGACCGTTACGGTTTCCGACGCCTCGGTCGGCTTAAATGTTATATAATCGTCCGGCGCATCAGTTATCTCGCCGGTCTCTTCGTTCACATATTTTCTCGTAAGATAGATCGTTCTGTTCTTATGGACAACCTTCGATATAAGGATGCCCTCACGCTCATACTTTTTGACAAGCGAACCGTTCCTTCGAACGATATATATCGCGTCATAAAGGAACTTCGGCGAGCCGTCCTTTTCTCTTGAAACGTAGTCGCTTTTTGCGGTTCCGTACATGATGTCATTTCCGACAAAGCCGATAAGCTGAAGCCTGTGATCAGCTTCCTTCATAACCTTTTCGGTCCTGTTCTCAAAGTCGATAATGGTTATCTCCTTCGTCTTGGTGAGATCGGCACTGTCCGGATAAGCAAGCACCTTCATGTCCTCCGAAACGGCCGCATGACCGGAAGGAAGACTCTCGATCCTCTCGGTGGATTTACCCGAGAAGACATCGATTGAAAGCATTGTCTCTCCGATAAGAAGATAGAATACTCTTTCCTGTTTATCGTAAAAAGCAAGCCGTCCGACGGTAAGCTCCATCTCATCGAGACAGAGATTCGAAGAAACAAACTTAAGCTCTCTCAGCGTGGTCTCGGCGATATTATATTCGTACAGGATAACTCCCGTACTGCCCTCGCGGGGACCTTCGTTTATCCTTCCGAACACAACAAAATCAAGCGTCTCGTCATCCAGCGAAAGGAGCTTTATATCATAACCCTCCTGAGGTGTACGTTCCTTTTCGGCCTCATCGCTTGAGGTTCCGTACACACTCGAGTAGGTCTTGTCGATACTGTTGTATATCCAGAGGCTGTTGTCAGCCACAAATGCTAGCTTCTTTGAATTCTCATTCGCAATGAATTTCGGATTCGCATCCGCCATCAGCCCAAGCTTCAGCGAATTGGAGACGGGGTCGATCCCGTCCGAGTTGAAATCCTGATGAATGAATCTCTGGTAATCGGTTACCTTTATCGCGGCAGCGCCATTATCGTAATCCAGCGAAAGATACTCTGAAACAGCGTAGGTCTTAACGACGTCATTTTCATCGGAAATGGTTTTGTACCGGAGCTCAATGAGAGCACTTGTATCCGTGACCTCCTTGATCTTGGGTACCGGATCACTGAGCCGCTCCATCCTGAGACCGCTTATGATAACGTCCTCATAAGAAGAGTTCAGCGTGACATAAGCGGGATTACCGCTGGCATTTACATTGGCCGCGGTCTCCGCATTATATACCGAACTGCTGGCATCCAGACTTCCGAAAACCTTGGAAAGATCGGCCTCGCTCACGCCTGCCATGGCATCCGTGGTGGTGGCGATCTGTCTTTCGGACTGCTCTTCTTCCTTCGCCTTTGCAAGATCGGCCAGCACGCCCGATACGTTAAATGTCGTGATCGCATTTGTGCTGCTGGCGAGGTCCATTATCTCTTTGTTGGCATCATATACCGCATCCGTGAAACGCTTGGAATAAGCAATAAATCCGCTGAGTCTGCACTCCTTGAAGTAAACAACTCTCGTGTAGAAATTAATAGTCTTGCTTTCACCGATAACCTTTATAACTAAGCTGTACTCGGTTCCTTCGGCAAGATTCATTCTGAGATCCGCCTGATAATTGCTGTAAAATGCGTCTCCGGGGATGTTCTTATACTTATCCTTTACATCGGATACGAATCTGAAATCACCTTCTTCAACAAGATTGGTCCCGTCGAAGGAACGAATCTCATATCTGATCTCGGAGTTCTTATCAACACTGTTGCTCAGGAGCACATTTATCTGCCTTGCGCTGTCAATCGGAATTATGGAATCACGATAAAGACCGGTATCAATAGTATTGGTATAACCCAGCATACTATTTACCGGTTCTCCATCATAAAGCAGATAAGCCTTGTCCATGGTGGGATTGAATCCCTCTACGGCACGGGTGGTCCGACCTCTGTTCTGTATGAAGTTAAAGGAAAGAGTCGATGCCACAAATATCAGTGTAAAGAGCAGGACTCCGATTAATCTCCGAAGCATATACCCAGTGTTTTAGCCTCCTGAATAAGCTGATCATCAGGCTCAACATACTTAAGCTTTCCTGCGGATTCCTCCATAGGGATTGCTGTAACCTGATTGTTCTTGAATACTACAAGCTTACCGAAATCTTTATCCTTGAAGAGCTCGGCAGCCTTTGCACCGAAGCGGCTTGAAAGTACTCTGTCGTATGCATCCGGATTTCCACCTCTCTGGGTATGTCCCGGAACGGCAACTCTTACTTCCGCATTCGGATATTTGTTCTGAATATCATCTGCAACTTCATATGCGATCGAAGGATATTTCTTATCGGCAAGTTTAGCCTTTCTCTCCTTCTTCGGAAGCTTAGCTATCTCTTTGGATATAGCTCCCTCTGCAACTACGATGATTGCAAACTTCTTACCCATCTTCTTACGTTTTTCGATGGCTTTATAAACCTTCTTCATATCATAAGGAATCTCGGGAAGGAGGATAACATCAGCTCCGCCGGCAACGCCTGCGTAAAGTGTGATCCAGCCAACCTTATGTCCCATTGTCTCGATAACGAAAACTCTGTTATGAGACTCGGCTGTTGTATAGATACAGTCGATAGCATGAGTAGCCACATCGATAGCACTCTGGAAGCCAAATGTCACGTCTGTGCCCCAGATATCGTTATCAATGGTCTTCGGAAGTCCGATAACGTTAAGGCCTTCCTGATACAGTCTGTTTGCTGTCTTCTGCGAACCATTTCCACCGAGGACAAACAGACAGTCAAGCTCAAGCTTCTTGTAGGTCTTGATCATTGCGGGAACCTTCTCAACACCGTCATCTGTAGGTGTGTCGATGTACTTAAAAGGAACTCTGGAGGTTCCGAGAACAGTACCGCCCTTTGCAAGAAGTCCGGAGAACTCCATCGGCTCCATCTTCTTGTAATTGCCATAGATCAGTCCCTTGTAGCCCTCAAGGAAGCCATATATCTCAACATCCTTGTAAAGGTTTTCCATACCCTTTACTACGCCTCTCATTGTCGGGTTAAGTGCCTGACAATCACCGCCACTTGTAAGAATTCCTATCTTTTTCATACTACCCCTCCTTTATAATTCTACTCTGCCGTCGAGTGCGCGCATCAGCGTGACTTCGTCGGTAACCTCCAGGTCACCGCCCACGGGGACGCCGCTTGCGATACGCGTAACCTTGATGCCGGCCGGCTTGACCAGCTTGGATATATACATTGCCGTCGCCTCTCCTTCAACCGAAGAGTTGGTGGCGATTATGATTTCGTCCACATCCTCTCTCAGCCTGATGAGAAGCTCCTTCAGGCGTATCTCCTCTGGGCCTATACCCTGGCTCGGATTGATAACGCCGTGAAGCACGTGATAAACTCCCTCGTACTTGCCGGTCCTCTCGTATGCCGCCATATCTCTCGGTGACTCAACCACCATTATGGTCTTATGGTCTCTGCCGGGAGCCGAGCATATCGGACAAAGCTCGTTATCGGTTATGGTAAAACACTCTTTGCAGTATTTGATTTTCTTCTTGGCATTTACAATTGCCTCCGAAAGAGCCTGGGCTCTGTCATCCGGCATATTTATGATGTAAAATGCCAGCCTCTGGGCACTTCTCGAGCCGATGCCCGGAAGATGACTCAGTTCTTCAATGAGGCGATTAACTTCGCCGCCGTAAATGTTCATTTAAAACAGTCCTCCGAAGCCTCCGCCCATACCGCCTGTTATCTTGCCAAGCTGCTCCTTCTCATCGTCTGCCTGAGCGCGGATTGCCTCATTAACGGCAGCCATTATAAGGTCCTGAAGCATCTCTATATCATCAGGGTCCACAACCTCCTCGGCTATGGTAACCTCGGTAATCTCCTTTTGTCCGTTGATCTTAACCTTAACAACACCGCCGCCGCTGGTAGCCTCGTATTCCTTTTCCTCCAGCTCAGCCTGTGTCTGCTCCATCTGCTTCTGCATTCTCTGCGCCTGCTTCATCAGATTATTCATGTTTCCGGGCATCATTCCTCCCGGATAACCACCTCTCTTTGCCATTTTTGTAAAGCCTCCTTTTTTCTATTCATGATCAATTTGCTTTATATTGTCAAAGTTGATTTTTTCAAATGCAAATGATTTCTTATCGAGAACACCCTTGGTGCCCTTTCTGAGAACGACGTTGAATTCTACCTTGCGCCCGATGAGACGGGACACCTGATCCGCAAGTTCGGACCTGGTGTTCTCTCCCATGTAGTAATCATATCTTACATCTGTTTCAGCCATTTTTTCATCGAACACGATATTGAGTTTCGCAGTTCCTTCATCCTTATAATCGGGAGCGGGTTCCACACTTATCTGCTCACCGTAAAATCTGTGAAAATTTGTCAGCCGCGGGACTATCTCAGTCTGCCACATCTTTGCAAGCTCGATCACATCTTCAGCCGTCGCAGGCTCATACTGCTCACGGATGTTCTGAAGGACTATATCGCTCTGCTTCTTTTTATCAAATGGTTCGCTCACCATAAAGTCTCCGGAAGAGAGCTTATCGCTGATCTTTTTATCTATCAGCTCTTCGATTTCTTTCTCGGAGATGGCAGGTGCTGTCGGAGCTGCTTCCGGCGGGGCTGCCTCTACTGTGGTTGCCGGGGTTCTTGGCGGAACCGCTTCTGCCGGTGTCTCTGCTGCCGGAGCCGGTTTCTCACTTTCCGCACCGCTCTCAAGCCTTTCTATTCTGCCGATTATCGCATTGAAATCATTTTCGGTCTCAGGACGCATCATACGGATCATATCCATTTCCAGAGTAATCTGTTTAATGGAAGAATATCTTATCTTCGATGCAAGCTCCTGAAGGATCGTGAGATATCTTGTCAGGGTTTCCTCACTGAACCTTTCGCCGAGCTTTATCAGTTCGTCTGCGTTCTCTTCGGTCATATCGATCTCCGACTTGATGCCCGGAGACAGCTTCAGGAAGAGCACATTTCTCATAAACCATGTGAAGTCATCAACAAACTTGGTAAGGTCCTTACCATTGTAGATAGCTTCCTTGATGATGCTTAATATCTTTGCCGCATCATCCTCTTCTATGGCCTTCATCATATCCATATATATATCAACGGACACGGCGCCGATCGTCTTGAGCACGCCGTCCTTGGTAAGAGTTTCATCGAGTGTTGCGGACATACATTCATCGAGGATCGAAAGCGCGTCACGCATGGATCCGTCGGCGGTTCTGGCTATAAACTTCAGAGCTTCTCTGTCGGCCTTTCCGCCTTCACGGTTCACGATCTCCTCAAGTCTGTCTGTGATGGTATCCAGCGAGATCCTGTGGAAATCATATCTCTGACAACGGGACTTTATCGTCACCGGAAGCTTCTGATCATCCGTTGTAGCGAGAATGAATATAACATATTCGGGTGGCTCCTCAAGAGTTTTGAGAAGCGCATTATAAGCACTCGCCGAAAGCATGTGAACCTCGTCGACGATGTAGACAATGTATTTGCCTGTAGCAGGTGAATACTGAACCGACTCATTTATCTGACGGACATTTTCAACGCCATTGTTGGAAGCCGCATCGATCTCGATCACATTCAGCGAGGTGCCGTCAGCTATAGCCTTGCAGCTGGGGCACTCTCCGCACGGACCATTCTCAGTCGGATGCTCGCAGTTCACGGTCTTCGCAAGAAGCTTGGCCATAGTCGTCTTTCCGGTTCCTCTGGTACCACAAAAAAGATACGCGTGACCGACTCTGCCGGCGCGGATCTGATTCTTAATGGTGGTAACTATATGATCCTGACCTTTAACCTCATCGAAGCTGTCAGGACGAAATTTTCTGTATAGTGCTACGTACGACATGTTTCTTCCTTATAAATGAGTTTTGACACTTATGTCATTATATAATGACATACGGATTGCTCCATTGCTATCGCAATTCTCACAATCCTGTAAACACTCGGATTCCGTCAGTTTTCTAAAAAACTGCTACATCCTCGTGTTTCAGCGCGTCATAAAGTCAATCCTCTTTTCATGCAAGCATGAACGAGGTTTGACCTTTGACGCTTATGTCATTATACCATTCAAGCCACTTTCATACAACCTTCTAACAAGCGGATTTGCAAAACAATCCGCCAATATCCGAATTCTACACACACTTTTCATTGTAATTATATTATATAGAGTGATATACTAGCTTTGTATGTAAACATATAAGGAGATAATCATAATGACTCAGGAAAATAATGATGCAATGATGAGCGAAAAAGAGAAGCTGCTGGCCGAGATCAGAGCCGATTACGGAGAAGAGGAAACCTCCGGCAAAGAGAAAACCTCCGGTGCAGGCGGGACTCCATCCGAGGAAAGCTATCTGACGGATGAGGAGCTCGAAGAATCCATCAGCCCTTCTCCCGTTGTTACAAAAATAGCCGAACCGCTTCCTAAGTACGGTCCGGGCTTCAAGTTTGTACCTATCACGATAGGCGTTACCGCTGTAGCCTGTGTCCTCGGGCATATCAAGCCGATCACCTACGGAATCCCCGGTGCTGCCTGGCTGAGATACACTTACATCGGTTTCGGAATTATTCTATTCATAATCGGAATCAAGCTGATCGTAGATGCACTTACTAATTCAGCCCTCAACGAAAACCTTCAGATGGGCAAGCTGATCACCACGGGCATATTCAGTAAGACCAGAAATCCCATTTACGGCGGAGTGATCTTCATCTGCACAGCCGCACTCTTCTTTTCCGGAAATGCTTTCATGTATATACTGCCCATACTGTACTGGATCTTCCTTACGAAGCTGATGCAGGCAACCGAAGAGCCCCTGCTTGAAGAAAGATTCGGGGCTGACTATAGAGACTACCGTACCAGGACATATAGGTTCGTCCCGATACCAAAGAAATAACAGATTAAGAAATACTCGGATAAGAATCTTATCCGAGTATTTTTATCAGTTCACTATACACGAAGTCTACGCTTGCAGCGCGGACTTCATTTCTTCCGATGTTACCGAAAAGCCTCGTGAAGGTCTTCACCTCGCCATTGATATAGAACCCGAAGCAGACCATTCCGACGGGCTTTTTTTCTGTGCCGCCGGTGGGTCCGGCGATACCGGTTATCCCGACTCCGACCTCGGCGCTCATCGCTTTTGCCGCGCCTGAACACATTTCCCGTGCCACCTCTTCGCTTACAACCCCATATTCTTTTATCGTTTCAGGATCAACCCCGAGATACTTTATCTTAGCCTCATCCGCATAGGTGACAAAGCTTACATCCAGCACACTTGAGGCATCGGGGACATTTACGAGACGCGAAGCGGCAAGCCCCGCCGTGCACGACTCAGCAAATGTGATGTGATAACCCTTTTCTTTCAGTTTTCTGACTAATTCGTATTCCATATTGCTCCTTATCGTAACACTTTCGTAATGGGGTCAGGCCCCATTACAAAAGTGTTACAATTCTTCTTCAGTCATGTCTTTTTCTTTGTGGAAGGCATCGTAGAGGCATGGTACGAGAACGAGCGTAAGGATTGTTCCGTAGATCATTCCGCCCACAACGACGATTGCCATAGGCTGGGACATTTCGGTTCCCTTACCGACTCCGAGTGCCATTGTCGACATGGAGATGATCGTCGTGAGCGCCGTCATGAGAACCGGACGGAGCCTGGTCTTGGCGGACTCGATTATCGCATCACTCTTTGACATTCCTTCACGGCGAAGCTGATTGATATAGTCAACCAGCACGATACCGTTATTAACTATGATTCCCGCGAGCATTACAAAACCTATCATCGCGATTACCGATACTGCCTTACCTGTGAAGAACAGCATGAAGAATCCACCCGTAAAGGCAAGCGGGATCGTAAACATTATGATAAATGGCGACTTAAGGCTCTGGAACTGAGCCACCATGATAAGGTAGATCAGCACAACCGAAAGAGCCATCATGAGAAGCACCTGGCGCATAGCCTCATTTATCGTCTCATCCTCACCTGTCATGGTGATCGAGTAACCTTCGGGCACTGCGATATTCTGGAGTTTTCTCTCTATCTCACGTCCGACAAGACCGATATTATGATCATCATCAATACCTGCCGAAACACTTACATATCTGTTCTGATTCTGTCTTAAGACCTGTGAAAGCTCTTCCGACTCATCAAACATGGCAACATCCTTAAGATCAACCTCCTTCTTCTTGTTGTCTTCTCTGTCGACATATTCTATCTTCAGCTTCTTTAGATCGGCTACAGTAACATCAGCCTGATCATCCGTCTCGACATAGACATCATAATCCTTTACGTCTGTCTCAATTGAAGTAGTCGACTGCGTTGATGCGATTTCTCCCGCGATGCTTGCATAAATCTGCGCAACGGTAAGTCCGTAATCGGCAGCCTTCTTTTTATTCACAGTTATCTTAAGGGTCTTGGTCATGTTATCAAGACCGTCATCGACATTTTCGGTACCTTCGGTGCTCTCCACTGCCGCAGCAACCTCGGTCGCAAGCTTCTGCAGAGTTTCAACGCCACGGCCCTTGATCATAACGGAGATACCGTTACCCATAAGAGCATCCATATCCATCATCGTCGTGCTGACCTCGGTCTCACAGTCGATATCCTTAGCAATATCCATGATACGCTTCGTAATCTCGGCATTTGAAATCTTTGCATCTTCCTTAAGAAGAACATACATAGATACCGAATCGGCACCGCCGCCCGAAAGAGCGCCGAGAGTCGAACCATTTCCGATCATCGCACCGATCGTGTCGATCTCTTTTATCTGAAGGAGTCCCTCGGTAAGCGTATCCGCATAACCGGTCATCTCCTCAAAAGTTTTATCCTCGCCTTCGGGTGCTGAAAGTGTGATTGATACCTGATCACTCTGCATCTCGGGCATGAACTCGGTTCCACGTGAAAGCGCAAGTGATATAGAAGCACCTGCAAGCAGGATCATCACAACAAATACAAGCGGCTTAAACTTTATCGCGCCCCTCAGGAATGCACCATAGCCTCTCATGAAGAGACCCTCAGATGCATTTTCGTTTTCCTTGACATTTTTCAGAATGCCCTGAGCCATAGCCGGCACCAGTGTCAGTGCAACAAGGAGTGACGCACCAAGCGTAAATGCTATCGTAAGTCCCATATCCACAAAGAGCTGTCTTGTGATTCCGTCAGTGAAAACTATCGGAAGGAAAACGCACATAGTGGTAAGCGTCGATGCCGTGATGGCACCGCCCACCTGGCTTGCTCCGTAGACAGAGGCCTTCTTGATGCTCTCGCCTTTACGCCTCAGCCTGTATATATTTTCGATAACTACAATGGAATTATCAACCAGCATTCCTATACCCAGCGTAAGTCCGGACATGGAAATGATATTCAGCGTTATGCCTTTAAAGTACATCAGTACTATCGCGAAGATGACCGAAAGCGGGATCGCACACGCGATGATGATCGTCGGTCTGATATCTCTCAGGAAGATGATCAGGATGATGATCGCAAGCGAAGCTCCCAGCAGCATATTCTGGAGAATGGACTTTACGATTATATCTATATAGACTCCCTGATCCATCAGGACTGCAAAATGAGGCTTCTCCTCTTCGGTCCTCTCAAGGCTGTCAAACTTTTTAAGTATCGAATCAGACACGTCGCCGGTCGCATAGCCCGTCTGCTTTTCAAAGGAAAGCATGAGGCCCGGCACACCGTTCATCTTTGCATAAACGTCGGCGGAGTCATTTACCTTTTCAACATCAGCAACATCCGAAACCTTTATCACTCCGACAGTATCCATGTTAAGGTCGATGAGCACCGTATCACTCAGTTCATCCACATCCGATACACCCTCACCTACCTTGACCAGATAATCACCGCCTTCTCCCGGAGCATATCCTGCGGGCATATCGAAGTTCTGGGCAACCAGAAGGTTATTCAGCGTATCAAGCGAAAGCACCTGATTCAGATCAGCCGCATCCTTTGCGCTCTCCAGCTGATCCTCGATCTGATCCTCTGCGCTTTCAAGCTGAGCCTTACCCTGGGCGATTCCTGCCCCAACTTCGGAAAGAGCGATGGTCTGCTCTATCTCAGCCTTATCTATACTCTGAAGCGCATCACTGGTAGCTGACTTTCCGTCCTTGATCTGCTCGAGTCCTTTTTCTATCTTCTTAATACCCTTTGAAAGCTCGGTCTGCTGCTTCTCGAGAGCCTTGACCGCATCGGGAATATCTTCATAAGTAGCAAGCTTGATTCCCTGCTCGGCCATCGATGCACCGCTTTCGGCAAGCTTCTGATTGATCATATCTATAGTTGCCTGAAGTTCGGCCTGCTTGGCAAGAGCTTCCTCGATCGTCATTCCGGCTGATGCCGGAAATGTCTCGTCATTCAAAACGCCCTGATTATAAAGATCGATGACGGCATTCAGTCCGTCCAGAGCTTCCTTTGCCTTCTTGGCACCTTCATAGGTTTCCTTCAGACTCTTTATCGTAGCTTTAAGTGTCTTCTTTGTCGCCTTAAGCGTAGCAAGCTGCTCATTCAGTTCCTTCTCGGACTGATAAAGTTCGATCTGTGTCGTCTGAAGCTTGCCCTTATTCTCGCTTATGGTATTAGCAAGAGTTTTCTTACCGCTTTCAAGCTCGGCTTCTCCGGATTCAAGCTCCTCTTTTGAGCTTGCGATCTCGTCTCTTGCGTCCTGAAACTTGGAATCGATCTCGGCCATGATCTTATCATTCAATTTATCGATCTTGGCCTGGTTAAGCGTTACGCGAACGCTCTCCTTTATTCCTCCCGTGGCGGTAACGGAAGCAACTCCTTCGATACTTTCCAGCTGAGGTAAAATGTCTGACTCAATATAATCTGTCAGCTGAATACTATCCATATCCTCGACATTTACACCTGCAACCATAACAGGCAGCATGTCGGGATTTATCTGCATAACAATAGGGGTACCTATAGAATCACTAAAGGTCCCCTTTACCTGATCCAGACTCTGCTGGATTTCTATTAAAGTTGCGTCCATATTGGAAGTCTGTTCGTATTCAAGAATAACCGTCGAATAGCTGTTATAAGATATCGACTGAATACTTTTAAGATTGGATGTGGTTGCAAGCGAAGACTCGATAGGAGATGTTACCTCCTTCTCGATAGTCTCCGGACTTGCACCCATATCCGTTGTAATGACAAGTACATATGGTAATGTCATATTCGGAAGCAGGTCCGCGGTCATTCTCATGAGCGCGACCACTCCGATAACGATAATTGCAATTACTACAACAAAGACTGTGTAGGGTCTTTTTACGCTGAATTTCGAAATCATAATTTCCTCACTTACTAATACTGCCTGTAGTGATCTGACCCCCCATAATCTTTTTCACTAAAATACCTATCTCTCACTAAGCATATCTGTCTTGAGTGCGGCAAGCTTGCTCTCTGAATCAGCCATATCAGCACCCTTAACACCAAAGTAGAACTTGATCTTCGGCTCTGTTCCCGAAGGACGTACACAGCACCATGCATTGTCCTCAAGCTCATAATAAAGAACGTTTGATGAAGGAAGACCTGTTGAAGTCTTCTCTCCTGTCTCAAGGTCAACCCTTTCGTCAGCCTTATAATCACGTGCAGCAAGAACCTTAAGTCCGCCAAGCTCCTTAGGAGGATTAGCACGGAAGTTCTCCATCTTCTTCTGGATCTCTGCTGCTCCGTCCTTACCCTTAAGCTCAAGAGTTGCAAGACCTTCCTTATAATAACCGTACTTCTCATAGAGATCCTGCATAGCGTCGCAGAGTGTCTTGCCCTGCTTCTTGTAGAATGCAGCAACCTCGCAGAGCATCATAACTGCTACGATGGAATCCTTATCTCTTGCATAGGTTCCGGTAAGGCATCCGTAGGACTCCTCGAGACCGAATACATAATTGTTGCAGCCAGTCTGCTCGAATATCTTTATCTGCTCGCCGATATATTTGAAGCCGGTAAGAACTTCTATGCAGCGTGCATTGTAGTTAGCTGAGATAGCCTTGGCAAGATCAGTTGTAACAATCGTGGTTACAAGTGCGGGATTCTCGGGAAGCGTTCCCGTAGCCTGTCTCTCATGGAAAATGTATTCTGCAATGAGCATTCCGGACATATTTCCGGTGAAGCTCATATACTCGCCTGTCTTGGTATCCTTTGCATATACACCGAGTCTGTCGGCATCGGGATCGGTTGCGAGAACGATATCCGCATCAACCTCTTTAGCAAGCTTAAGTGCAAGCTCCCAGGCCTTCGGATCTTCCGGATTCGGATATGATACAGTCGGAAATGATCCATCGGGGATCTTCTGCTGAGGCTCAACATAAACCTGGGTAAATCCGAGGTCCTTAAGAACCTTGCGGACGGGCACATTTCCGGTACCATGAAGCGGTGTGTAAACAATCTTCATGTCCTTAGCCATCTCGGGGATAATCTCGGGATGAATGCTCTGTGCCTTAACCTGAGCCATATACTTATCGTCAAAGTCTGTTCCGATTATATTGAAGAGGCCTGCTGCTCTCGCATCATCCTCATCCATGGTCTTAACCTGTGAGAAATCAGTAACCTTGGCAACCTCTGCCATTATTCCTGTGTCATGAGGAGGTGTAACCTGTGCGCCGTCCTCCCAGTAAACCTTATATCCGTTATACTCACGCGGATTGTGGCTGGCAGTAACAACGATACCTGCCGTACATCCAAACTCTCTTACTGCAAATGAAAGCTCCGGTGTAGGACGAAGGGATTCGAAAAGATACGTCTTGATGCCATTTGCATTAAGACATTTTGCAGCCTCGCGCGCAAATTCAGGTGACATGATACGTGAGTCATGAGCTATTGCAACGCCCTTATCCTGTGCGCCTGCAGCTACGATATAATTCGCAAGACCCTGTGTAGCCTGACGAACTGTGTATATATTCATGCGGTTAGTACCTGCGCCTCTTACCCCTCTGAGTCCGCCGGTTCCGAATTCAAGGCTTCTGTAGAAACGATCTTCGATCTCTTTCTCGTCGCCCTCGATAGCCTTAAGTTCAGCTCTTGTAGCTTCGTCGAAATAATCATCCTCGAGCCACTTTTTATAAGCATCCATATAATCACTCATTGATCTGTCCTCCCTTTTCATAGATAACACATATTTTACCATTTTTACGGTCGTTT
Source organism: Eubacterium sp. (assembly GCA_017619835.1). GTDB lineage: Bacteria > Bacillota > Clostridia > Lachnospirales > Lachnospiraceae > Eubacterium_Q. The sequence continues at coordinate 27,863 of JAFZRN010000003.1, forward strand.
TTCTACAAAATATTACTGTTAAAATTTGTTAATTTCTGCCTCTTTTTTGACATGAATATGGATTTTTGCTATTATACCTTGCAAGATGATAAGGAGAACAGATCATGAAGAAAATCGTACTGACGGGCGGCGGCACAGCCGGCCACGTTACACCGAATATCGCGCTCATTCCGAGACTTAAGGAAATGGGCTACGAGATAAGCTATATCGGAACCTATAACGGAATAGAAAAAGAGCTGATCGAAGCGATCGGAATCCCCTACTACGGTATATCCTCCGGCAAGCTGAGAAGATATTTTGACGTAAAGAACTTCACCGATCCTTTCCGTGTAATGAAGGGTTTTTCCGAAGCAAAGAAGCTGATGAAACAGTTAAAGCCCGACGTTGTATTCTCTAAGGGCGGCTTTGTAACAGTTCCCGTTGTTCTTGCGGCCGCTTCAAAAAAAATCCCCGTTGTCATCCATGAATCGGATATGAGTCCCGGACTTGCCAACAAGATCGCGCTGCCGAAGGCATCGAAGATCTGCTGCAACTTCCCCGAGACCAAGGCTCTCTTCGAGGGAAAGGCTACCGTCACCGGCACACCTATAAGACCCGAGCTTTTTAAGGGAGATAAGGAAAGAGCAAAGAAACTCTGCGGCTTTACAGATGATAAAAAGACTCTTCTGGTAGTTGGCGGAAGTACGGGGTCCGTAAGGATAAACGAGGCCATCTGGAGCAGCATGGACGAGCTCCTTAAAGACTATAACATCATCCACATCTGCGGTAAGGATAAGAGTAATCCGGAGAAAAATGACGTCGCAGGCTATAAGCAGTTCGAGTACATCGGTCCCGAGCTTCCGGATATGTTTGCCCTCGCAGATATAGTGATATCGAGAGCCGGAGCAAATGCCATCTGCGAGCTCCTCGCATTAAGAAAACCGAATATCCTGATCCCGCTTTCAAAGGCGGCAAGCCGCGGAGACCAGATACTCAATGCCAACTCATTTAAGAAGAGCGGCTACAGCTATGTTATCGAGGAAGAAGAGCTGACTGATAAGACTCTGCTTGATGCGGTAAAGGATGTTTCGGAAAACAAAGATAAGTACCTCGAAGCAATGGAAAAAAGTGAGGGCGGCGATGCCATCACGACCATCACCGAGATGATCGACTCACTCACATAGTATTCATAATACAGTCCTAATCTTAAGACACGAAAAAACCGACGCCGGAGCGTCGGTTTTTTATATATCCATCCTTCTTCTTTACTGAGCAAGAACATCAAGAGTTCCCTGGAAGTATGATGTCTTGTCACCCTTATTATAAGTTGCCTCAGCAACATTAATTACATCAGGGATAGCATTCTTTCCGGCTTCCACAACCTTATCACCGATCTTGATCTCATTTCCCTGCTTCTTTATGTGGAATATGAGCTGAACATGAGCATTTGTAAATGTCATCATTCCTGTATCGTTAGTTTCATTCTCCATACTAACTGTACACTTATAACCGTCAACATAAACATCATATGCTCCGTTACCGGCTTCATCAACACTTATCTTCTTTATTGTCCATGCAGGATGCTCTGTCTTATTGATAAAAGCATTCTCATAGGTTACACCCTTATGCTTAGGAATAGTAGCCTGCTTCATCTGATCTACTATGATGGAATAATTATCATCTGTCATTTCCTGGAATTTTGCAGTAAGCGGATTTTTGATAGATCCGGGAAGTATGAAATAAATTCCGGTAAAAGCTGCTGCTAAAATAATGATACCCAGTATAATTCTTCCTATTTTGTTTGCCATAACTCATTCTCCTTAAATACATTTATTAGTTAAAACAGCTCACGTTCAAGCTGATATATATAACTCTCCATAAGCTGTAAACGTTTAGCGAATTCATTTCTTCCCGGGTCAGTCTTGCACCAGCTGATCTTGGGCTTGATGTTTCTGTAGGATTCCTTGATCTTATAATATGCACGCTTATAGCTTGCTTCATCTTCAAGGGCAGTCTCCATGCAATCCCACATAACACCGACAGAACCAACCTCATCTAGAAGATCCGCATCCATTACTATGCGGCACTCAAGAGATAAATCCTTATCCGTGTCTTTATCCTCATGCATCATAATGATCTCGCCGACCCTTACGATCATGCCCGGATCAACATTTATACTGTCCAGGTACTCAACGGCTATCTCGGCACTCACTTCGCTGTCCGGACGGCCTTTCTCCCAGCCGACATCATGAAGAAGCGCAGCAAGCACGACGACATCAAGGTCACCGCCAAGCTTCGCCTGAAGGCGTATAGCCCACCTGTAAACTCTCATGGTGTGCTCGTATCTGTTCCTGAACGGATATAAATCAGGTCTGCTGTTTTCAGAAGTTGTCTTCTTGACAAACTCTATTACTTCTGAGTAATCCATCCCTCGTTAACCCCTAACATTAATAGAATAAATCCAATCCTATATATTTTAACACTTTCAAACGAATAATGCTACATTTTTATTAAAAACCGCGCGGCTGGCTTTGCAAAAGCCATACGAACGTAACCATGGCAGTTAACTCGCTCCAGGCTGCCTCGCGGCGCACAAGATGTCCTGCTTAGTGCTGCTTTGTTCCCAACCTGACACGGTTCACAGGGTCCTGTCGCGCAAGACCTGAATCTTCAACGTCACTTACCAAGGGCAGACCTCGCATAACCAGTTCGAGGCCAGCCATCACCCCTGCTGTAGCGGATTGCAGGTACAGGGCACCGCTAACTCCCCGGCTGCGCGGAAGTTTTGTAACTATACTAGTATACATAATACTTATGCTGCCGTCAAGATAATATCGTTACAGGAGAATCTAGTACGATACCTTGGCTTTTTTAGAGAGTCCGCGCTTTCTGAGAAGCTTTTTATATTTCGACTTTTTACCCTTCGGAACCAGAACTTTAGCCTTTTTCTTAGTACCCTTGAAAGCCTTCGAACCGACCGTCTTGGTCTTAAGGCTCTTGGTCCTGATGTTTATCGTCTTCAGCTTTTTACATTTGTAAAATGCCTTCGCCCCGATAGTCTTTACATATTTTCCTATCGTCAGCTTCTTCAGCTTCTTATTCTTCATAAAAGCCTTCGGCGCGATAGATGTCACCTTGTAATTATCCCCGCGGATATTGATCATATCCGGAATAACAACAGTCGCCTGTTTCTTCACAACACCCACAAGCTCAACGGTTCCGTTCGGAGCGATCTTGGTAACCTTAAACTTAAAGCCGCAGAGAGGATATACATAGTCCTTTACAAGGTCTCCATTATAATCGGTATAGACCACATTTTCAGTAGTCTTATGCGGATCCTTGGTATTGGCTTTATTAGCGGCATCGGTCATATTGCAGATGATATTATCGATTGAAGACTCATACATTCCGATACCGGTGATCTTAAGCTTTCCCTTACCCGTATTGGATACGAATTCGATAAATGTCACCTTATAATCTATTCCTCTGGAAAGCACCTTTCCGTCCAGAGTCACAGTGATATCCGCCTTGCATTGTCCATTGTCATAGACGGCATTTTCAATCTTGACAGCTGCCTTGCTGATATCCTTTTTTGCTATGTTATTCTCCTCATAATAGGTCTTCTTTGCGATATCATAGATAGTTGCGGGATCGATATATTCATTTTCGACAGCAACCTTATCCAGACCAAAGAGCACATGGTCACTGAACTCAGGAGCATCCGAGCCCTTGAGAAAATACTTGAACTCATTTTCTCTTCCCGAATCCCAGGTCACATCCATATAGTAATACTTTGAACCGACCTTGATAAGATTCCAGGCATGGTGCTCGTTCTTACCGTCGAGATTCTTCGAATCACCCTTAAGTATCCTGCAGTCAACTCCGGCTTCATTTGCCATGTAATAAAAGAGCGAAGCATAGCCCTGGCAAACAGCTTTCTTATTAACAAGCGCTGCATAAGCACTCTGCTTTATCTTATCCTTACAATTGCTTTCACTATCCTTATCATAGGTCACATTGTCCGCAATATAAGTATAGATCTTACAGACCTTTTCATAATCAGTAAGTCCGTCAAGCTTAAGACTATCCATCACAGTCTTCGCCTCGGACTTGAACTTCTTCTCCTGATCCGCAGTTGTATAATAATCAAGATTATATTTATATGTGATCTTCTCGACTGTTATCGAATAGGTATCGCCCACTGCTTCAAGAGAATAATATGGTGATGATATGATACCGTATTCACCGGACAGACTGTTGATAAGATAATCGCCCTCTTCTCCTTTACCCGTATGAGCCGCCGCATCGGAAAGCATTACCCATCCGTCATCAACCTCCGGAATCCCGTCCTTAACAACCGACTGGATCAGTTTGCTGACCTTTTCGGTATCGCCTTCGGAATTAGCATTGAGCAGGGCATCATACGTAGCCTTATCAAGAGAAAAGCTCCTGTCGGCGATATTATAGACAAGCTCAAAATATTTATTTCTGGAAATGAGTTGGTTCCGGACATATACCGCAGCATCACTTTTTTTGGTATCATCATACGTAAAGGTATTCTCCTGTGCATATGAAACCGTCTTTACCAGCATAATAGAAAAAAGCGCAGCAAAAAAAGCTGCTGCGCGTAGTACCGATCTTATCAATGATTTGTGATCTTTACCCCTGTTCACTTCTCATCGCACCCCCGTATTTATATAGTGGATTATACCAATTTTAAGACAAATGAGTCAACACTATAGTTTATTGGAAAGAGCGGCAAATTCTTCAAGCGAAAGTGCTTCGCCTCTTACCCTCACATCAAGTCCGATCTCAGTCAGTGCCGTTTCCACTTCCTCACGCGAATAGCTGAGGCCTTCGAAGTTTTTAATAGCATTTGCAAGAGTTTTTCTCCTCTGGTTGAAGGCAGCTCTTATCAGCTTAAACATAAGCTTTTCATCCTTAACTTCTACCGGAGGATTATCCCTTATCGCAAGTCGGATAACTGCCGAGCCGACATTGGGGCGCGGCATAAAGCAGTTAGGTGGCACATTTGCGGCAAGATATGGTTCGCAGTAATACTGAACAGCAAGCGACAGCGCACCGTAATCCTTGGTACCGGGGGATGCCTGCATACGTTCGGCAACCTCCTTCTGGATCATTACCGTTATCGAATCCGCGGGAACCCTGTCCTCAAGAAGGCTCATGATGATAGGCGTCGTGATATAGTAAGGAAGGTTCGCCACTATCTTGAAGCGCCTGCCCTCAAAGAGAGCATTTATATCCTGCTTAAGGATATCTCCGTGAACTATGCGGACATTATCATAACCGGCAAGTGTTTTCTCGAGGATCGGGATCAGCTTATCGTCTATCTCAACCGCAGTCACGGACTTTGCAGACTCTGCAAGATACTGAGTGAGCGTTCCGATTCCGGGACCTATCTCAAGAACCTCTGTCGTATCATCGATCTCAGCCGCAGCGACTATCTTATCTATCACATGCGAATCAATGAGAAAGTTCTGACCGTAATTCTTTCTGAATGTGAAATTGTTCTCCTGGATAACCCGTATAGTTTCCTTGGGGTTACTTAACATATTTTCCCGGTTCATTGATCAAGCGGATCCTTTCCTGCACTCTTCAGAGCCCTTAAGTTTTTAAAAAATGATACCAGTATCTCGGAGCATTCCTTTTCCAGAACTCCCTTTGTGATATCTACCTGATGATTGAATTCTTTGATATCCAGCAGATTGATGATAGATCCTGCCGAGCCCGCCTTCGGGTTCATGCAGCCTATAACGATCTCGGGGATCCTGGCCTGGACTATCGCGCCGGCGCACATCTGACAGGGTTCCAGAGTCACATACATCCTGCAGCCCTCAAGGCGCCAGTCACCCATCACCTTACTTGCCTTTTTGATCGCCATTATCTCGGCATGGGCAAGCGAGGACTTATCCTTATTTCTTCTGTTGTAGCCCCGGCCTATTACTTTTCCTTCATAGACAATGACGCAGCCTATCGGAACGTCACCATTTTCGGAGGCCTTCTTCGCAAGCCTTATCGCCTGCCTCATATATTTCTCATCATTACTCATTTATCCTATACAGCCTCCTGGCATTCTCGTAGGTCGCCTCGGCCACTTCCTCCGGCGTGATCTCTTTAAGTCTCGCGATTTCCTCTACCACATAAGGGAGGTATCTGGAATCATTTCTCTCACCTCTAAAGGGTGACGGTGTAAGATATGGCGCATCTGTTTCAAGCACGATCTTATCAAGTGGGATAGCCTGGACAGCACGTTTAAGCTTCTTTGCATTCTTAAAAGTAACCACTCCGCCGATTCCGAAGTAGAATCCCATTTTAAGGAATTCTCTTGCCATCTCTTCCGAGTATGAATAACAGTGGACCACTCCGCCGATCTCTTCAGCATGGGCCTGTTTCATAAGCTCGTAGGTATCCTGTGCAGCGTCCCTGCTGTGGATAACAATCGGAAGTCCGAGCTCCTTTGCAAGCTCCATCTGTTTTAGAAACCATTTATGCTGAAGATCCTTTGCAGGCTCGTCGTAGTAGTAATCAAGCCCGATCTCGCCGATTGCCACAACCTTCGGCGAAGCCGCCATGGCTCTGAGTTCATCTATATCATTTTCAGTCATTTCAGCCACATGATGCGGGATGACTCCGATCACGGCATAGACTCTCTCGTCATTTTCCGCTATCTCAAGAGACATACGGGAGGTCTTCATGTCGCAGCCTATGTTGGCAAAGTTGACGATGCCTGTCGAATCAAAAAGTTCTCCTCCAAGCAGCGCATCCCTGTCCGCATCAAAAGCCCTGTCATCATAATGTGCATGTGTATCGAATATCTTCATTTCCTGTATCCTTTTAATTTCATCTATACCATTAAACTCAAATCAGAACCATTTTGCAACCATTTTCTCACCCGCGTCAACAAAAATGTGACAAACAGATCTGAACTGTTTGTCACATTCGTTAATTTGAAAATGATTTGGTTATTTAACTTTTACTTTCTTGTTTCCTTTTGCCCTGAAGATCTTCTGATAGGATTTCTTTACCTTCTTCGGAGCTTTGATCTTAAGCTTCTTTGATGTGCCCTTGATCGCATTATTTCCAACGTTCTTCTTTTTAAGCTTGGTAGTCACAAGCTTGATGGTGGTTAGCTTCTTATCACCTCTGAATGCATAAGCGCCGATCTTCTGAAGTACCTTTGATTTACAATTTACTGTCTTCAGTGCAGTACAACCTGCGAAGGCGTTTTTCTTGATCTCTTTAACATTCTTTCCGATTGTAACTGAAGTTATCTTCTTGTTATTCTTAAGTGCGTTTTCACCGATTGTTTCGACATTGTAGATTACTCCGCCGATCTTAACAGTATCAGGAATAGTAATCTTTTTAGCCTTCTTATCGGTAGTAGCTTTATACTGTACTGTCGGAGCCGAATTCTTTGAAGAATCTGCAGAATCGGTCACGCCCTCTGAAAGAACTTTATATTTTGCCTTTCCTTCGGTATCTTCGAGGATCGTTCCTGCAGGTTCTGCAGTAGGTGATGCCGATGGATCATCTGCTCCCGGTATTGGTGTCGGCGTTGCCGATGGATCATCTGCTCCGGGTGTCGGTGTTACTTCAGGTGTTGCCGTAGGAGCAGGGATAGTCGCAATCTTTACGGTATATGTAGCTCCATCCCTAGTATAATCCGAAACCTCGGGACTTTCATTACCGAATACCTTCTCAGAATCCATTGAAGGAGTCTTCAGACAGAAATCATTTTCATCATCAGCTTTAACCTTAACACGGATGCCGTAGGTTGCTCCTGCTTCAAATTTACCTGTCAGTTTTTCATCCTTCCAAGCTCCGTCAACCTCTTTAACCCAGTAAACTTCTTCTATAATGAGTCCTGTCTCTTCAGCAGCAACATCTGTCGGAGCCTTGATTTCTTTTCCGGCTTCAGGATCATCATATTTACCCGATACTGTTACGGTTTTTACTACATCACAGATCTTTGTTCCTTCCGGAAATGCATAGGTAAGATATATCTCATCATCATAAACAGATATCGAATCAATCCCCGATGTATCTCCATTAACATTTATTTCCACATCAGAAGCAAACTTATATCCGGGCTTTGCATGAATAACTCCATAATATCCGTACATTGCCTTGCCCTTTTCAACTTCAGAATCCGGGTAATCCCAATAATACCATGAAGACGAATCAGAAATTTCTTTATATACATATTTATTATTATAATAATAATCTTCCAGATATGTCCCCTTTCCGATAATGCCATTTACCGAAATTCCTAAATCCGGGAAACCGGCCACACTTCCCTTGACAGGAACGGGGATGTTAACATCAAGTGTATTAATTGTAATAATATCCTCATAATCAACTGTAAATTCTGTCAGTTTGGAAACCTGATAATAATTTCCATGTATATAACGTCTGGCTATAATTGTAGCTCTATAGGTTCCAAAATCACAACCCGAGGACTTAAGGTAGGAGCCATATTCAGTATTGGTCCCTCCACCGCTTGAGTAATATACAATATTATCATCCTTATCATAAATAGCAACATAATATGTATCCGCCGGCTCGTTACCATCAATCGTATATGTATCCCAGTAGATAACATGTCCGTCAACGTATATTCCTGTTACATCTTTGGGAACCACCCAGCTCTCAATACCATCTGATTCAGCGTATTCGCTTAAATCATAACCTACTTTCACAGCAGTAACATAAAAGTAGTATGTACTGTCCGCATCATACATCCAGTCTTTAAAACTATATTCCGTGGCAGTAGTTATTTGTGTAGGGGCATAATATGTCGAACCATTTTTCTTATAAAAGAGCTCGACACGGTATTTTTCTGCGCCGGGAACAGCATCCCACTTTGCAATATAACCATCCCATCTGAGATTTTTGGGCTTGTCCAGAGTTCCGAGGCTTGCTTCGAGAGGTTCAAATGTAAAATAATATGGAGATTCATATTTAGCATACATCTCTGCGGTAGAGCCCTTGTAGCCCTTCATAATATTGCCATTAGTAATTCCGTTATAAACATTCCAGACATTACATTCCGGGTTCATGACCGTATATGTTGTAACACCCATTCCACCGAAAACAGCCATACTGAGATCTTCTATATCTTCTGATAAAATGACTTCCTTAAGCTGTGGTTTATATCCATTAAAGCTCTGCCAGCCCAGGGATTTTACTCCTGCAGGAGTGGTAAATACCTCACCCGGCCTGCCATTGGGATATCTGTATAATTCAAGGCCATCATCAACCTTTTTATACATAACTCCATCTATACTCTCGTATACTTCATTACCGGAAGAAATATTTATAGCCTTTAACTTATCACTATCCAGGAAGCTGCTTTGCTGGCCGACATATTCAACACTGGCAGGGATATTAATCTCTGTATCCTCACTGAACCAGTCACTGTAATCACCAAGCTCCTTTACTCCATCCTGAATCTCCACATGTTTAATGGAAGAAAAATTAATAGCATAATCGTAAAGAAAAAGTCCATCATTCTTAAGGATAAGCTTATCAAGCCGTACAGAGTCAAAGCTATGATTGGCAAGATTTCTAACGTTTGAAGGTATCTCGAATTCTGTAATTCCTGTTTTCTGGGCAAATCGCCATAATGTCGTCCCTTCCTTACTATAGAGTATTCCATTTTCAGATTTATAATTAGCATTTTCTTCATCAACAGTAAAGCCATCTCCTCCATGAAGGTAGCATTCACTGAACACTTCACGATGTATTGATGTTACCGATTTGGGTATTATTATATTTCCGATATTGTTACATCTATAGAAGAGACCAATTCCTATCAGATCAATACCCTCTGAAAAGATAACATTCTTTATATCATCATTTCCCTTAAATGGCGAATCACTGTATGAATAATAGACTCCCGTAGAGCAATATCCGTCATATCCTTCCTTCCGTGAAAAAGTAATTGTTTTTGTACCGGGATCATATACATACTTAACACAGTCATTAATGATACCCGTATTTTCCATCTTTTTTCTGAACATTGCATAATAGATGGCGTCTTCATTAGCAGTCACGGTTATCTGGGTATTAGTTCCGATTTTCTCAGCATATGATGGTTCCATATTGTCTGTCGTTTTACGCCATTCGGTAAATTCATATCCATCAGCCGCCTGGGCGATAAGCTTTATGGATGATCCCTTTTTTATCAGTTTAGAAGCCCGGGATGTAGTAAAATCATCACCTTCAAACTTCACTTTACAACCGGATGAGTTTTCGTAACATACCGGTCTGATATCAATCTTTGCAGGGTCAAGGTCATATTTGATAAAATAGGTGATATAGTAATCGTATTCGTTTGACTTTACTTCCATTTCATCGCCGTTAAATATCACTTTTGTATTACTGAAATCAAACCAGCCGGAACTTGCATTTAGTTCTACCTGAAATGAAGTATATTTTGTATCATATATTTCTCCATTACTATATTCGTAATATGGCATAACGCCGGTGTCACCAATATAATACCATCCCGAATATCCCGTATTAACTGTGAAACAGCCATATCCCGGATCTCCATCAACCATGTTAAAAGAATAATCAGATGCTGCAGGCTGAACTACAGAACCTCCAAAAACAGCAGGAGTCAGAACACAATTAACCTTTATCTCCTTAATCGGTTCAGGAATATATTCTACTTTTTCAGGATTTGTTAAAGAATTAAAATTTTTATCAAGATGTTTATTGTGGTAAGCACTTACACTGATTCCTTCAACAGGAACATCTTCATATTCAGAACCATTCCATATCATATTGTGTCCAAAAACCGATTCGGCAATCCCCGAATCACAGCCGGATGAAATATAACATCTGATATTCTTAAGTTTAGGACAATTGTTAAATGCATCCGCACCTATTGCCTTTACACTGCTGGGAATCATAATATCTGTAAGCTCTTCACTATCATAGAATGCGCTTATGCCAATAAATTCCAGGTTTTTGGGAAGATTGATAGCGGTTATTTTATTGCCATTGAATGCGCTATCTTCAATTCTCTTTATTGAATTAGGCAGTACAACAGATTTTATCATCTTATATGTACTCCAATAGCTCATGGAACCGTATCCTATGGTATCAACCGTATAATCAACCCCGCCATATGTTACCGTTTTGGGAACAGACGGATGTATATTATTTGCATCAACCGGCCTGAACTTAGTTACTGTGGCCGTGTGATCGGTGGTATCAAGTTCATAATCAAAATCACCGATAGTTGCTGTAATCGTCGCAGCATAAACACCTTTATTCTGTGAAAACAGAGCTGTTACCATTCCAAATAACAGCAGTGCTGCATAAATAATTATCCTGCTCCTTCTCACTTTCTCCATTAATTTTCTACCTCCACTCCTTTTTATAGTAAAACCTCAATTTATACTCTACACTCACCTTTATTTCATTTCAATACAAAAAACCCCAAAACAGCCCCAAAACGTAAAAAGTATCCATTGGATACCATACTCATTTTCCTTGTATTATGGCAGAAAATCGGCTATAATTATGAAAGTTATGCAGTTAGGAGGAATTGGTTATGATTTCTGAGTTTTATAAGGAGATGACAGGTAAGGAATCAGTCATCCGTCAGTTTTTTGATTTTGCTAGAGGACGTGCCGCCGAGCTCGGTCCGGACTCTGTATTTAATTTTTCGATAGGTAACCCTTCGGTACCCGCTCCCGAGAGCTTTAAGCAGGCTCTTCTGGACATAGTTGAGAACGGCGATCCGGTCAGGCTTCACGGCTACAGCCCGACACTCGGACAGGACTCCACCAAGAAATGTATCGCTGACTCACTGAACCGAAGATTCGGTATGAATTACGAAGCAAAGCACATCTTCCCCACATCCGGTGCAGCCGGAGCTCTGGCTCATGCCATAAGATGTGTTGTTAAGGACGGTGACACCGTGCTTACATTTGCTCCTTACTTCCCCGAGTATAATCCGTATGTAGTCGGAACAGGCGCCAACCTTAAGGTCGTTCCCGCCGATTATGATACATTCCAGATCAACTTTGATGAATTCGAGAAGATGCTGGATGAAAATGTCGCCGCAGTTCTTATCAACTCCCCGAACAACCCATCCGGAATCGTTTATACAACAGAAACAATAAAGAAGCTTGCAGATATCCTTACGGCAAAGCAGGAGGAGTATGGTCACGAGATCTTCCTCATCACCGATGAACCATATCGTGAGATAGTTTTTGCCGGAGTGGACAGCCCGTTCCCTTCAAAGTTCTACGATAACTCAATCTGCTGCTACTCTTTCAGTAAGTCCATCTCACTTCCGGGTGAGCGTATCGGATATATGGCTGTTAATCCCGCCGCAAAGGATGCAGACCTTCTGGTTCCTATGGCAGGTCAGGTTTCAAGATTTACGGGACATAACTGCCCGACCGCTCTCATGCAGTTTGCGATTGAAAGAGTTATAGATGAGACAAGCGACCTCAGCATCTATGAGAAAAATGCCGACCTTCTCTATAGCGAACTTACACGCATCGGTTATAAGATTGTTAAGCCTATGGGCACCTTCTACATGATGCCGAGAGTTCCTTCAAAGGACGGAGAACTGAGAGATGCCAACGAATGGTGCTGGAAGGCAGCCAGAGAACTCGGACTTATCACAGTACCGGGAGACAGCTTCCAGTGTCCGGGACATTTCCGTATCTCTTATTGTGTGCCTACGGAAATGATTGAGAAGTCGATACCTCTTTTCGAGAAAGCATTTGAATTTTAGTTTTCTATAGGTATTTATTCGGGGGAATAATACTTCGGAGGAAAATGATTTAATGGATATAGATATTACAGCAAGTGTAGACATGGGGCCTGAAAGACTGGCCGGAATACTTTTACACCCCACTTCTTTTCCGGGGCCTTACGGTATAGGTGATCTCGGAAAGGGCGCTTATGATTTTATTGATTTTATGGCAAAGTCCGGAATGAAGGCGTGGCAGGTACTGCCGCTGGGACATACAGGCTTCGGCGATTCGCCCTATCAGCCTTTCTCGTCATTTGCCGGACAGCCGCTTATAATAAGTATAGATCATCTGAGAGAACTGAACCTTCTCTATGATGAGGACTTTAACGAGATGCCTCAGTGGAATCCCGAGGACATCGAATTCGGAGACGTGATCCAGTTTAAGACAGGTCTCTTTAAGAAGGCTTATGACAGATTCCTGGATGAGAAGATCCATGATGGTCTCTCGACAGATGAAGAGATGATGAAGGCCTTCAAGACCTTTAAAAAATCTTCACCCTGGCTTCGCGACTATGCTCTCTTCATGGCAGGCAAGGACTTCCATAACGGAGCTCCCTGGTATATGTGGGAGGATAACCTTAAGAATCCCACTCCCGCTCAGAGAAAGAAATGGGAAGAAAAATTAGCCAAAGAGATCGGCTACTATGAATTCCTTCAGTTCCTATTTGATTATGAGTGGAGCCATCTTAAGAAATATGCAAATGATAAGGGGATCAAGATAATCGGAGACATTCCGATCTTCGTTGCCTGGGACAGCTCGGATGTCTGGGTTAATAAGAAGCTCTTCGATCTCGATACAAAGGGTTACCCGAAGAATGTTGCCGGTGTACCGCCTGATTATTTTGCAGCTACGGGTCAGCTGTGGGGAAATCCTCTCTACAAATGGTCCGAGCATAAGAAGACAGGTTATGAATGGTGGTTTGCCCGCATCAGACATCAGCTTCAGCTGACAGACTACTTAAGAATCGATCATTTCCGCGGCTTTGACAAGTACTGGGCAGTGCCTTACGGCGAACCCACAGCCATCAACGGAAAGTGGATGAAGGCTCCGGGCGAGAACTTCTTCACGATGCTGGAATCCACACTTGGTTATCATATGCCGATCATCGCCGAGGATCTCGGTGAGATCGATAAGTCGGTTGTTGAGCTCAGAGATAAATTCGGTTTCCCCGGAATGAAGATACTCCAGTTCGCATTTGAAAATCCGAACGAGAATAACTTCCTTCCACATAACCATGTACGTAACTGTGTATGCTATACCGGCACACACGATAATGATACTACTCTCGGCTGGTACAAAAACTGCTTCGAGCAGTCAAGGGATAAGCTGAGAAGATACTTCAGTACCGATGCAAGTGATATATGCTGGGTAATGATAAGAGCATGCTTCGGCTCCGTTGCCACAATGGCGATAGTTCCTCTACAGGATGTTCTGGAGCTTGATTCCTGGGCACGTTTCAACACCCCGGGTGTCGGCGAAGGAAACTGGTCCTGGAGATATAAGCAGGAGGCTCTTACCGAGCATCTTTCAAAGAGGCTGTATGAAACGGCAGCCATGTACGGACGACTTATATAAAAAAGAGGATATAAAGTATGGTAAGATTATTTATCGGTTTCGCATATCTGATACTATCTGTTATAATCTGTCTGCCCTACCATCTCTATCTGTGGCTCCTTTCCAAAAAGGATAAATACAAGAGCTGGTATAAGAGCTGGATATTCGTAAGACGCTTTTTCAAGGGGCTTCTCCTTATCTCGGGCACTAAAGTCGAAGTAAGGGGGATGGAAAACCTCAGTGCGGTTCCGCAGGATAAGGGAATCCTTTTCATAGGAAACCACAGAAGCTACTTCGATATCGTGATCCTTCATACCATCGTTGACAGACCTCTCGGATTCATCGCAAAGAAAGAATTCAAGAGTGTCCCCCTCTTCAGCTGGTGGGTTGCAGACCTGGGAAGTCTCTTCCTTGACAGAAAGAATATCCGTAAGGGACTTGAGACGATAAATCAGGGTACCGAATATATGAAAATGGGTCTCTCCCTCGGACTGTATCCGGAAGGAACCAGGAATCATGCCGATGAGATGCTTCCGTTTAAGACCGGCGGCTACAGAATGGCAGAAAAATCCAACAGCCCGATGGTACTTGTTGCCATGACCGGAGCCGATGATATATTTGAAAAGAATAAGCCCGCAGCTCTTAAGAAGACCAAGGTCATCGTTGAATTCAGCGAGGCATTCTACCCTCATGAGATGGAATCAAAAGAGCGTAAGGAATTCTATAATTCAGCACCCGCAAAGCTGCAGGAAATGCTGGATTCCCACAAATAAATCACTCTAGATACATAAAGGAGAAATATTATGATACTATTGGCAAAAGGAGCGATCATCATGCTCATAATCACGGTGGTTGTTATCGCCGTGCTTGTAGCGCTTTATTTCGTCGGAAATAAGCTTCAGGAAAAGCAGCACGCTCAGAGAGAACAGATCAATGCGGCAGCACAGCCCGCAACACTCTTCATTATAGATAAGAAGATAATGCCCATGAAGGATGCCAACCTTCCGAAGCATGTCATGGACCAGGCGCCCGGTCGTTACAAGAGAGCCAAGGTTCCCGTAGTAAAGGCTAAGATAGGTCCTCAGATAATGACACTTATCTGTGACGAAAGCATCTATGATGATGTACCTCAGCACGGCGAAGTTAAAGCAATGCTGAGCGGAATCTATATCACAAGTGTCCGCACACTTCATAAGGGAACAAAGAAGATGCAGATGCAGGAAGCTGAAAACGGCAAGAAGCGTAAGAAGTCCTTCAGACAGAAGATGCTTCAGAAGCAGGCTGATTATCAGAAGCAGCTTGATTATGAAATTGCAGTAAAGAAATCCAAGGAAGAAGTCAAGAAACAGAAGGCTGAAGAGAAGAAGAAGCGTGAGCGTGAAAAGAAGATCACAATTTAATATAATAATTGCGGTTTTTGTTCTCCTTACAGCCCTCTTCATAACAGTCATAACTTACTTCGCAGCCTTCGCCCTCACGGTGATATTAGGCGCGATCGATGTTACAGACGTAGATACTGCAACCGTAGATCAGGGGATTTTTAATCTCCTGAGATTTATGGTTGCTTTTATAATATTCGGATACTGGTACCACAGGATAGGTTTTACGGAAAATGAGCTGGAAAAGCGTAAGATAAATGCAAAAGCCGCTCTTAAATTCATAGTGCATCCCTTACGACTTTTATTCCTGATCCTGCTGGGTGTCGCTATCCAGCTTGGTACCGACGGGATACTGTATGTGCTCTCGAACTCATTTCCGGCATACTTTGAATCTTATAAAGAGATGATAACCGAGTTTGCCGGCAACCGGAGCGTACTCTACCTGATAACCGTGATAGTGCTTTCACCCATTATCGAGGAGCTGATATTCAGAGGTCTTGTTCTTCATTATGCGAGAAATGCCTTCAGTTCACGCCGCGGACTCATCGTGGCCAATATCTTCCAGGCACTTCTCTTTGCCTTATATCACGGCAATCTGATCCAGGGCGTCTATGCTTTTATCTTCGGACTGCTCCTCGGATATATCACAATAAAAACAGACTCCCTTGTCATTAACATACTTTTACATATGATAATAAACGGAAGTCTGTATATCATTCCCGGAAATCTTTTCGGCGACAATCTCTCAGCTGTGCTGATATCCGCCGTTTCGCTTTCCGTTATATTCCTGTCGGTGGTTTATCTTTCCTTTGCCATCTCAAGCAAGCTTTCAACATACTCCGACATCGGGTGACCGGCTCTTTCCATCAGCATAGGATACATGCTGATTGATGTATGCCCCGGAATCGCATTTATCTCATTGAATACAACTCGATTTGTTCCTTCCTCAAGGAAGAAATCAACTCTTGCAAGTCCGAAGCAGTCGCATGCTCTATATATGTCGACTGCTGTTTTTCTTATCTCTTCACGCTTGCCCTCGGGAAGCTCGGGATCGAGAACTGTCCTGGATTCCTCATTATTATACTTTGCGTCGTAATCATAGAATTCGGCAGCTGCAAGGATCTCTCCTACTCCCGTTGCAAATGCTTTGGCTCCGAAACCGAATACAGCACACTCTATCTCTCTTCCGACAATCGCTTCCTCGACAAGGATCTTCTTATCATTATCGGCTGCTATCTTAAGTCCCTTTATAAGCTCTTCTCTGTTATGAGCCTTGGTTACTCCTACGGATGAGCCGGCATTTGAAGGTTTAACGAAAACAGGATACTGTCTTTCTTTTTCAATTCTTTCAACAACAGCATTCAGCTCCGGAGCATCCTCTCCGGTCTTCCTGTCTCTTACCTCAAAGTCTCTTACACCGACGAACTTAGCCTGATCCACTCCGATGGAGTCGGCGATAACTTTTGTGAAGAACTTATCCATCGTAACTGCGGATGATACAAGTCCGCAGCCCACATACGGGATATGTGCAAGCTCGAATAGTCCCTGGATAGTTCCGTCCTCACCGTAAAGTCCGTGAAGCACGGGGAAAGCTATATCGATTGGTCTTTCTTCAAAAGTACCATTTCTCTTTATTATGATCTTATGAGATGTATCGGGCGAGATTATCGCTCTCGGAAGTTTTTCAAGCGCCGCCTCCTTCTCCTCGGGAGTAGCAGCTTCCACGATAGTCTTTTCCCATTCTCTGTTTGCGATAGTCGATTCATCCTCAACAAGTATCCAGTGACCATCCTTGGTGATACCGATAAAGGTAATGTCGTATTTATCTCTGTTGAGAGCTGACGCAACCGTAACAACAGATACGCAGGATACCTCATGTTCACTTGACTGTCCGCCGAATAATAAGGCTAATTTTTCTTTATTCATGTCTTCCTCCTATATCAGCATGGCTCCAATGGCCACGGAAGTATAATACACTTTTAAGGCTCCGAACTCAAGACATATTCTTGTGCAGGATTCTATCGTGGAACCGGTCGTATATATGTCATCCACCAGAAGTATCACACCCGGCACCTTATCCTTCATGGAAGGATTGATGACAAATGCGCTCCTTAGGTTTTTCTCTCTCTGAAGATCATTCAGCTCCTTCTGGGGCTTTGTATCCACCGACCGAAGTATAAGGTCCGGGATCACCCGTATCCCCATCCGCTTCCCTATCTCCGAAGCGATAAGTCCGGCCTGGTTATAGCCTCGCTTCATCAGCTTTTTCTTATGTATCGGAACGGGAACAAGGGCTTCGATCTTAAGGCGTCTGAAATCATTTCCAAAACGCTTAATTATCTCATCGGCATAGAACAGTGCATATTCCTGACGATTGCCGTATTTATATCTTACGATGCTGTCGCTCACAGGCGGCTTATAATCAAAAAGCGGAAAGCCCTTCTCAAAGCTCCTCTCTTTTGTGGTGCAGTCCATGCAATACTCAGCTTCTTCGGATTCGATACGCTTGCCGCACTTCATACAGGCGGGCTGGGCCACGTAGCTTATCCTTTTTCTGCAGTCTTTGCAGATATGCTCTGAAGAAGGACTGATCACGCTGTCGCAGATGGCGCAGTGCGGAGGGAAAAGGACATCCTTAATCAAAGAAGTCATCCGGTATCTCCTGTTCATCTTCATCGAAAAGGCTCATATACTCCTCCTTTTCGTCCTCACATGCCAGCTCTTTTATTCTCAGCGAAAAGCTTGTATACCGCCTTTGTTCCAATATGTTATCTATCATCTCATTTATCCGCCCGAGGTTGCCCACGATAACCACCATTCTCATGGCACGGGTCACCGCTGTATAGAGAAGGTTCCTGTTCATGAGCTTATTCGGGCCCGAAAGTATCGGGATCACGACTGCCGGATACTCGGAGCCCTGGGACTTATGGATCGTTATCGCAAATGCGTGCTCCAGCTCATCCAGCTGGGAGTATTCATATTCCGAGACCCGTCCGTCGTCAAAGCTTACGGTAACTCTTTCATCAAAGTCATTTATCTCGGCGATGGTTCCCATGTCACCGTTGAAGACGCCGATCCCCTGATCCAGGATAACGCCCTTCTTGGAATCCGAATAGACCGACCACTCGATCTTATAGTTATTTCTTATCTGCATGACCTTGTCACCTTCGCGGAAAATGACGTCGCCATGCTCTTTTTCTCTCTTCTTCGGGCTCGGCGGATTAAGCTTTACCTGAAGCTTTTTATTCAGCGACTGACAACCCAGCTCGAACTGCCTCGTGGGAGTCAGTATCTCGATATCAAGAGGAGAGACCTCAAGATATTTCGGAAGGTTCTCGGTCACAAGCTTACAGAGTTCATCTGTTATCTCGGGCACGGAGTACCTGGGGATAAAGAAGAAGTCACTGGATTTATTATTTATCTCAAGATGGATGCCATCCTTGATCTTATGTGCATTCTCGACGATACTGCTCGTATCCGACTGTCTGAAGATACGGCTCAGCGTCGTAACGGGGAAGCAGTCGCTTTCGATTATGTCGTGGAGTACATTTCCCGCACCGACCGAAGGAAGCTGGTCGATATCACCAACCAGGATCAGCCTTGTATCGGGCACGATGGCCTTAAGCAGCGAATAGAAAAGTCCCGCATCCACCATGGAGGCTTCGTCTATTATTATCGCATCCGCTTCCAGCGGATTATATGCATTTCTCTGAAAATGCAGTGCTGCCTTTTCACCCTCTTCCTCGGGCTCGCCCGAGAATTCGAGGAGGCGGTGGATGGTCTGTGCCTTATAGCCTGTGGATTCGGTTATCCTCTTAGCCGCTCTTCCTGTGGGAGCTGCGAGCAGGACGACATTTCCCTGAAATTCAAAATACCTGATTATGGCATTTATGATAGTAGTCTTACCTGTTCCGGGACCGCCTGTTATAACGGATACACCGGAGCTGACCGCAAGACGGACCGCATTTTTCTGGGAATCATCCAGCTCCATCTCGGTCTCTTCCTCGACATGATGTATGGCTTCGTCAACCTCATTCATATCGGGCTCGTAATCAAGCCTCAGACTTAAGAGGCGCTTTGCGCTCTCAAGCTCTATCCTGTAGTTCCATCTGGAGTAGACTCTCGCCTCACCCTCGGGATCTTCCATGACGACTTTCGACTCGATTATCATGTCGGAGAGTATCTTATCAAACCTTGCCATAAATTCTTCATCATCCATATCCGGATGGAGAAGCTCGTAAACCTTGGCTGAGAGCATGGTCTTCGGAATATACATATGACCGAAGCTCATGGACTGGGAAAGGACATAGATCACAGCCGAACTCACCCTGAACTCGGAGTCTGCGGGGATACCGGACTGCATGGCTATAGTATCCACGGTCTTAAAGCCGATCCCCGGCACATGGTCTGCGATCTTATACGGATTCTTCCTGATTATGTTATAAACATCATCTCCGAATTCGGCATAGATCTTCATTGATGTCTTTATGCTCACGCCAAACTTGGAGAGGAACATGATGACATTTCTGTAGGAACGGTTCTCGCTGTATCTTACGGCAATCTTCTCGGCCATATTCATGGAGATGCCGCGGACCTCGGCAAGACGCTCGGGCTCTTCGTCGATTATCCTTAAGGTATCCTCGCCGAACATTTTTACTATCCTCTTGGCGAGGGCTTCGCCGATACCCTTGATGATACCGGAGCTTAAGAATCTTAAAATGCCGTCGATATCGCTCGGCATGCTGAGCTCGGCAGAACTTACCTGGAACTGGATATCGTACTGGGGATGGTGAACATATTCACCCTCAGCCTGGATATACATTCCCTCTGCTACTCCCGGGATGATACCGACAAAGATATCGTCATCCCCATGCTCTGATTCCACGGCAAAAACAACATAACCCGATTCTTCGTTCTGATATATGATCTTTGTGATGTAACCTTCCTGTACCATATAACCCTCATACATAAAAATGAGTAAAAAAGAATCGTCCCTTTTTACTCATTTTTGTTATTTACTCCTGCTCAGCAAGAAAATCGATATATTTACCTGTTCCGACTGCAACTACGGACATCGGGTCCTCTGCAGTCATTGTAGTGATTCCGGTCTTTTCCTCGAGGAGCTGTTCGAGTCCGTGGAGAAGTGCGCCTCCTCCGGTAAGAACTATTCCTCTGTCGGCTATGTCTGCCGCAAGTTCAGGCGGCGTTTTCTCAAGCACCGAATGAACTGCCTCTATCACCTGACCGGTCACATCACGAAGAGCTTCCTCTGTTTCATCGGAGGTAATGGTCACTGTCTTCGGAAGGCCTGTTACAAGGTCTCTTCCTCTTACATCCATTGAGATGTTCTCGGGACGCTTATAGCTTGTTCCGATATTTATCTTAACCTCTTCGGCTGTCCTGTCACCGATCAGCAGGTTATGACGCTTTCTAACATACTTGATGATAGCGTCATCGAAGTCATTTCCCGCAATCTTGATGGAGGAGGTAACCACCGCTCCACCCATGGATATAACTGCTATATCCGTTGTTCCGCCACCGATATCAACGATCATATTACCTACGGGACGGGCTATGTCGATTCCGGCTCCGATAGCTGCTGCGATCGGCTCCTCGACTATGTTAACGAATCTTGCACCGGCATTGTAGGTCGAAGATTCAACTGCTCTCTTTTCTACTTCTGTTGCTCCTGAGGGAACACAGATGGAGATATGTGGTCTTCTTCCGAAGAAGTTTCTTCCTATAGCCTTCTTGATAAAGTACTTAAGCATCTCCTCAGCCTTGGTATAATCGGATATTACACCATGCTTCAGAGGTCTTATAGCGATAAGGTTGCCGGGGGTACGGCCAAGCATGAGCTTTGCCTCCTCTCCGATCTCAACTATCTTCTCGGAATCCTTATCATAAGCGATGACTGTGGGCTCGCTTAAAACTATTCCTCTTCCTTTAATGTAGATAAGTATGTTAGAGGTACCAAGATCTATACCAACATCCAGATTTGCCATTATGTTTCCTCACTAGCTAATTATTTGCAGGCTCCAGAATAACTATTGAAACCTTTTCATCCTTACGCCACTTATGAATACTTTCGGTGACGTCATATATTCCGCCTAATATATCAATATATCTCTGATAAACGGTAAGTCCGCTCGGAGTCTCCATAGGAGCACCGTCCACTGCAAACTCCTCCTGCATCGGAAGGATAAACCTGCTGTCCTTTCCGATTATATCTTCACCCAGCTTCTGTCTTAAGTAGCTGTTTGCAAATATTATCTTGCCGTCCATCTGTCTTACTAAAAGATAATCCGGGATTGCATCCGCAACCTTCTTTATCGCAGCCCATGCGCTTTCAATCTGCTCCATCCGCCTTACGACCGCCAGATCCTTCGAAACGATATCAGCGATCTGCTTAGCGAACTTGATCTCGGACTTGGACCATATACGTTCACGGCTGTTTTCGATGAAGATCATCCGGCCTTCGTATTCACCCTTAAGGAATACCGGAAATACCATGATAGCCTTGACATTTCCGTTAAAAACTTCCGCCCGCATCTGATTGGTCATGGTCCTTCTGTCAATGACCAGACCCTCTGTCCTGATCTGAGCCGCCATCTCGGGCGAGTAATGGTCATGATCCCATACGAAGGCTTTTTCCGCCTCCTCACTCTTACCGCCTTTAGCCCAGTAATCGTGAAGGATCATATTGAGCGGATTGGTCTTATCCACTCTGTAAAATACAATGTAATCTACATTGAGAAGCTTTCTTACCTTTTCATATACGTCGCTTACAAATGTCTTGTCTCCGGAAATTACCATGGAGAGTATCTCGTCCACGATATCCTTGCACTGTGTCTCGAACTTAAGCTGCTTTCTTACAAGCTTGTCCTCATACATTGTCATGGAGCCAGCATAAAGCTTTGTGATGATATCCGAGAGACAGGATGCCATAACATGCTGTCTGTCATAGCTCTTGAAAAGCTTCTGACTCTGAGTCTTATTATGTGCATATAGGATCCAGGTTGCGACGAAATGATCATCTACGAAGATCGGAGCAGCCGCAAAACGGCTTCCCGGGCTGATCTCATTTACCTCGGTGAGAAGTGTCTCACGGGTATCAACGATGTATTCAACCGTCTCCTTATACAAACGACGATATCTGGGATTGGTTACGGTAACGTAAAACTCTCCCAGATAAGCCTTTGGACCCGAGGGTTCTATAAGGATCTTTCCATCCACGTCGAGGACAACCGAATAAAGCTCGCATGCCGAAGCAAAACCATCTATAAGCTGGTCTACCTTGCAGGACTTTAAGAATTCGGGTGTGATCTTCGTAATGTCAATATCCATAGAGCTCCCCCTGATTAATACTGTATTTCGTTCTCCTCAGCTGCTGCTGCAGGCTCTGCCTCTGCTGCAGATGATGAATTGTTAAGATCTGAAAATGCGCTGTCTGTAAGTCTCTTTGCATCGTTAACAGCAGATGTTACGTCTGCAAGAGCAACCTGAAGCTGTGCCATGAAGCCGCCCACTGAATCGAACTCTCTCTTAACGAGGAATCTCTTCTGACGGATCTCTTCTCTTGTATCAGCCTTAGCCTTATCGCATTCTGCGATAGTATCTTCCTTAAGTCTTGCACAAGCTGATTCTGTCTGAGCACTGAGGTTGTCACATCTTTCCTCTGTCTCACGTGCAAGCTGGCTGCATCTGGTCTCAGTCTCAAATGAAAGAGCATCTGTCTCTTCCTTTGTCTTCTTCTTCAGGCTCTCGCACTCTGCATAAGTAGTTTCCTTCTGCTCCTGGCAGCTGCTCTGAGTCTGTGACAGAAGTCTGTCGCACTCTGCCTCTGTTGCATTCTTAAGCTGCTCGCATCTTGCATTTGTCTCTTCGAGCATAGCCTGGCACTGAGCAGTAGTCTCGGCTGTCTTAGCCTCGCACTCCTCATTTGTTCTTCTTGTAAGCTGATCTGCATTCTCTCTTGCAGCAAGAAGTGTTCTTGAGATTGACTCATATCTTGAAGCAGACTCGATCTCTCTTGACTTATATGTCTCAAGATCTGTTCTTAATCTTTCGAGTTCTGCCTTCATCTCTTCGTTAGCAGTAGAGAGCTCATCGATAGTACTCTTGGATTCTGCCATATTAGCTTCACGCATCTGCTGAAGACCTTTTACAGCTTCACTGAGCTTGGCAGCATCCTCTCTGAGTTTATTTATCTCATCCTCATACTTTTTCTTCTGCTCGAGGACATAAGTCTCTGTTGCTCCCTTATCATATCCACCAAAGGATACGGTTTTGATTTCTAATGCCATTAGTAAGTTCCCCTTTCACTAAATAAAGTCCTAGACCGTAGTATAACACATGACTTATTATTCTGCCATATGTCCTTTTTCTTCGATAACCTTGATAACCGAATCAACGTATTTCTCACAGATCTCATCGGTTTCGGCTTCTACCATTACACGGATAACAGGCTCTGTTCCGGACTCTCTTACAAGGATACGTCCTGTATCGCCGAGCTCTTCGGCTACCTTTACAACTGCTGCCTGAACATCAGGATCATTCTGTGCATCGGGCTTACTCTTAACTCTTACGTTCTTGAGAACCTGAGGGTAGAATACAACAGGCTCTGCAAGCTCTGACATAGGCTTTTCTTTTGCAAGCATAACCTCCATCATCTTGATGCTTGTAAGTATTCCGTCACCGGTTGTTGCATACTTTGTAAAGATGATATGACCTGACTGCTCACCGCCTATACGGTTTCCTGTCTCAACCATGTTTTCATATACATATTTATCGCCGACCTTGGTCTTGTCATATTCGATACCGACCTTGTCGAGTGCCTTATAAAGGCCGAAGTTACTCATTACAGTGGTAACTACCTTGTTATTAACTAACTTGCCTCTTTCCTTCATGTAGAGACCATAGATATAAAGGATATGATCGCCTGTGACAACATTTCCCTTTTCATCTACGCAGAGACATCTGTCGGCATCACCGTCATATGCGAATCCGATATCAAGTCCCTTTTCCACAACGAACTTCTGAAGATGCTCGATATGTGTTGAACCGCAGTCTGTGTTGATGTTATATCCATCGGGTGCATCATTCATGATATATGTCTTTGCTCCGAGAGCATCATATACTGAACCTGCTATCTGCCATGCAGCACCGTTGGCAACATCAAGACCAACCTTAACTCCCTTGAAGCTGTATTTGCTCATTGAAATGAGATATCCGATATAACGGTTACGTCCTGCAGCATAATCTACCGTACGTCCGATCTCGTCCTTTGAAGCAACCGGAACCTCAACGTCACCGTCAAGATATTCCTCTACCTTAAGGATCGTCTCCTCATCCATCTTCTCTCCGTTTCCATTGAGAAGCTTGATTCCGTTATCATAGTAAGGGTTGTGTGAAGCGGAGATCATGATACCGCAGTCGAACTCATCTACTCTTGCGATATATGCAACAGAAGGAGTTGTTGTAACGTGCATTATATATGCATCGGCGCCGCTTGCCATAAGTCCCGTACAAAGAGCATACTCAAACATGTATGAGCTTCTTCTTGTGTCCTTACCGATAACTACCTTTGCCTTCTTTCCTTCCTTAGCACCATAGTACCAGCCGAGGAAACGTCCGATCTTTACCGCATGCTCAAATGTAAGATCCTTGTTAGCTTCACCACGAAAACCGTCTGTACCGAAATATTTTCCCATTTATCTTTCCTCCTTATGAATCACTTCTCCATTATTCTTCCAGATGGAATTTTCAGGAACAACACCTCTTACACAGGAGGTGGGATAAACATTTGAATGTCTTCCGATAACCGTTCCCGGATTTAAGACTGCATTACAGCCAACCTCTACATAATCACCGATCATGGCACCGATCTTCTTGATTCCAGTTTCAACCTGCTCTGTCCCATTATGGATAACGATAAGCTTCTTATCACTCTTAACGTTACTTGTGATGCTTCCTGCGCCCATGTGACTGAAGTATCCGAGGATTGAGTCTCCTACGTAGTTATAATGGGGTGTCTGTACATGATCGAACAGGATGACATTTTTAAGCTCGGCACTGTTTCCGACAACACAGTCAGCTCCCACAAGAGCCGAACCGCGGATGAATGCACACTGTCTTACTTCGGTATTAGGACCGATGATACAGGGTGCTCCGAGATATGCAGAATCGAATACCTTAGCAGTCTTATGAACCCATACGTTCTCGGAAACTTCTTCATAGTCGTCTCCGAGCTTTGCTCCGAGTTCAAGGATCAGATCCTTGATCCCCTTAAGAGCTTCCCAGGGATAAGTAAACTGGGAAAGGTAATCCTTAGCCATTGTATGATCAAGATCATATAAATCATTTATCGTATACAAATTTACAGCCTCTCTTTCTTCTCTATATCAAGGAAATATTTGTAGGTGTCTACTGTAAGTTCGCCGCAGGCTGCCTCGTCGCATGCGATTATAGCACCGTTATGCATCTGAAGTGCACTGCAGGTCCACTTATGACTTACATTTCCTTCAACAGTAGCTGCAAGAGCGCGAGCCTTGTTGTGGCCGTTGATGAGGATAAGAACCTCTTTTGAATCAGTAACTGTTCCAACGCCTACTGAAAGGGCCTGTGAAGGAACCTTTTCCGGATCATTTCCAAAAAATCTTGAATTAACGATACGTGTATCGGTTGTAAGATCTCTTACTCCTGTACGGGATGAAAGAGATGTGAAGGGCTCGTTAAATGCGATGTGGCCGTCAACGCCGATACCGCCCATGAAAAGATCTATTCCGCCGTATGAAGCAATCTTCTCTTCATAACGTGCGCATTCACCTTCGGGATCATCTGTCATGCCATTGAGGATATTGATATTCTCAGGCTTCATATCAACAAGATGATTGAAGAAATTATCATGCATAAAATACCAGTAGCTCTGGTCGTGATCCTTGGGAAGTCCAAGGTATTCGTCCATATTGAATGTAACAACATTTGCAAATGATACCTCGCCTGCTTTGTTCATGCGGGCAAGCTCCTTATATACTCCGATCGGAGACGAACCTGTAGGGAGACCAAGAATGAAAGGACGGTCTTCCTTATGATTATTTATCTTAGCTGCGATATAGTCAGCAGCCCATTTACACATATTGTCATAGTTTTCCTGAATTACAACCCTCATATTATTCCTACTCCTTTCTGTGGAACGCTATTTTACAACTTTTTAATTATATCATTAAAGCAGGGAAAAATCTATTTTTTTATATCGTTATAATCCAGGTTTTTTTGTTTTATTCTACCGTTACGCTCTTTGCGAGATTTCTCGGCTTATCCACGTCAAGACCCTTGGAAACACTGATATAATATCCGAGAAGCTGAAGCGGGACGACAGCCAGGATTCCCATGAAATGTTCATCTGTTTCGGGGATCGTAAATGTGAAATCAACCTTATCCATTGCAGCCTCATCATTGATGGTCGTAACGCCCATGAGGTAAGCACCTCTTGCCTTACATTCAACCATGTTGCTGAGAGTTTTCTCATAGAGATTCTTCTGCGTGAGAACGCCGATAACAAGTGTGCCTTCCTCGATAAGGCTTATGGTTCCGTGTTTAAGCTCTCCTGCAGCGTAAGCCTCACTATGGATATAGCTTATCTCCTTTAGCTTAAGGCTTCCCTCAAGACTTACCGCATAGTCCATTCCTCTTCCGATAAAGAAGATGTCCTTTGCATTTGAATACTTGGAAGCAAGCCACTGGATACGTCCGTTCTTGGAGAAGATCTCCTGTATCTTATCCGGAAGAGTCTTAAGGCACTTGATGTAAGATGAATACTGATCATCCGTGATCTTGCCGAGAACTTTTGCGAATTTAACCGTAAGAGCATACATCATCATAAGCTGAGCAGTGTATGCCTTGGTAGTTGCAACCGCTATCTCAGGACCTGCCTTTGTATAAAGGACACTGTCAGCTTCACGGGCAATGCTGGAGCCTTCTACGTTAACGATAGCGAGCGTTCTTATTCCTTTGTCTTTAGCGATACGGAGTGCCTCGAGACTGTCAGCCGTCTCTCCGGACTGGGATATGATTATAACCAGAGATTTCGGGCTGCAGAGGATCTTACGATATCTGAATTCCGAAGCAAGCTCGACACGAACAGGGATATCGGTCATATCCTCGATTATATACTGTGCATTCATTCCCACATGCCATGCAGAGCCGCAGGCAACTATATTAATGGAATCTATTTCTTTTATGACATCATCGGTGAGCCCGGCACTTAGAAAATCGATATCATTTCCCTTTAAAATGCTGTCGATGGTATCTCGAAGTGCGCTGGGCTGCTCATGGATCTCCTTCATCATGAAGTGCTCATAGCCGTTCTTGGCTGCAGCCTGGGAATCCCATGTGATCTCTTTGCAGGGAATCTCTATCTCATCACCGTTCAGATCAAAGAAATGCGCCTCACCCGGAAGGATGCGGGCTGACTGGCGGTTTCCGATATAGAAGACATTTCTCGTAAACTTAAGAACCGCGGGAACATCGGATGCGATAAAGGATTCGCCATCCGAAATTCCGATTATCATGGGGCTGTCTTTTCTTGCAGCATAGATCTCCCCCGGATAATCCTTGAACATAAGCACGAGGGCATAGCTTCCGCGGACTCTCATCATCATACGATTTATCGCATCAATGGGGCCCTGCTTATATTTTTTGTAATAATAGTCAACAATCTTAACTGCCACCTCTGTGTCGGTGTCGCTGTAGAACTCATAGCCATGTCGAAGGAGCTTTTCCTTAAGCTCTTCATAATTCTCTATGATACCGTTATGGACACCTATTACGTTGGAGTCCGAATAGTTGATATTGTCGGGGTCGAAGGCGTCACTTACGTGGGGATGCGCGTTTTTCTCATTCGGCTCGCCGTGGGTCGCCCATCTGGTATGGCCGATTCCGCAGAAACCGGGAAGAGCCTGGCCGTTTTCGGATTTCTCCACAAGGTTTTTCAGCTTGCCCGTAGCTTTCTCGATCCTTATCACGCCGTCATTATCAAGGACAGCCATACCGGCCGAATCATATCCACGATATTCAAGCTTTCCGAGACCGTCGAGAAGAACCTCGGCCGCCTGCCTTTTACCTAAGAATCCAACTATTCCACACATAATCTAGACCTCCTAAATGTGAACTTTTTGTGTCCGGGGTCTGACCCCGTTCACAAAAGAAGGCACTTCGAGCCCGAAACCCCGAAGCGCCTTTGCTTCTAATCCTCTACGGCATCACCTATGGTGGCCGCTTCTACCTTAGTGGCAAGTATTGCCATGTCAATGTTTCTTAAATCTTCATTACCGATATAGTAGGTATCCTCGGATGTGATTATCCTGACCTTAACTGTCTCGGCATCTCTGTACTCTATCTCGCTTACCGCTCCCGCAAGGATTCCTATTATACCGCTGGCGAATTCATACTCGTATTCTTCCTTGGTATAATTGTTATAGGTCCCCTTCGCAACTTCGTCATTGAAGTTCTCGATATATTCATAGACCTCCTGATTGGTCTGGTTCAGGATGTCTATGGGCTGGATGGATACATCCACATAGTAGATATTGTTATCCTTGTAGGTTTCACCCACCGTGAATTTCGCCTTACCATATATCTGCTTTGCAAGGTCGACCATAGCAGGTGCGAGCTCCTCGTTACCCGATATATCCAGAGTATAATATTCGGAAAGGTTATCTGCAAGCCTTGTTACATTCTGCAGATAGAGAGCCTCTGCATCACCCTCATCGGCGCCGGTCAGCTTTACATACTCACTGGTCCTGCCGAGATAATTAGCCGTTATCAGGCTCTTTACATAGGCGGAATAGTGAGAGCTGCTGCCCGAGCATGAGGTAAGGGAAATGATCAGGATAAACGAGAGTAATAATGCTGTTGTCTTTTTCAGTGATCTCAATTTTTTTCCTCAAAAATCTTAACTTATTAATGAGCCTGCCGGAACATCCTTATCGGCTGTGAGGAGTGCGAGACGACCCTCGTCATCCTCTGCGCAGAGAAGCATACCCTCTGATACTATGCCTGCAAGCTTGGCAGGTTCAAGGTTTGTGATGACAACAACCTTCTTTCCTACCATATCTTCTGCGGAATAATAGCTCTTGATTCCGGATACGATCTGAAGTGTCTTTCCGGAAACCTTAACCTGTGAGCAGAGAAGCTTCTTGGAATTCGGAACCTCAACACATGAGAGAACCTCACCGATCTGAAGCTGCAGCTTATCAAAATCATCGATCGTAAGAAGAGCCTTCTGATAAACCTCGAGCTTTGTGGGCTCTACTCTTTCTTCCTTAGCCTTGGCTTCTGCCTTCTTCTTCTCAACCTCGGGATCAATGATGATCTCTTCCTTTGAAGGGAAGCGCTTCTCGATCTCATCGAGCATCTCATTTACATCTATTCTTGCAAAAAGGATCTCGGGTGAATCCGTTACCTTGTTGCCTGAAGGATAAAGTCCGAACTGACCAAGCTCGATAACCGTTCTCTTCTCGGTATTCAGCTGCTCAAGGATCCTTGCGGATGTTTCGGGCATGAAGGATTCAAGAAGTGAAGCACCGACAGTGATGCTCTCAACGAGGTTATAAAGAACCTCATTAAGCCTCTGCTCCTTACCCTCTTCCTTGGCAAGTGCCCATGGCATTGTCTCGTCGATATATTTGTTGCATCTCTTGAAGAGATTGAATATCTCGGTTATGGCATCTGCAACACGGAGCTTATCCATGCAGATATTTACATTGAGTCTGGTCTCGCTGACAACCTTCTTCAGGTCATCGTCAACTTCTTCGGTCACACCTGTTCTTGTAACGACGCCATCGAAATACTTGTTGGACATGGAGATTGTCCTGTTAACAAGGTTTCCGAGTGTGTTGGCAAGATCGGAATTAACGCGCTCTATAAGAAGCTCCCATGATACAACGCCGTCATTTTCAAATGGCATCTCATGAAGCAGGAAATATCTGACTGCGTCTACGCCGAAGAGGTCAACCATATCGTCGGCATATAATACATTACCACGGGATTTACTCATTTTGCCATCACTCTGGAGAAGCCATGGATGTCCGAATATCTGCTTCGGAAGCGGAATATCCAGAGCCATGAGCATGATCGGCCAGTAAATGGTATGGAATCTTAAGATGTCCTTACCTATCAGATGAAGGTCTGCCGGCCAGTACTTCTTGAAGAGTTCGCCATGATTACCGTCTGCATCATAGCCAAGTCCTGTGATATAGTTCGAAAGAGCATCGATCCATACATAAACCACGTGCTTCGGATCAAAGTCAACGGGGATTCCCCATTTAAATGATGTCCTTGAAACGCAGAGGTCCTGAAGACCCGGCTTAAGGAATGTATTGACCATCTCGTTCTTACGTGATTCCGGCTGGATAAATTCCGGATGATCCTCGATATATTTGATAAGCCTTGGAGCATATTTGCTCATCTTAAAGAAATATGCCTCCTCGGAAGCTTCCTTTACGGGTCTTCCGCAGTCAGGGCAGCAGCCGTCAACCAGCTGTGACTGGGTCCAGAAGGACTCACATGGTGTACAGTAAAGTCCGTTATAAGATCCCTTGTAGATATCTCCCTGATCATAAAGCTTTTTGAAAATCTTCTGAATCTGTTTCTCATGATCTTCATCGGTTGTTCTGATGAACTTGTCATAGGATGTATTCATCAGGTCCCAGATCCTCTTGATCTCAGTTGCCTTCTCGTCAACGAACTCCTTCGGAGTGTTGAGCTCCTCGAAAGCCTTGGTCTCGATCTTCTGGCCGTGCTCGTCTGTTCCCGTCTGGAAGCGGACATCATAGCCGATGAATCTCTTGTATCTTGCGATACTGTCTGCTAGTACGATCTCGTAAGTGTTGCCTATATGAGGCTTTCCTGAAGCATAGGCAATTGCAGTTGTGATGTAATAAGGTGTTTTTGCCATTTTCTCTTCTTCCTTTCGCTTTTTTATTCAGCACTTTGTAATTAAGCTAATGGAACTTTTATATACAAAGTCGAAGCATAACAAAGCGCTTGTGGTGTATTTTAGCACATTTGGTCTTTTGTGTAAAATGAAAAACACCCTGACGGGTGTTTTTCCTAAACTGCTCTCAGTTTCATTCTCTGGACTTCTGCTTCGTCCTTCGCGATGATCATGTCACCGCCGAGAGCTCTTATCTTTTCATCAAAGTCTTCATATCCACGTTTTATGTACTGAATATCTTCAATGGTGCTTACTCCGTTAGCACAGAGAGCTGCAATTACGAGTGCTGCTCCTGCTCTTAAGTCGGATGCAACAAGTCTTGCTCCGCTGTAGCTCTTGGTACCGGATATGATAGCCGAATTACCTTCCACTCTTATCTTCGCTCCCATACGGGCAAGCTCTGCCACATATCTGAAGCGGTTCTCGAAGATGCTCTCTGTTACGATGCTTGTTCCGTTTGAAAGAGCAAGTATCGCAGACATCTGAGCCTGCATATCAGTCGGGAATCCGGGGTAAGGAAGAGTCTTTATCTGTGTAGACTTAAGATCTCCGTCTGCCATGACTCTGACCGAATCATCATATTCTATAACATGCGCACCCATTTCCACCAGCTTTGATGATATAGCCTCAAGGTGCTTGGGGATTACATTCTTAATGAGCACATTTCCACGTGTTCCGACTGCCATTGCCATAAATGTGCCGGCCTCGATCTGATCCGGAATGATGGAATACTCAGCGCCGTGAAGCTTCTCAACTCCGCGGACTCTTATAACATCGGTACCTGCACCCTTGATGTTGGCTCCCATTGTATTGAGGAAGTTGGCAACGTCAACTATGTGAGGTTCCTTAGCTGCATTTTCGATCGTGGTCTTACCGGGAGAAAGTGATGCTGCCATCATGATATTGATGGTTGCTCCTACTGACACGGTATCAAGATAAATGTGCGCACCGCGGAGCTCCTCTGCTTCAGCTACAATGCTTCCGCCGGGAACTATCTCGGTCTTTGCACCCAGTTTCTCGAATCCCTTGATGTGAAGATCGATAGGACGGGCTCCTATGTCACAGCCACCGGGAAGAGCGACATTTGCATACTTATGCTTTCCGAGAAGGGCTCCTATCAGATAATAGGAAGCTCTGATCTTACGGATATACTCATCATCTACGGGCTGTCTCTCACGGATGCCTTTTCCGCAGATAACTACAGTATGCCTGTCCTTATATTCAACCGTAGCTCCGATATTCTCGATAGCCTTAAGAAGCGTACGTGTATCGGAAACATAAGGTACATTCTCTATTAAAACTTTTTCATCAGTCATTACTGCTGCTGCAAGGATACCAAGTGCGGCATTCTTAGCGCCTGCTATAACAACCTCTCCCTCAAGAGGCTTACCACCTCTTATAACATATTGTTCCATAATAGAATAATCTTTCTGATTACTTTATTTTTTGTTGGTTTACGTAACGCAGTTTACGTAATGTTATACAACTTCATAATTATAGCACAAATTTTCAATTTGTAAATACAAATATTACAAATTTGTTACAAATTGTCAATATTTTCCGCAATTTTTGTGGGAGAATACATGATAAGACGCACCATAACGCCCGCAAGAACCATGAAAAGGACGACATAATATACTGTGATCGGTAACTTAACAATCTCGTAAAGAATTATCCCGAGCAGGGCAACCACAAATGCGATGACCATCATGATAGCCATATTGAAGAATGTATTGAGATTTCCACGGAGTGCGCTGTATTCGTCGTCCCACTCCACGTAGGGCGAAACACTGTCAAGCAGCATTCCGATGAAGATTGCGATGACATGTGCCATCAGCATGAGGCCTGCGAAAAGAAGGCAGGTGCTGACGGAAGTCTTCATATATATACATATGATTATATTTGTAAGAAGCAGCATCGGATATGTGAACAGGATGCAGACATCGAACTTTGCCATGATCTGTGTTGAGTAAGGAACCGGGATGAACTTTAAGAGGCTCAGGTGCTGCCCTTCTCTTGTAAATGCCGTCGAAGCAAGTGAATTAAGTGCCGTCGCGATAAATGCGATGGAAAGCATTACGATCACAAGGATCATGTCTGCCCGTTCCTTGCCGGAAGAATACATTTCCATGAAAAGCGCGATAGCGCCCTTATTCTTTGTAAAATGAAACAGCAGAAATGCGCCGACCGGCCAGAGCACGTTGATATATGCACAGTTGCCCGAAAATGCTTTGGTACGCAGGATCACGCGGATCTCCTTTTTAAGGCATGCGAGATGCTGTGACTCAAGCCTGATATCCTTTGCTCCGATCCTTGCTTTTTTTGAGGAGCCGAGGGATGCTGCAGTGTAAAGCCCCTTCTGGTAGAGGGCTTTTCCTATGAAGTAAAGAACTGCGAGCAGGAAAGCATTTCCTACTATATATAGTAGCAGGTAAAGGATGCTGCTGTCGCTGATCGCTTTTGTGAGCCAGGGTACCGGGAAGAATACGACGTTCAGGGTTCTGAGCAGCGAGTTCTGTCCGCTTCCCAGTGACTCGACATAGTTCTCCATATTGACTTCGCCGATTCCTCTTAAGGAAAATACAAAAAGGGCTGCGAAGATAAGAAGGAAAACTGTTGATAATCTATAGAAGATTCCCGTACTTTTAACGCCGCTCAGGGCTGCCATCAGGATGATACTGAATATCGCGCAGTAGATCATCGGAACCATCGGGATCAACGCTACTCCGAGGATCGACGAGATAAGGCCGATCGGGTTAAGTGCCTTAAGCGCGCCGAGATTACGGCCTATCGCAAGGAAATATCCGACAAAGACAGCGATCAGGACTAAAAATTCCATAACGCTTTCTGCGAGATATGCATAAAGGAATTTTGCCATCATAAGGTGGTGCGTCGGGATCGGGAGCGTTACGAAATGTTCTCTGTCCGACGAGAAGAAAAGGATACTGAAGATCACCAGTATTCCGAATATCATTGAGAATGCAGAGAGAATCTGCAGCTCAAAAAGAATGCCTCCGCTGGGGCTTCCTGCTTCGAGCAGCGCCTCAGTCATGACATAGCTGATGAAGCCGACGATCACGGTGCACGGGATCATGATCCCGAAGGCCGCTATCGCAGCGAGTACTTTATATAAAGTTCTATCCGGCATCTGCATCTCGGTATTCTTCGAGAGGATGCGGGTAAGGGATGTAATCTTTTTTATATTCATACTTAATACCTACTGCTTTTCTCCGACCATTTCGATGAAAATGGCTTCGAGGTCTTTACCGGGGTTCTGGGCTGCGAGATCTTCGACAGTTCCCTGATAAAGATTCTTTCCGTGATTGATTATCATGATCCTGTCGCAGAGCTTCTCTGCTACTTCCAGGACATGTGTGGAGAAAAGGACGGCATTTCCCTTGGCGGCATGTTCCTTCATCATCTGCTTTAATTCGAAGGCAGCCGTGGGATCGAGTCCCGTCATGGGCTCATCAAGGATCCATGCGGGCGGGTTATGGATGAGCGCCGCAATGACCATGGTCTTCTGGCGCATACCATGAGAGAACTCCTTCATCGGGCGTCCGAGCGAGTCCTTGAGACCGAATCTCTCAGCCAGCTCATTTATCCTGCCCTCGCGGGAGTCCATGGGAACCTTGTAGAGGTTCGCGATGTAATTGATATATTCTATTCCTGTAAGCTGAAGAAGGATATCGGGATTATCGGCAACGTAGGCAAAGCTCTCCTTTGCCTTGATCGGCTCATCCACGATATCAAAGCCATTTATAGTGGCTTTACCCTCGGTGGGCTTTAAGATTCCGGTCAGCATTTTAATGCAGGTAGTCTTGCCTGCTCCATTGGGACCGGCGAATCCTACTATCTCTCCGGGTTTAATTTCAAAGGAGAGATCATCCACCGCTTTGAAATCTTTTCCGTATACCATTGAAAGATTTTCAGCTTTTATCATGTTTTTGTTACCTTTCTTTAAAACTTCCGAAAGTCAGGTCTTTTACTTATCTGCTTCGCAATACTCACATCTGTAGATCCTCTTCTCGGGATCGGTCAGATTGAAAATGTGTGGGATGTTCGGCTCGATCGCTGTTATGCAGCGGGGATTCTTGCATTTCTTGATATTGATGAGACGCTTGGGAAGCGCAACCTTCTTCTTCTCGATCGTAACTCCGTCCTTGATGATGCTGACTGTCACGCCCGGATCGATGTAGCCGATGACATCGAGGTTGATATCATACTCATCTTTATCTACCTTTATTATATCCTTTTTGCCCATCTTCTGTGACTTTACATTTTGCATCATTGCGACGCTGCAGTCAAGCTTATCCAGGCCGAGGTCGTAATAAATCTTCATTGCATTCCCGGCGGTGATGTGGTCGAGAACTATTCCGTTCTGAATACTATCTATCTTCATAATCTCTTCCTTTCTTATACATCGTCTCCCTATACATCTAAACCAATGAGGCGGCTGATCAGGGCCATTCTCGCGAATTTTCCGTATTTGACCTGTCTGAAGTAGCAGGCACGGGGGTCTGAGTCAACTGACGGAGCGATCTCATTTACCCTTGGAAGCGGGTGAAGTACGATCATGTCGTCCTTGGCAAGCTTCATCTTCTTATCATCGAGGATGTAGGTATCCTTCAGTCGTACGTAATCAGCCTCGTTGAAGAAACGCTCTCTCTGAACTCTTGTCATGTAGAGCATATCAACCTGTCCGATGTTATCCTCGAGTGAGGTAACCTCCTCGTATTCTAGTCCGGCCGGCTCGATAACGTCGGTGATTATATAATCCGGAACTCTCAGCTCATTCGGGGAAATGAGGATGAACTTGATCCCTTCGTATCTTGAAAGAGCCTTGATGAGTGAGTGCACTGTACGGCCGAACTTAAGATCTCCGCAGAGTCCGACGACCATGTTGTCGAGGCGTCCCTTCTCCTTGCGGATTGTAACCAGGTCGGTAAGAGTCTGGGTCGGATGATTGTGGCCTCCGTCGCCGGCATTTATTATCGGGACCGGTGAAAACATGGATGCAAGCTTCGGTGCACCTTCATTCGGGTGGCGCATCGCTATAACATCCGCAAAGCAGCCGACGGTTCTTACCGTATCCTCCACGCTCTCACCCTTCGATACCGAAGAGTCGTTAGCCGAGGAGAAGCCGATGACATTTCCGCCGAGATCCAGCATTGCCGACTCGAAGCTGAGGCGGGTCCTTGTGGAGGGCTCGTAGAAAAGCGTCGCTATCTTCTTGCCCTTGGCAGCCTCCGCATACTTTTCCGGATTGTCATACATTTTCTCTGCAAGTGAAAGTATGTCGTCAAGTTCTTCCATGGTAAGATCCATGGGATCGATCAGGTGTCTCATTTCATTCCTCCTGTATTTCATAAAAATGACGTGTGATATCACACGTCATTAGTAGTTAGCACTTGGTGAGCAGATAATACATGACAGCTTTCTCGGCATGTCGTCTGTTTTCTGCTTCGTCAAGGATAGTTTCCATATGTTTTTTCTCAACGCTTTCGGAAATTTCAAAACCAACATGCATCGGCATGTCATGGAACACGAGAGCGTCACTTCCTTCAAGGAATTCATCATTGATCTGATAAGGCATCATCTTCGCAAGAGTCTCTTCCTTCTGCTGCTGATATGCGGGATTATTGAAGAATTCCATATCTACCCAGGTATCTGTGTAGATGACATTCATTTTCTTGGCATATTCGTGAGCCTCCTGCATCGTCATCGTAGGATCAAGCTCAACATAGTAGCCGGTCGCCTTGGCCTCCTCGTAAAAATCGGGACCGCAGGCGGTATTGTTAACAAGAGGTGTCAGTCCGTACAGTGTACCCTTCTTCATCTTGGCAAAGAATTCAACCAGCGAATTGAACACATTATTCTTGGCACCGATATACATGAAGTTGATATTCAGGTCGCCGAACTTTTCGATAACGGTAAGCGCATCCGCCAGGATCTGGCAGGGATGGTAAGAGCTGTCGCAGCCGTTGATGAACGGAACCGTGACATTTTCACCAAAAAGCTCAACAGTCTCGTTCTTAACGAGACGCGCCATGATTATATCGACATTTCTGCAAACATACTTAATTTCGGAAATGGGTTCGCCAAGCACAAAATTCGAGTCCTCCCAGAGCTGGTTGAAATATGTTCCGCCGAGCTCGGTGATTCCTGTCGCGAAGGAAAGGAATGTTCTGGTGGAAGTTTTCTCGAAAAGGGAATAAAGCTTACGGCCCTTAAGGCTGTCGGCATACTTTGCGGGATCCTTCTTCATATCCTGAGCGATCTCGAGTATCTCCATAAGCTCCTCAGCCGAGAAATTCTTAAAGTTAAGCATGTTCTTCATGTAATCATTACCTCTTGCTTTTTTCGTTTATGGCGGTCTCAGGACCGCCACAACTGATTATAATTTATTTCTTAAAATAATTCAATTATTGTCAATACTTTTTTTCTTTATTTTTTAACGAAAATGATTGGGTATTATGTCTATGACAAATTTCACAAATATATGTGTGAAATAAATCAAAGAATTTTAATATATTATGCAATATAACGAAATAATTTTCAGGGGTCTACCTTTCATTGACAATAGCCTCGATTTCAAAGTATATTTGTGTAGATTGTTCAAAGTCCGAGTCGGACAATCGGAAAATTAGACACATTTGACAAAAAAGGAGGTTATTAAGTTAAATGGTTAAACGATTCAAACGATTTGTTGTCGCAGTACTTGCGGCATCACTGATGTTTTCCGGTTTAGGCACAGCCGGATCTAACGTCAGAGCAGAGGGAGAGGGTCCAAAAAGAGTGATAACCACTAATGCGCTAGCTAGTTATTGCACTGATTTTGAAGCCCCATACTGGTGGAATGGCTCCGGCTGGTCCGGATATGGCGATGA
Organism: Eubacterium sp.; assembly: GCA_017619835.1. GTDB lineage: Bacteria > Bacillota > Clostridia > Lachnospirales > Lachnospiraceae > Eubacterium_Q. The sequence goes on from JAFZRN010000003.1 coordinate 66,468, forward strand.
CATCAAGCTTGTGAATTATGAAACGGGTGAAGCTCCCGCTGAAAATTGCGGAAATAGCTACGCATCCGTTGAATCAGTAATTCAGATGAATTCAAGTGTTGTAGACGTCATAAATCCCGGAAAAACCTACGAATATTCATATTGGGTTAAGGCAGATGCTAACGGAACCAAAGTTACTCCTATAATCCAGATGCATGATGGTAGTTGGAACTCAAATACATTTGGTGTATTTACACCTGATGAGGACATAGTTATTTCTACTTCATGGCAGCTCGTAACCGGTTTAGTAGTATTACCTGAAAATGCTGAAGCAAAAGAAGCAAAGCTTGCATTTGAAGGTGATGGAAAGTTTTACCTTGACGAGTTTTATATGAGCGAGTACAAGACCCGCAATATCACTACAAACCTGATTGCTAAATACTGTTCAGATTTTGAGCAGGAATATTGGTGGAATGGCAGCGGATGGGCCGGCTATGGTGATGACATTGTTTTAGTTGATTACGCTGAAGGCGAAGCACCTGCTGATAATTGTGGGGAAAAATACGCAGCTGTTGAATCTGTGATTCAATTGAATGATAACGGCGTACTTGATCTTATTCCAGCCGGAAAGTCTTATGAGTATTCATATTGGGTTAAGGCTGATGCTGACGGAACTACAGTTACTCCTATAATCCAGCAGCATAATGACAACTGGTCATCCAATACATTTGGTGAATTTACTCCGGATCATGAAGTTACCGTTTCAACTGAATGGCAGCTTGTTACCGGTGTAGTTAAGCTTCCGTCAGATTCTGATGCAACCGGAACAAAGATTGCATTTGAAGGCAGCGGTAAATTCTATGTAGATGAATTAAGAATCGGTTCTTTAAGTGAAGTTACATATGGTGATAACCTTATCACCAACCCTAACTTTGCTGATGATGATTTATCCGCTTGGAGCGAAGGCATTGGCGAAGCTACTATTGAAACTGCTGTTGCTGTCGATCCTATATTTGACGACGTAAAGACATATGGTGTCATCAAGGACAGAACCGCATCCGGCGACTGCTTTGCACAGGATCTTACAGGAAAAATTCTATCAGGAAAGACCTATGAGTATTCTTTCTATGCAATGCTTGATGAAGATGATTATAAAGATGCTCCTGCTGATCAGAGAGAAGTAGGATTCAGACCTTTTGTTACAGTCGGTGAAGAAACATCTTACTGGGGATCATATTCAAGCAGCATTCTCGGAGCAGAATGTGTTCAGACTCTTGTACCCGGAGAATTCACAAAGTTCACAGGCACCTTCAGTCCTGTTTGGGTAGGAGATGCTGACAAGCTTGTTATAAGAATCATCGAAGAAGGAACTAACTATGGTTCTGGCGACTGTGTTAAAGGTAAGTATTATATTACCGGCGTTACTGTAAGAGAAAAGATAATGCCCAAGATAGAGATACAGAGAGACATTCCTCATCTTTATAACACCATCACAAGTGATGATGAAAACGGATTAGGAACTGACGCATATGCAGGAACATGTATCGGATACGGAAGTCTTGCTAACGAGAGTCTTGTTGATCTTGTTAAATATCATTTCAATGCTGTAACACTTGAAAATGAATTAAAACCTGATTCATTACTTAATGGTGCAAATAAAGAATTAGTTACTGATTCAGTTCTTGGTATTACGGTACCAAAAGCACTCAATTTCTCAAGACCAGATACTATTCTTGATGCTATCCTTGAATGGAACCAGGAAGAAGACGTTAATATCAAGGTAAGAGGTCATGTTCTTACATGGCATTCACAGACTCCTACTTGGTTCTTCCGCGAGAATTACGTACAGTATACTGATGAAGTAATCGGACAAGACAAAAACGGAAAACCTGTATATAAGGAATCACCTTATGTATCTGCCACTGAAATGTCAAAGCGTCATGAGTGGTATATAAGAGAAGTTATGAAGCATTACTTCAACGACGCATCCCCTTATAAGGATCTTTTCTATGGATGGGATGTAGTAAATGAAGCATGTAGCGATGGTTCAGGCACATATAGATCCGCAACCGAGAATTCCGAATGGGCTGCAATTTATGGAACTGGCGCAAGCGAGAAAACTCATTCTGCAAAGTATAATTTAGACTACTATGAAGCACCTGAATACATCCTTAATGCATTCAGATTTGCCAATAAGTATGCTCCTAAAACTCTTGAACTTTATTACAATGATTATAATGACTGTGCGTCAGGCAAGGTTCCTGCTATTAAGAGCCTTCTTGTTTCAGTTAAGAATCATGAGACTGATGCCACAAATCCTACCAGAATCACAGGTTTTGGTATGCAGGGACATCACGATGCTGATTCTCCTTCAAAGAGTCTGATAATAAAATACGGAAAAGAATATGGCGAAATCGTTGGTACAATCCAGATTACCGAGCTTGATGTCAAAACATCAAATGGTTATGACGGTTCGGCTGCTGCCAAGAAAAAAGAGTTTACTAAGATGGGTTATAGATACAAAGGTATCTATGAGGCATATAAAGAACTTGATAAAACAGCCGGTATTAATGTTAATTCGTTCACAGTATGGGGTACTTATGACTCCGTTTCATGGCTTAATGATGCGAATAGTGCCGGCGGTGGTTCTGACGGAAAAGCAAAACAATGTCCGTTACTGTTTGATGAGAATTTCCAGGCTAAGCCCGCATTCTGGGGAATTGTTAATCCTGATACTCTTGAGCCATATATTAACACTGTTAACGTTATACAAACAGCTGATGGCAGCTATACTAACGGAATAGTTCAAAGCTTCTCAGAAGGTGAATTAAATGTTGACTTTATACCTGTATGGAACGATACAGAATTCAAGATCAATATTGCTGTTAGTGGCGTAGAAGCTATTAGTGACGGAGATAAAATCACAGTTTACTACCAGCTGGGAGAAGATGAAGTAAAGGCCTTTGATGTAACCGAATTTACAAAGGACGGAAAGAAATATACAACCGAGATCACCATCCCCGGTGAATATTCTACATCAACAGTTTGTAAATTTGATATGGTTGCTGAAATAGGTGGTATTAAAGCAGCATACAATGACGTTAAATTTACTCATCCTAGTACAAATTACTTTGCAGATGTTGAATTTAAACCTTATGTTTCAATCAAAAAAGGTACTGCAATTGTTGACGCTGAACAGGGAACAATCTGGAATAATGTAGATAAGGTTCCTCTTACAATCAATCTTGGCGCTTCCGAAGAGCTTTCTGCCGAAGCACAGCTTATGTGGGATGAAGATAAGCTTTATATGTTCATGACAGTTAATGATCCTGTTCTTAATGCAGGTTCAGTAAATGATTACGAACATGATTCTGTAGAAGTATTCCTTGATGAGCTGAATCAGAAAGCAGGCGCATATCAGGATGATGATAAACAGTACAGAGTAAGTTATCTTAACAAGCAGAGCTTTAATGGTTCTACATGTTTACCTGATTATATTGAATCAGCCGCAAAAGAAACCAAAAACGGTTATGTAGTTGAAATGGCAATTAAATGGACAAGCCTTAGTCCAAAAGCCGGCGATAAGATTGGTCTTGAACTTCAGATAAATGATGGAAATGCCAACAACAAGAGAAGCGGAACACTTAGCTGGTATGACAAATCAGGTAACGGTTGGCAGGATACAAGCGTATTCGGTACAGCTGATCTCAGCGATGTCAAGGCTGAAGGCGATGACGTTTATGCACCTTATGTTGAAGCTGCTAAGGCTGTTTCAGATCTTATAGATGCTCTTCCTGCAGCTGAAGAAGTTACACTTGAAAGCGAAGCTGCAATTACAGCAGCCAGAGAAGCATATGATGCTCTTTACGGATACTATCAGGGTCTCGTAGAGAACTATGATAAGCTTACTGCAGATGAGGATGCTCTTGCAGCAACAAAAACTCTTGCAGATGCAAAGGTCGCTGCAGCCAGCGCTATTGATGAATACTTCGCAACCAAGAAAGAAGCTGATTACAGAGAAGCTGAATATGCTTCTATGAAAGCTATCGTTGAAAAAGCAAAGGCTGACATTGAAGCCGCTGCCGATACAGAAGCAATTGATGCAATTGTTGAAAAGGCAAAGGCTGATCTTGACGCAGTTAAGACAGATGCTGACCTTATAGCAGAAGAAACAGGAAATACACTTCCTAAGGAAGTTAAAGAAGCTGTTGACGAAGCTGAAAAAGCTGTAACAGATCTTGAAGCAGATACAAATGCATCAGCAGATGATATCGCAGCTATCAAGGAAGCTAAGACTGCTCTTGAGAATGCAAAGAAAGCTCTTGATGAACTTCCGGCTACAGCTACAGCAGCTGAGAAGGAACAGGCTGAGAAGGCTGTTAAGGATGCTATAGAAGCTCTTAAGACTGCTGTAAAGACTGCTAAGGATAATGCCGAAGCATTTAAGAATAAGACACAGGTTGAGGTTGGTGACAGCGAGGCAATCGTTGATAAGTTCATCACAGCCAAGAATGCTCCTACAGAGATTCCTGGTTCTGCTTATACACCACTCAAAGCACAGTCTTCAACTGTTAAGACTACATCTGTAAAGATTAAGTGGTCAAAGGTTAAGAACGCTGCTAAGTATGTTGTTTATTCAGCAGTAAATGGCAAGGCTTATGAGAAGATTGGCGAAACAGCTAAGACTTCAGCAACAAAGAAGAAGCTTAAGAAGAAGACTAACTATGCATTTGTAGTAGCTGCATTCGATAAGGATGGCAAGCTTCTCACAACTTCTAAGACTATCAAAGTTATTACTAAGGGCGGAAAGTATACTAACGTTAAGAAGGTTACTGTTTCCAAGAAGTCTCTTAAACTTAAGGTTAAGAAGTCAAAGAAGATCAAGGTTAAGTTAACTAAGGCTGACAAGAAGAAGACAATTAAGAATAAGAAGCTTACATATGTAAGTTCAAATCCTAAAGTTGCTAAGGTTAGCTCAAAGGGCAAGATTACTGCTAAGAAGAAGGGTTCAGCTACAATCTATGTAATTGCACCTAACGGAGTTAGCGCAACAGTTAAAGTTAAAGTTAAGTAATTAACCATTTAACCATAACAAAACCGGCGGAGTAAAATCCGCCGGTTTTTCTATGCTCATAACAATTTTTAAAGATATGCAGCGAGCTTGGAAGCCATATCGGTGCGCTCCCACGGAACATCGATGTCGGTACGTCCGAAGTGGCCGTAGGCTGCAGTCTGCTTGTAGATTGGACGACGAAGGTCGAGCATTTTAATGATGCCGGCCGGACGAAGATCGAAGTTCTCTCTGATGATCTCTACTATCCTCTCGTCTGAAAGCTTTCCGGTTCCGAAGGTGTCAACCATGATCGAGGTCGGCTTTGCAACTCCGATTGCATAAGAGAGCTGGATCTCGCATTTATCAGCGATGCCTGCTGCTACGATATTCTTGGCAACGTATCTTGCTGCATAAGATGCGGAACGGTCAACCTTTGTGGGATCCTTTCCCGAAAATGCGCCGCCGCCGTGACGTGCATAACCACCGTAGGTATCAACGATGATCTTTCTTCCCGTAAGGCCGGAGTCACCGTTAGGTCCTCCGATAACGAAACGTCCTGTCGGATTGATGAAGTACTTGGTGTCCTCGTCGATCATATCTGAAGGGAGTATAACATCGAAGACATTTGCCTTAATATCTGCATGAATCTGTTCCTGAGTCACATCCTCACTGTGCTGTGTGGAGAGAACCACAGTATCTATTCTGAAAGGCCTGCCCTCTTCGTCGTATTCTACGGTAACCTGAGTCTTGCCGTCGGGCCTCAGATAATTAAGTGTACCGTTCTTTCTTACCTCTGTTAATCTAAGTGCCAGCTTGTGAGCAAGTGAGATCGGGTAAGGCATGAGCTCGGGAGTCTCATTTGTGGCATAACCGAACATAAGGCCCTGGTCGCCGGCTCCGATTGCCTCAATCTCCTCATCTGACATCTGATTTTCTTTTGCCTCGAGCGCTCTGTCAACGCCCAGCGCGATATCTGCCGACTGCTCGTCGATTGCCGTGATGACACCACAGGTGTCGCAGTCAAAGCCGTACTTTGCTCTGTCGTAACCTATCTCGCGGATCGTCTCGCGGGCGATCTTCTGGATATCGACATAAGCCTCCGTGGTAATCTCGCCCATTACCATTACAAGACCGGTCGTACATGTGGTCTCGCAGGCAACACGGCTGTTGGGATCCTGACGGATAAGTTCGTCAAGTACAGCATCCGATATCTGGTCGCAGATCTTATCAGGATGTCCCTCTGTAACTGATTCCGATGTGAAAAATCTTCTTTCCATTTTTTCTTCCTTTCTGATAACCTTCACTTGATTGAAATAAAAAACCCGGCTGTGAGCACAGCCGGATTAATAATCTTAGAATTATTCAATCCTCTTATTGCTCACGTACTTACGTGCTCAGGCTGGCACCTTCGTCTGCGACATAATAGACGCTATCGGGTTGCCGTGGCTTCAACGTTCCCTGTAACTCCACCACTCTTAATAAGAGATTATCTGTTGTATTGTTTCGCTCTATGCGAACAAGAATAAGTTACACTATAATCTTCAGTCTGTCAACCGTGAATAGTGATAATAATTGTTAAACAAGATATTTACATTTTTATTATTGTGGTCTATCATAAAAATGTGACAAATAATTAAGATCTGTTTGTCACATTTTAAGACAGGGAGGATAAAGAAATGATTAAGGACGATTGTATATTTTGTAAGCTTGCAAATGGGGTCTTCCCCACTAATAAGATATATGAGGATGAGGATTTTACCGTGATCCTGGATGCGAGTCCGGCTAACAAGGGACACGCTCTCATACTTCCGAAGCAGCATTTTGACTGTCTTTTCAAGCTTGATGACGAGATTGCCGCAAAGGTTCTGCCTCTTGCCAAGAAAATCGGTGCTGCGATCAAGGTTGAAACAAAGGCTGACGGAATCAACATCATACAGAACAATGGAGCCGCTGCAGGACAGACAGTGTTCCATTTCCATACACATATAGTTCCAAGATATGATAATGATAATGTGGGATTTGAGTGGAGACAGCTGACACCTGATGAGGATGAGCAGAAGGAGCTGGCCGAAAAACTTGCAAAGAAACTGGCCGGGGAGAACTAAGACCACCTCACCACTCTATGGAGGTAAGATTATGCCATATTCTGCAGAGATAAAAAAATATAAAGATAAGGATATCATCGAACTGAAGGCGGGCAATTATGTTGCTAACATTGCCCCTTTCTTAGGAAGCAATATCCTTAATATGAAGGATACCGAAAATGACATCAATTTCTTCAGGTTTGATGAAACCCTTACTATAGAAGAGCTGAAGGCAAGCCCGGAGGTTTACGGTTTCCCTACTCTTCTCTATGCCAACAGATTAAGAGACGGGATCCTCAAGACAAGTGACGGCAAATATGTATTTCCCATCACCTGCAAGGAAGAAAACACTTCCCTTCACGGATTCCTTCATAAGAGGGAGCATTCGATCGTAGATGTAAGGGTTGCAGGCGACAATGCCATAGCAAGGACCCAGTATGTTTATGATGCAAAGGATCCTTTTTATGAGACATTTCCGGTAAGCTTCAAGGCGGACTATGAGTTCAAGCTGAGCGAGGACGGAATGCATTACAGTGTGACTATTACGAACACGTCTGATAAGATGCTGCCCTACGGAATCTGTAATCACACAGCCTTCAACGGTCCCTTTACTTCCACGGGTAAGCCGCTGGATACCCGCATATTTGTGACGATCGGTGACAAATGGCCTTTAAATCAGCGTAATCTACCGACCTGCGATTTTGTCACACTGGATAATCACGACAGACAATATCTGACAGGTTCCATGATCCCGGTTAAGCATATAATCAATAATGATGTATATAACTGCGAGACCTATGATGTTGACGGACTTCCTTTCAGGGGCGCCATCATTTCCGATATTGCGACCGGAAAAGAGATACGCTACGAGGTGGATGATAACTTTAAGTTCTGGGTAATCTGGAACGACGGCGGAGAAAAGGGCTACTTCTGCCCGGAGCCTTCGACCTGGATGATCGACGCGCCTAATCTTCCACTCCCGGGTGAGGAATCCGGATACGAGGAACTTGCTCCGGGACATAGCAAGACCGTGTGTGAACACATTTACGGTAAAGCAAAATAATCAGTATTGATTCGTAAACACAATATTCAGGGATAATATGCCCGGGCCGTATGGTCCGGGTTTTTCCTTTCCATACCCCAAAAAACCGCCCAGATAGGCAGATTTTCAATACTAATGTCAAGTGTTTATTGTTGTTTATTATTCTGAATTATAGTATAATTTTTCCAAATCGCTTTGCATTAAAAATGCAGTCTAACTATATGAAATACGTAAGAAAGGGCAGGGTACTAATTTATGAAATTCGGTTACTTTGATGATGAGAAACGCGAGTATGTCATCACATCCCCCAGAACCCCTTATCCATGGATCAACTACCTTGGAACAGAGGGTTTCTTTTCACTTATCTCCAATACAGCAGGTGGATATCATTTCTACAAGGACGCTCGTCTGAGAAGAATCACACGTTATCGTTATAACAATATCCCTGTTGATATGGGAGGTCGTTACTTCTATATAAATGACGATGATACCGTATGGAATCCCGGCTGGTCACCCGTTAAGACCGAACTTGACTTCTATCAGTGCCGTCACGGTATGGGCTATACGATCATCACCGGTAAGAAGAAAGAGCTGAAGGCAGAGGTTACCTTCTTCGTTCCTCAGGGCGAGAATGCCGAGATTCAGAAGGTTGTTCTCAAGAATGAAGGTACATCACCGAAAAGCTTCACACTCTTCTCATTCCTCGAGTGGTGTCTGTGGAATGCCGAAGATGATTCCACAAACTTCCAGAGAAACTTCAACACAGGTGAAGTTGAGGTTGAAGGCTCTACCCTCTTCCATAAGACAGAATATAAAGAGCGTCGTGATCATTTCGCATTCTATACAGTTAATGCCGATATCGACGGCTATGACTGCGATAAAGAAAGCTTCATGGGTCTTTACAACGGTTTTGATAAGCCCGATGTTGTATTCGCAAATGAGTCCAAGAACAGCAAGGCTGACGGCTGGTCACCTATCGCTTCACATTCGCTCAAAATCTCCCTTGCTCCGGGCGAGGAAAGAACTTATGTATTCATGCTCGGCTATGTTGAGAATGGTACAGATAAATGGAATGCTGACGGCAGCATGAATAAGTCAAAGGCTTATGAGATGATTGCCAAGTTTGATACAGCTGAGAAGGTTGATGCCGCATTTGCAAAGAACGTAGCTATGTGGGACGAGCTTCTCTCCAAGTACACGGTTAAGACTCCGGACGCAAAGGTTGACCGCATGGTCAATATCTGGAATCAGTATCAGTGTATGGTGACATTTAACATGTCAAGATCCGCTTCATACTTTGAGTCAGGTATCGGACGTGGAATGGGCTTCAGAGATTCTAACCAGGATCTTCTCGGATTTGTTCATCAGATCCCTGACAGAGCCCGCGAGAGAATCCTTGATCTTGCCGCAACCCAGTTCGAGGACGGCGGATGCTTCCATCAGTATCAGCCTCTTACCAAGAAGGGAAATGATACACTTGGCGGAAACTTCTCGGATGACCCTATGTGGATGATCATGTCTACAGCAGCTTACATCAAGGAGACCGGTGATTATTCGATCCTCGATGAGATGGTTCCTTATCGTAACGATGAGTCACTAGCTCAGCCGATGATGCACCACCTGAAGCAGTCCTTCTATAAGGTCGCCAAGGAAACAGGTCCTCACGGACTTCCTCTTTCAATGAGAGCTGACTGGAACGACTGTCTGAACCTTTCATGCTGGTCAGATACACCGGGTGAGAGTTTCCAGACCTATACATCACCTAAGTATGGTGACAAGGGCTTCTCAGATGTAGCAGAATCAATCTTCGTTGCCACACTCTTCACCTATGCAGGTCCCGATTATGTTGCGCTTTGCAAGTATAAGGGCGATGAGGCTGAAGCCGCAGCTGCACAGGCTGAGATTGATAAGATGAAGGAAACCATCAAGAAGTTCGGATGGGACGGCGAATGGTTCATCAGAGCATATGATGATCTCGGACGTAAGGTTGGTTCCAAAGAATGTGAAGAAGGTAAGATCTTCATCGAGCCTCAGGGCTTCGGTATCATGTCAGATATCGGAAAGGAAGAAGGCTGGGCTGAGAAGGTTATCGACGCAGTTGAAGAAAGACTCGGATGCAAGTACGGTCTCGTACTTAACAATCCTGCTTTCACAAAATATTATATTGAATATGGTGAGATCTCAACATATCCTGCAGGATATAAGGAGAATGCCGGAGTATTCTGCCACAACAATGCATGGATGATCTGCGCTGCTGCTTATGCAGGACAGGGAGACAAGGCATTTGACTGGTATTCACGTATCGCTCCCGCTTTCCTTGAGGATATATCTGATCTTCACAGAACAGAGCCTTATGTATATGCACAGATGGTTGCAGGTAAGGATGCAGGACGCCAGGGTGAGGCTAAGAACTCATGGCTCACAGGTACAGCTGCATGGAACTTCGTAGCTATCAGCCAGTACATCCTCGGTATCACTCCTGACTGGAACGGCCTTAAGGTTGATCCTTCAATCCCTTCAGGCTGGGATGGTTTCAATGCAACACGTCAGTTCCGTGGAGATACATATGAGATCGAGGTTAAGAACCCTGATCATGTATGTAAGGGCGTTAAGAGTCTTACGATTGATGGCAAGGCAGTAGACGGATGTGTAATTCCGTTCGTAGGCGATGGAGCTGCTCATAAAGTAGAAATAGTATTAGGCTAAAAAATCATATTGACATAGATAATACTCTATTGTATCTTATGGTTTATGAAATACTTATGAGGAGAGAAACGCTATGATATTTGATAAACTTGTAGAAATCATGATGGACCATCTGTCAATTCAGCCGCAGGACATTACAATGGATACATCCTTTAAAGATGATCTTGCGATCGACTCACTTGATCTTTATGATCTTGTAATGGCTCTTGAAGAAGAGTTCAATATCGAGATGCCTCAGGAGAAGGCTGCCGAGATCGAGACAGTGGAAGATCTTATTAAGATTCTTAAAGAGTTAGGCGTAGAAGAATAAGAAAAAAGCGGGGACGCTGTCCCCGTTTTTTTTATGCAACTGATCCCCCGTCCCCGAGTTTCATTAATAATATCCCAGGCACTCCCAGTTGTCTTTTTTGAAGATGTTGTCATGGACACTGAACCAGTAATCCGGGAGGAAGGCATTTCCATTATTTTTGCTGACATGCCACTCTCTCGACCAGATGAGTTCAACCGGTCCTTTTTCTTTATATGAACTGTCTATCTTTTTTCCCGTAAATGGGTTCACGGGATTCTCAACTGTCTTATCAAATGCTATCGTCGGAACGTCGGCATTTGTCATGAAGGTATCATCTGTCGTAAAGCCCTTCGCATCAAAATCCTTAACGAGAAGTGCACAATTATATTCGATAAGATCGAACTTCTTCTTTTTCTTCTTTCCCTTAACTTCAACCTTCGTCTTCATTTTCAGATTCTTGTTTATTCCAAGCTTCCAGGCATGATCGGAAACGATGATTATCTTCGTGTTGTCGTAAACACCCTGCTCCTTAAGGTAGTCAAGCCATTTGCCAAGCTCGAGCATTGCGCACATGTTGACCTCGTAATGGATCACATTATTCATCTTGGTCACTTTAAGCTTCCTGCCATCTTCGGAATATCTGACCTTATGAGCCTCGTCATACTCGGTATTATCAACCTCATACTGAGGTTTATATTCCGGCTCCTGGACCAGCATCGGACCGTGAGTCATGTCATTACTCATCATGATAAAGTTATTCTGCTCCTCCTCATCCACCTCTGTGATGGTATGCAGGTTATCAAGCACGTTGTAGGAGCTCATAAATGTGCCGTCATAGCCCTTTGATTTCGATATGCCGTATCTTGTCTGCCCTGCCATCTCAAGGGTCGCATGCTCGGTGGTTGAGCAGTAATTACCCAGATCATAAAGCGTGGGCTGGATCAGGACAGGCATGATCTTAAATATACTGTGGCAGAAAAAGTTACGGCTGAGAAGATCATCTATCTCATCCTTATTCATGTCGCTGTAATTGATCTTGCCCATGGTTATATAGGTCTTAATGTTCGGATAGTCATCATATATGCTGAGATCCGGGATCCAATTGTAGCCCGCATAGGTCGGGTCGCACACGGTTACGTCATAGCCCGCATTATCAAAGGTAACTGGCATGACCTTAAGAGCCTCGTTATGCTTATCCACCAGCTTCATATCCGTTCTCGCATTCATTTCCTTCGGGGTATATTCATAGCCGCCGTAAAGGCCCGGAGCGCCGTAATTAGTCTTCCTTCCGAAGCTTACGGTATTCGGATAGTAGGTAAAGCCGTCGAAGCTTTCCTTAAGCTCCGGCTTCTCGTTAATGAGGAACGGGATATAATAGCCTACCATTCGATCCATCATGATAACGACGACATTTTTCCCTGTCTTGCTGAGGCGGATGGTCGGAACCGCTTCCGAACGTTTTCCCAGCTCGACCACGGTCTTATATTCTTTTGTAATGGTAAATGAGTTCTTTACGCTTATGATACTGATCGCAATGATGCCCGCGATGAGGGCCGACAGAACAATCTTCTTGTTAAACTTATAGAGCACCGTACCGATAATGATAACAAGCAGGATCACGGCGATATTTATGATATATTCTTTCCTTGTGTAGAGCGAAGGATCTTCATAGCGAAGGAAGGGTGTCAGGGTTCCGAGGTCGGTCTTGAAGGCCATGTAATTAAGTACGGATATCATGGCTACGCACCACGTAGCCAGCGCAAATACCGTCTTACCCTTCTCATCGGCCAGATAATAGAAGATTCCGAGCCACACGACAAAATACCCCACCGACAGCATAAGGCTGTATATGACGTAAATAAGCGGCGTATGGGACATGGATACATCCACGAATTCCGCAGTGGATGAGGAAATGATATTGGTCGGGATGAAAAATCCCAAAAGGATGCTCATGAAAACTCCTGACAGGATAAATATCTTCTTAAAGCTGTCCGGCTCGTCCTTTTTACCGCTGAGGCTGAACCTGATACGTTCCGAAGGCTTCAGGACCGTAACAATAAGTGGGATGAAAAGCATGAAGCCGAAGATAACAAGGAAAAGGTTCATCCTCGGAGAAGCATCTTCCAGAGTGTTGACATAGATAAGAACCCCCAGGCCGGCTAAAGTGAAAATCACGGATAGTACCAGTCTCGGATTCTTAAGTTTATAGAAGACATTTTTCAAAAGTGAAAAGATGTTGTTAAGAGTCCAGTAGAATGCAAGGCCCGAAGGCGACTTATACAGAAATACAAGGAAAATGAGTGCCATACCGTACATCTGTATCTTGTTTTTTGCGGACATTTTTTCGGAATAGATCATGGCCGAAGCGATGTTGATCACCGTCATCAGTATCGGAAGGATATTGATATGAAGGCCGCCTATCATAAGCAGGCCGTCTGGCTGGGCAAGGTCCTTTATCGGGCCGAGCGAAACTCCGCTCAGCATTCCGAGATGCGAAAGGAAATGATATGCCGCGATGAAAAACGGTATCTCAAGAAGAAGGGACAGGGAGCCCCTTAATGCATAGCTTGGCTTATAATCATTCTGGCGGTAATAGGTCTGCAGCATCATGAAGCGTTCGTCGCCCTTGAAGCTTTTCTTGATATGCTTCACCCATGCGCCGAGCCTTTCCTCGGTCTCGCGCTCTTCGGCCTGCATCTCGTCCGCACGCTTATATAACGGCAGCACAAGAAAATTCATCGCAAGGCTTAGGGCTACGATCGCAAGTCCCGGATTATTCAGCACTTTATTTGCATTATAAAAGATCACTTCAAAAAGAAGCTCCAGCGGTCTTATTAACAATGCGTAGATGTAGGTTGAAAATGTCATGTCAATATACCAGCCTGTATCAGTTTATTTGGTAAACCTTGTAATCCCCTTCACTGTCTACTTTTGTATAGTGTTCGGGAGATAACTCATTTGTCGTAAATATATATCTAACACCCAGCGTCATCAGATCATCATACGAAAGCTCCACCAGGAAGCTGTCCGGAGCGATGAGTTTGAACCGGGCTTTGTTTATTTCATCATTTATATTAATCTTAATATGTGCGTAGCGGTTATAGATATCCTTGTACTCTCCTGCCGGATCAAGCTTTTTCCACCTGTCAAGATCAGGGTAAACGTTGGTGCTGTTAACGGTCCTGATGCCCTTATAAAGAAGCGAATCCGTAACCGGGTATTCTGCACCCTCTACGATCCAGAGAGCCTCTCTGTCCGCCTCAGACACCTTCTCAGCCATATTCAGTTCGGGGATATCCGTTACGGCCTTTACTCCGATCCTTATCGGATTAACGAAGCTTCCCGAGGCGATCATTATGGCAGCAAGGATAATTCCCCACACAACCTTCAGTCTATCTGAATCATTTATGATAAATCCATATATTATAAATCCGAGTACTACTGCCGTCACAGCCAGCATCTTAATACTGTAATAGCCGGGATTTATACTTCTCGATACAAGCATAGCCGTACTTATTATAGCGAGTGTAAGCAGAATTGCAAGTATCGGACTCCTTTTTTCTAAGGTCTCTTCCTTCGAAGCTTTCAGGCTGATCGTCCTGAAGAGCATTATCAGATTTACAAATGTAAAAACTACCAATGCCCTGTTTGCCGTGGAATATCCCATCTTTGTCAAATCGGTAAGCTCCGGCGAAAATCCTACAGCAATATATATAAAGAAAAACGTACTGAGAACAAAAAGCAGTGTCCCCAGAAAATCGAGTTTTTTATTTTTGATCGAACGGATAATAAACAGAATATGGGCAAGCGGAAAAAAATCTATAAAGTATGCAGACTCGCATACATTGTAAAAAGGAGATGAATCCCTTTTTGCATACCAGAGTTCTGCAGCATAATTAAACATATGTTTGAAAGCGCCTCCGCCTGACTCTATACGTTTTCCGGGATAGGCCGTATTCATAATGGCAGATATCGTATGTGTTGATCTGAAAGAAACAGTATATACTGTGAAACCTATAATAAGAAGGATCAAAAACAGGATTATAATATCTGTGATGATTGCTTTTCCCGAGGAATTTATAAAGTAAGGTTCCTCTTTCAGCTGCCATACGATCAGATACAGAATAAGATATACCATGGGCACCATCCATGCAGGATAAAGAGTCAGCGCGAAAGTTCCTGCCGAAAGCATGATCCCCAGTGCCAGTACAGATTTTTTTAAAAGATATAAAGAATCACCGGCTTCAGATTTCAGATATTTACTGAAAAACACTATGGAAAGCTCTGCCGAAATGATCATTTCAACAAAGCCATTTATAGCAAACCACCACTGGACAGCCGGAGCAAAAGCAACCATAACTGCGTATAGAAATGAAATCTTTCTTCTGTCATCGGTTATGAGACGTCCGAATTCAAACGAAACCATGAACAGAGCTATGAAACGGCCGCACCAGAAAAATGCCATTCCCTGACTTATCGGAAGAAAGAGAAATCCAATCTGAAAAGGCCTGAATATCATAAGCCATGACATTACAGGCTGGCCGTAGGTGATGAAGGCATCCGTTACATCGCCTCTCATTACGGTGCTGAAATACGGAAATCTCCCCGACGGGTCCAGATACTGTGCAAATGTCATTGGAGTAAAGGTTCCGTATTCGTCGCTCCGGATAAGTCTCGACACACCAAAAAGAACGCCTGTATCCTCATGGCCGAAGGTTTTAGCGATGCAGCCGAGTGAAGAGCCGTTGATACCCACAAAAACACAGGCCGCGAAGAGAATTGCGGCCAAGATGTATCTATATTTAAATGTTTTCTCAAGGATATTTTTCAAGTTTATAAACTCCTGTAACAATTAAGAGCAGTTGATATCACCTGGTCCATGTCGTAGTATTTATATTCTCCGAGGCGGCCGCCGAAGATAACCTTCCCGGCAGCTTCGTTTTGTGCAAGCTTCTGATATTCGAGATAAAGAGCCTGGTTTTTCTCATCATTAACCGGATAGTAGGGTTCATCGCCCACCTTCCACTCCGAGCTGTATTCCTTTGAGATGATCGTCGTGGGGATGTCATTTCCGGATTCATCCTTACCGAACTCAAACCATTTATGCTCGATGATACGGGTGTAGGGGGTCTCTCGGTCGGTATAGTTAACGACGGCATTTCCCTGATAATCGGGTGTGGCAAGACTTTCGGTTTCGAAGCGGACGCTGCGATACTGAAGCGCGCCAAGACTGTAAGCAAAATATGCATCGATGGGGCCGGTGTAGATCACAGTGTCTGCCAGAGCATCCAGCTCGGCCTTGTTCTCAAGATAATCCACGCCAAGCCTTACCTCGGCGCCCTCAAGAAGCTTCTCAACAAGGCGGGTGTAGCCGCCGATGGGAATGCCCTGATATTTTGCATTGAAATAATTGTTGTCGTAAGTGAAGCGGACGGGAAGACGCTTGATAATGAAGCTGGGAAGCTCACTGCAGGGGCGGCCCCACTGCTTCTCGGTGTAGCCCTTTATCAGCTTCTCATAGATATCGCGGCCAACGAGAGATATCGCCTGCTCCTCAAGGTTGGCGGGTGTAAAATCGTCCGCGCTCACGCCTCGCTTGGCGGCAAACTCCTCTACTGCTTCCTTCCTGTCATTCTCGATCTTCTGACGCGCCTCGGCCTCCGTGGTAACGCCCCACATCTGCTGAAACGTATTCATGTTGAAGGGAAGATTGTAAAGCTCTCCTTTATAGTTCGCTATCGGAGAATTGATGTAATCGTTGAAGTCGGCGAAGCGGTTCACATAGCTCCAGACCTCGTCATCGTTGGTATGGAAGATATGGGCGCCGTAGCGGTGAACGTTGATGCCGTCTATGTTCTCGGTATAAACGTTGCCCGCGATGTGGTCACGCTTCTCAACCACAAGGACTGATCTTCTATTTTCAATTGCCTGCTGGGCGATGACCGCGCCGAAGAGACCGGCGCCGACCACCAGATAATCATATTTCATATTATTTCTTTCCTGTAAGTTTACGAAGAGGGCGTGTTATCTTCCATGACTTGGAATTAAGAATCTCCTTACGCTCCGTCTCGCTCTTCTCGAGCTTTTTCTCAAGGTTCTCGACCTTTCGGGTCAGCTCGCGGTTTTCCATATAGGCCTTGTGAGCCTTCGTTTCATAATCGAATCTGGAGAGGTACTCTCCGCGGATTACTTTATTCAGGGTCTGGATCAGATCGAAGAGATCGTATTTGGCGATCGATCTGAAGCGCCCTGTATCACTGAAGTTCTCTGTATATTTAACGATATAGTCGTACATGAGGCTCATATCCATCTTGACCTCATCCTCATCATAGGCAATCTTGTTAGCATCAAGATAAGCCTTGAAGCAGGGTGAAGGCCCGAACAGAAATACGCTGTCAACGTGGCTGTCCGGCAATATATTGAAATGAGCATCTACATAGCTTACATCCAGGCCTCGCATCTCATCTATCATATACTGCGGGAAAAGATAGCTGTTAAGTGATCTTCTGAGGATCGTCATCTTAGTGCCCGGATTACAGAACAGTCCCAGATGGGAAAGCGTTCCCTCGGAGCAGATAACTTCCTTTGCGCCCTTCATATATCCGATCTGCTCCTCCACCGAATACTGTTCGGGAGAGATCACGGTGAAGCCTCTCTTCTTAAAGAATTCCTCAAGATATTCTTCGTTAAGGCCGTCATTTGCACCGTCATATCTTGTGAAGCTTCGTCTGGTGAGATAAAGCTTTTCGACGTCCTTTGCCTCGACCGCCGACATCATCTTATCGTAGATAAGGTTAGCCTTTTCATGATAGTCGCTGAAAAGAACAAATGCCTGCTCGGGGATGGTCACGCTCTTAAAGCGTGTCGGCTTCTTGATTACGAGGATCCTGTCAGAATCGATCCCGAGAAGCTTGAAGAATATATCCATATATTCATCCGACTCGGGAAGGATAACGAATGCTATCTTGGCATTCTTTTTTAGTTCTGACGCGGCAGTGTCGGCCGGATCTGAGTCATCAAGCAGATACCAGAGCCTTGACATGGTCTCGATCATCATATGCCCGAAGCGCCTTTTTCCGGGGAAAATGACTCCGCCATATATAACGTCCTCATCTATTACTTCGACTTCCGATTCATTTACGGGATAGGCCTCAAGCACAGTCATATTGGTCTGCTTTTCATTCTTACGATGAAGACCTGCAACGAAGCTTCCGTTCTTATCGACAACGCCGCCCGCGAAGATTCCGTCGCGGCTGTCTTCATCTATTATTTTAAGCGGAAGGATCATCCCGCCCTCGACCGTCTTTACTTCGAGGTCACGCTCTATCCTGTAGTTGACCGAAGATTTCTCTGCATGACGGAAGTTGCTGTCACAGTAAAGGAAGGACCTATCGAGTCTATTTGTGAACGCTTTAAGCCTTTCGGCCGCTTTATCAAGTGCGGACTGCGGAAGCGCTGCCTTCTTTTCGGATCCGTCGATGATAAGCTCTGACTTGGGCTGTGTGAAAACCTGAATGCCGCAGGCAAAGTTTTCCTCATCCTCAAGCTCACCGCACACCTGGCCGTCCATAGCAAAATCAGTCCATCCGGTCTTATTCAGATAGGCTCTGTAGATGATGCTCTTATCAGGGTCGCCTGCCTTCATACTGATGAAGTAGCCCGTCTTATCCTCAAAACGAAAGACTCTTGCTTCACCGATGTAGCAGGTATCGGGAAGGATTGCGCCGTATATCTTAGTGCTATCTTTGGCGTCACTTTTCAGCGCCGCAAGATCGATCCCATCAGCAACCTCGCCCGGCTTAATGCTTCCGATCATATATCTTACGTCCATGTCGGGATCATTAAAGTCAAAGGCCATCAGGCTGTTTCCTTCACAGATCACTGCATCATATTCTTTTCGTATGGCTGTCCAGCCGATCTCTTTAAATCTGTATCTACACTTGATCAATTCTGTTTCCTCTTAATCTAAGGGATTATCTCACTACTCTTTCAAAGTCACTTGCGGGATGCTTGCACCATGGGCAGATAAAGTCATCGGGAAGGTCCTCACCTTCATATACATAACCGCAGATCTTGCATACCCATACTACCTGGCCTTCCTTCTCGCCCTTTTCAAGAGTTCCGACAGAGTCGCCGGTCTTGATCTCGCCCGGCTTCGGCTTGATGTTGTCCTGATAGTAGGCATAGGTTGCCGATGCAGCCTCGCTCAGTACATCCATGTCGGTAACGTCGCAGATGAAGAGGGTGTGGGTTCCGAGATCTACCGTATCGAAGACATTTCCGGAGATAAATGAGTTCGTTCCGGTCTTGATTACCGGAATCCCGTTTGAGGAAATGTCGTAAGCTATCTCATAACCATCGGCCGTTTTGATACCGCCGGCCGGGAACTTCTCAACCTCGCGGCCTGACTGGAAGCCGAACCATTTGAAAAGCTCGAAGGATGCATCCTCGCTGATGATCGAAATGTTGAAAACCTTCGACTCGAGGAGCATGTCGTGTGTGTAATTCATCTTGTTTACTGCGAACGCGATGCGGTTCGGGTCTGTCGTAACCTGGATTGCGGTATTTGTGATACATCCGTTGATCTTATCCCCCAGCTTCGTTGTGAGAACGAAGAGACCATATGATAATTTATACATTGCTTTTTTATCCATGCTGATACCCCCATGAAATATTTCAAAATGTGACAAATAGATCAGATCTGTTTGTCACCAAACATCGTCACCTTTCATTTTCCCATTTATAGACACTTTAAGCAAGTGTTTTTTACTGCTTAAAGGCGGCGTACTCTTTTACTGTTTCAGCATTCCGGCGAGGCTGTCCATGATGCCGATTCCCATGAGAAGTGAAATCTTCTTCCGATAGTCCGGGATCTCGTTTTTGATCCGGATCATGGAAAGCGGGAGCATCGCGAATATCAGTATCGGAAGGAAGTATCTCGTCTGGATTCCTTCGACTCCGTCCGTTCCTACGGGCGTAAAGCCCACATAGAGCGATGCAATGATAAGCATCGTGCATATCAGTAAAATGATGAGGCTGAGCGCCACCAGTTTTCTCTTCTTTTTATCCTTCTCGCCGAATTCGTACCTGTCCGGCTCAAGCACGGAGCCGAATACTGTCATAAGGCCGACGATTGATGAGATAAAGGTAAGGCCGCGGCTGTTGCTGAAGCCTTCGATATTATAAAGCGTGTTATCTATCAGATAATCGAGAAATACTCTCGCAGTCGAAATCTTATTACTCATTACATATGCGATCTGCCTTGATACGTTCACGTCTCCGTTTCTATCCTCGACAAACGGAAATGCATTAAGCATGTAGCCCTGCCAGAGCAGGATTCCGATGAGCATGACGCCCGCGATTATCCAGACAAAAGGATATTCCTTCTTTTTGAATTTTGCTCTCGGAATTAGGAGGATCATCAGCAAGATTGGCGAATAAATAAGGTACTTAACGGACATCACCATTAGTGCCGATACTATAAGTGCCACCCTTTCTTTCCACGTCAGCTTCAGGCTTTCATCAAAGAAGTGTCTCAAACATATCGATATATATAGAAGCGCCGAGGAAAGCACGATGGGGTCGATCGAATATGAGCCCGCGAGCCATATGCTGACGGGAAGGCATGCGATCATAAAGAACATGCCCTTATAATACTTCGCTTTCTTTATCGCAAAGTAGCAGATAATCGTATAGAAAAGATAAGTCAGCAGCCTGCCCGACAATATCACAATAACCGCGGGAAGCTTAAACAGCCTGCACACAAAGATTGCGACAGCCGCGATCATATGATTGATCGGGATTGCGGATGACATGTACGGATGTAGATAGAATTCCTTGTCAGCACTGAAGCTTTGAAGCCATTTGCCGGGGTTTTCGTAGAAGCTGCGGATGCTGAGAGTACTGTCCACGACAGAGCTATAGTTGGCGGAGACATTTCCACCGATACGGCTGATATAGATATCATCGTAAAAGTCGCCCTGACTTATCATGAAGGAACGGAAGAAATGCGTTGCTTCATCGATAACGTGCGGGAACGGATTATAAAAGCATGTGAGAATTCCGAGAAGAAACGCAAGAAGAATGAAGTTCTTCTCATAGACATCACCAACGAATATGGCAAAGACAAATGACGCCGCGATCAGAACTATCCAGCAGATGATCCTGATAAGCTGCATGCTGCTGTCGTAGTAACCGACCTTAAGCCTAAGCGTTCCGCCCAGCTTATCGCCGTTTACGGTAGCAGTATTACTCTGGTCGTCCTTGGCACGGTACCAGATGCTGATTCCGCCGGATGCATCATTTACCGTAGAAGTCATGCGGACCGAAAAAGCACGGCCCTTGGACTCCTCAATCTTATCAAAGGATACTGTATAGAAACCCTTTTCCTTAAGAGTCGATACGTCAATCTTCTCCTCGGCAAGAACACGTCCGGATTCAGACATTAGCGTAAAGAGGATCTTGCCGTATTTCTGTTCTCCGAGCGTATCAAAATAGACTGATATGTCACACATATCACTCTGCTTAGCCACAAAAAGCTGCTCCACCGTCACCGAAGAAGTTATCGGATCCGTCACATTCAGGACTTCTCCGCTTCCGATCTCGGATCTTGTGACAGGATCATCACTTGAGCTGAAAGGGCGTATTACAAATATAATCATAGCCCAGAAAAGGGCTATGATCATAATAAATTGTAGTCGCTGTTTAGTCACCTTGGCTCATCCTCTATTTCTTAATACTAACCATTTTACATCCGAAACATCATTTATATAGTAATTTACTTTTATAAAATTTTGAATTTTTAAGTAATTCCGTATTCAAATAGTCTAATCCATATTCTTCTGCTAACGTAGGGGTATCAGAATATAAATTCACACCCAGCCCCAGTCTATCTCCTTCTATCTTTACGCCCATTGCTGCCAGAGTAGTCGGAAACATATCCAGAGTAGTGTACACACGCGGTTTACTACTACTATTCACTTCTTCAGAAGCATTTATTATATTAGTATATGTTCTTCTGTCAAAACCGCCAAATCCCTCATTATTAACATATAATGAATCCGGAGATAAATGATCACCACACATCACTATAACTGTGTCCTTATAAAATTCCTGCTGTTTTATCCACTCAATAAACTCGGACACCTGCTTATCTGCACAAGCAATGACATTACTATATTGAGCTTCATATTTATCTTCGCAGAGATCACACACATATCCACCGGTTGGATGTGTATCAACTGTTAATAATGTGAAATTGAAAGGTCTGTCATCAGATGAAAGCCTGAGCAGATCCTCTTTAGCAAACTCATAAAGCTTTTCATCCTCATATCCCCACCAGACTTTATAATCAGGTGGAATCCGGCCTTCATTAATCGCCGCCTCATAATCCTCTATCCGATAATCCCCGTGTCCGGTGAAATATGAAGATCTGCCGGCAAAATTACCGTTTGATCCTATCAAAAACTCCTGATTATATCCGGCTTCATTTAATATATCTCCGATAGTCCAAAGCCCTGGAAGATAATTGTTTTCTGATTCCCAACTTCGATTAAGCGTCTCATTGCTTACCAGATTTTCGTTTATTGGGACTCCCCCGGTTTGAGCTGCCAAAGCTCCCATAGTATACGTAGCACCATTCACATGATGTGCACCATTTAAGGCCGTCCCATCCGAAAAGCAGTTGTTTTCCATTGCAAGTTTAGTCAGGCCGGGAATATAATTCTGTCTTGCACCTCCACCTGAAGCCGCATCAGCATAAGATACTTCTATTGATTCAAGATAGATATAGATCAGGTTCTTCTTTTCTTCTGGAAATGTAATACTGACATCTCTGCCGTCTACATATCTGTCTTCATAAAGCGTCGTTTTTTCAGTAGTATATTTATAATACTCAACTATCTCAAAATGATTAACTGCTCTAATGCATGAATAGAAAGTGAGGATTATGGCAGCCATCGTCAGCCATAAAGAAAACCCGGTTTCATATCTGAATTTTTTCAGAATTATATATATTATCAAACAAAGTATTAAGCCACCAATAGAGATACCGATTCCTAATAATATAGGATATCTGTAAGATGATATATCCGTCCCATCAAGTGGAGTATGGAGATGATATAACAACTGACCAAACGGAACCTGCCCAAAGTTTTTTTCAAAGAATAAGACCACATATAGGCAGACGATACTTACCAGGACCAATACTTCGGATATCACAAATGTCCAGGTTTTAGAACCATCCTCTTCTTTCCTTTTAAGAAGCAGTATTTCAATAATAAGAAGAATCAGCAAAAGAACACCGGAAATTATATACGGAAATATATTGATCATGAAATATCTCTTATATATTTCTTTAGAATAATCCGAACTAAAATATATCCGCGGATCATCTTTTTTTGATTTGCAGGTTATCCCCTTTTCAGAATACTTACACTTAACTCCCTTTGTTTTTTCAATAAAGCTTTGTATTTCACTGCCTGACACGGTGAAAACAGTTTTCTCCCCATAAGATATATCTATTTGGGTAATTGAAAACTTATTTTTCATATTAAATGGATCTAATCGAAGCACAGATTTATTAAAATCAATCTCACTGATATCAAAAACAATTTTATCATCAGCAAACTGCTCGGTTAAAACAGCGTTTGAAGAAAACTTTTCTCCTTCCGGAGTATAAAACAGCTGAGCAATATTTCTTTCATCAGCATGACTTTCTCCCAGAGTTACAGTTAATGTCATACTATCTTGTAATATAAATACGTATACAAACAAAAGACATATGCCAATTAATAAAACGATATTAATTCCAAGAAATACAATAACTCGCCTTTTATTTTTCAAAATACATTTACTCCCTATAACTGCCTGTTCAAAACTCTGTATATCTTATCAATTGTATTGCATTTTAGCGATAGATCTTAATTTATTAAATATATCTCTTAATTCCTTATTATATAAAACTATAATCAGTATTAGTATCACTGATTCAAGAATATATAAAAGAATAATATTTTCGGTAACAAACAATAAGACAACAGCCTGAACCACAAGAAGTATATATGAAATAACATCTCTAATCATATTAAGACGTAGTTTTATATATTTTCTGGAGTTGATCATTCGTATGATCCAAACCACCATATAAGATATTGCTGTTGCAATTGCCGCGCCTAATGCCCCAATAATATTAACAAATAGTAAATTTAATAAGATATTAACTACAGCTCCGACAACCGTTGACCTGGCAAATATTTTCGAATCTTTAACTGCAGTAAAAATGCCCCCAATATATCCTGATAATGACCCAAAAACGATTGAGATCAGTAAAAACGGGACATACTTCCAGGCATGATAAAACTCTTTATGATATAAAAATCCGGCCATGATCTTAGAGGCAAGAATTAATAAAGAACATAATGCTACCATACCGAAATTATATAATCCATAAAGCTTTGAAAAAAAACCCTCTTTATCATCCGGATCAAAATCTTTTACTGCAGACAAAGTCCAGGCCTGATTAAAAATTGTTTGAAAAACCATTAGAATTGAAGGGATCTTGTATCCGACAGAATACACTCCATTAACAGCCAATCCGCAGAACCATATAACAATATATCTGTCTGAAGCATTATTAACCCACCACGCAATACTGTTAGCTACCATGGGGCGTGAGTAATTTATCATCTGTTTTCTAAGTTTTTTATCATTTGTACCATTTATATACTTATAATACGAACAGCTGATAAACAGATATATTGCCTGAGCGGATGAAGCTGAAATATGTGCGATAAAGAAACCAACAAGTCCCCATTTTAAGATTACAAGAAATAAGATATTCAGGGAAATCATTACTACAGTACATAACACCCCCGAAATTGCCACTTCCTTAATCTTTTCAGTTCCCCTTGAAAAACTGACGAAAATCGAGCTGAATGAACTAAAAAAGAACATGAAAAACATAAAGACACTGTAATCATGAATAACCTGATTAAAACAGAAAAACCAATTGATAAATAAGCCCAGAAAAACAATAACGTTTCCGGCCAGAACAACATGATACGAAATGGTAAAGATGTCTTCCTTTTTTTCTTCATCAGACAAAGCAAACCTTAATGCTGCATTGCCTATATCTATGGTCAGCAAGGGAACCAGCAGTAATACTGTAGTACTGATCAGATCAAACTTTCCATAGTCCTCTGTTGTTAATATATTTGTATATAATGGAACCAAAAAAAAGGAGAGAAGTTTTGTTCCAAACTGGCTCAAAGATAAAATACCAATATTCTTAAGTAAATACTTAAGCCTCTTCAATATTTTTCTCCTTTTTTATTTTTCAAACGATGATTTTTCCGGAAATGTTTTCAGCATCAGCTCATGATATTGTTTTAATTCTTCATCACTTGTATTTTCCGAATCATTTATACAAACAAGCTTAGGCCGATGCGAGAAATAGTATTTTGCTATTTTTGAAGAAAAAAATGTATGAATATCATAAATAATAAAATCTAAGTACTTCGACGGAAGAAGAATCTTCTTCATTGCATTCACAAATTTACCAGCAGGAGAAGTTATGTCATACTGAACCAGATCACATAAACCATGATAAATCATATAATACTGAAATATCACTCTTTGCGTGTCTTCATCAGTTCGGAATTTATTATTATATATTTTCTGAAATTCATTTATAAATTCTTCTTTACATTTTTGCATTCCACTTTTTGAATACACATCAATATTATGTGTGGGAATTAAATCGTACTGAATGTTATATCTTTCTTTGAATAATTGTTGAGAATTATACATTATCCTAAAAAAATCCGTTTGAGGAACAATTTCTCTTTTTCTCATTCGTACAATAGGCTTACCATCTTTAACAAAGAAATCTTTTGTGACATGATTACAAAAATACATATCATCATTAGCAAAAAGAAAAATCTCTGAAAGGCCTTCTATTTCCCAAAAAAACTTCTCCAGCACATTACTATTATAACAAGGCAATATACTTTCCGGCATTATTTCTTCATGTCTAACGATCACTATTTTTTCATTTGACGTATCTAACCATTCCGGCATAGAACTGTTTGTAATTATATATATCTTACGAATCCAAGGAGCATATTTCTCTATAGATCTTAATGAAAACAAAAGCTCATCATTGTCACGAAATCTACAGTCATTGATCTCATCCATATTTAAATTTTCATTCCTGGTTTGTACCCATTCTTCGTCTTTCGAATTTACGTAGGTATAAACAATATCTATATCCATCATATACTCCTCATTTATGAGAAATAATACTATTTTTCAAATGATGACTTTTCGGGAAAACGCTGTTGAAAAGCATCCGTCAGTTTTTTCTTTTCTGATATAAAATCAATTTGGTCCGATGTATCATTTATGCATAGTACAGGTTTTTTTATACTTAAAAGCATATTATAATCCAAATCCGCTGCTTCTAAAGAGACATATTCTCCTCGCTTTAAAATATTATAAGGATGAAAATCCCCTTTACCTATTTGCCAGTATCTAAAAACATATTGATTAACATCATTTATTGTTCTGAATTTATTCAAACATGTTTTATTTAATGAATCGTTTTCCCGCTCCCATACCTCCTGAAATGTTTTCTTCAGATAACTTATCGGCTGATGAGTGAGAACAATTCCGGGAAATTGCGGAAATGGTGAAAGCATCATAGTCTTTAATACATTTTTACCATACCTAAGTGTATACCATGATCCGCGATTATCTCTGATTACTTTCTTTATATCAAAATTTCTGGAAAATAATTCCGACACATTAAGCTGAATATGATCAAACATATCATCACTCGTGCTGACAATGTTAGGATATAATGTCGCAATATCGCAGGGAAGACCCTTAACGAAAAAATCCTCAACGCGTACACTATTGATCAGAAATGTATCATCATTAAAATATACAAATTTATCAGATAATCCCTTTATCCTATGAAGATTTAACTCTATCGTATGAGAGCTGAAAGTCGGAAGATATTCCTCAGGAATAAAATCTTCATGTTTCACTATTTTTATCTTAGGATGATCTGTATTCAACCAATCCGGTAAATGGCCCCATGTCACAAAATATATATCATTCACCCAGGGGGCATATTTTTCAATACCTCTGAACCAGTATTTAAGCGTCCCCCAGTCTCTATACCTGATCTCATTTGTATCATTAACGTCAGATTGAAATTTGTCACGTAGTTCTCGCCATTTCCCGTCATCCCCATCAACCCAGGTAATTACAAAATCTATTTTCTCGTTCATGAATATTCACCCTTCTCAGATTACATAAGCAATCATTCATTTATCTGAACAGCCAAAATGGATATGCCACCTTATATTTTAGAGCTATATCTGCTTTCAGAAATCCCATCGGATTCATCTTCAACATATGATTTATAGTTTTAAGGTCATCTGAATCAACATTAATATGGTTTTTATATATCTGTCGCTTTACGATCAAGTTATATAACATGGCTGAGATTTCGATCGGTTTTTTCACTTCGTTATCACAGCTTTTAAGCATCCGGGTAAATGCCTTATTAGCAGACAGCTTTTTTAGATTAAATCCGTCTGAGAACATAGTCCCTTGAGGATTGATCACATAGAAATATAGGTATTCATCACATATTGAAAATGATTCGGCGTGCTTTAAATACTCATAATTGAATAATATATCTTCACAAACATATATATCAGGATCAAACGTTATAGAATTCGAAGTAATTATCTCCCGAACGTATAAACGATTAAAAACAAAGGATCCTATGTTATGTTTGGGGATCATCATTTCTTTGATCAAAGACTTCTTATCAGATATATCTAAGTTTGCATTATCTTTAGGGTTATCATCCCCTATAAGATATTTACTGATAACCAGCTGAGTCTTTTCTCTTATCAAGATATCATGCATCCGCTTGATATAGTTAACATCTACATGATCATCAGCATCTACAAAGGATATATATTTTCCTTTTGATATTTCTATCCCTTTATTCCTTGCACAGGAAACCCCTTTATTTTCCTGGGTTAATACTATCAGTCGTGGATCTGATTCTGCCAGTTTATTTAATACTTCATTTGTATTATCAGTCGATCCATCATCAATGGCCAGTATTTCTATATTGGTATATGATTGCAAAAACAAGGTCGAGACACATTTCTCAATTGTTTTTGAAGCATTATAACATGGGATGATTATCGAGATAAGATCCATGTCCATATCCATATTCCTATTCTCCCATTAACCACGATGCTTTGTTTCTTTGTTTCTTTTATCTATTATAACGCTGTTTTCGGGAACATCTTTTGATATAAGAGTTCCTGCTCCGATCACTGATCCTTTGCCAATAGTAACACCATCAAGTATCACAACGTTACTCCCGATCCAACAATCATCTTCAATAACAATTCCCTTCTGCTTCACGCCCTGACTCTTGATAGTAGAATCCTTGTCCTTGAAAATATGATTCTCGGCAAAAAGGCTGCATCTGGGACCAAACATAACATTTGAACCAATAACTATTCTCCCCGAACACCCAACATATCCATATGGTCCGATTGAGCTATTACTTCCTATCACAAGCCCCTTCCCTAAATCTTTACCATAATAACTGGAAGGTCTGATCATTACTCCTCGGCCAATGGTAACATTATCACCGAATGATAAGCCTTCGGAACAAAGACCATGTATCTCAGAATAGTCTTCAAACTTTACATTTTTACCACATTTAATATGATTTCCATGTGTAATGCAAACCTGCTTACCAACAAGAAAAAGGCCATGAACCTCTTTAATAAATAACCGTTTCCAAAGGCCTCTTAATACCTTAACAGCAGCATTTTTATAAATTATTGTTTTATCATATGATGTTATCTTCATATTCATTTTCCATTCAATGTCTTATCAAACCTTTTGATGTTTCATTACTTCATTATAACAATCCATTAGTTTATTGTAATTATCATCGGGAGTGTATTTTTGCTCGTATTCACTTCTTGCGTTTTCCCCTAAAAGCTTACACTTTTCCGGATCATTCCATAGCTCTTTTACAATACTTACAAATTCATCTGTTTTCCCAAGAGGAAACTTATATCCATTATATCCATCTCGTATTGCTTCTTTAGAAAATCCAAGGTTTGTAGCTACAATACCCTTTTTCAGAGACATTGATTCTATCTCAACCATTGAGCACCCTTCATACCAGATGGAAGGAAAAACTACAAACTCCGCCCCTTTAACAATCCTTAGACATTTATCATGCTCTGTATATCCGAGAAAATAGACATTTTTCTTATGTCCGGCCCATTTTTTAAAGCTTTCTTCCAGAGGTCCTCCTCCCATCACCACAAGAGGAATATCAAGATTATTCCAGGCCCTTATTAAAAATCTAATTCCTTTTTCTTCACCTATTCGACCATAAAAGACAACATATCGATCAGGGATATTTTCAGGCAACTCTGTTTTACTGTCATTTAATGTATCAACTACAAAATTATATTTTTTTGAAATTTTGTTCTTATCAAATCCTATGTTTTCCAGAAGCCTGATCTGATTATCATTTAGACATATATACTTATCAATCTGATCATAGAATGACCTTCGTTTTCTATGATACAAAAATATAAATGCAACTATAAAACTCTGTAATTTTGATCCTTTAAAACAGTTATACTTACACATTCTAAAATAATGCCCGTCACCGCACTTATTGCAGAGCCTGTTTCCTCTTAACGAGGTTGCACAAGGACAAACAAATCTTGTATCATGCAATGTTGCGATCACAGGTACATTTTTTCTTTTTGCAGCATAAAGAATCGATGGAGAAAGTAACGGAAAAAAAGTATGTACATGTACTACATCCGGTTTTTCTTTATCTATCAGACGCTGTACTGCCTTATAATTCCTTCTTGACCATAGCATTCTACAAGCTGTCATCAGCTTTCCGAAAATCCCTGCATTATCAAATGAATCGTTCGAAACGGTATAACGTAAAACAACATTTCCCTTGGCTTCAAGTAATGATGTTTCTAGATCAAAAACCTGATCATCTCCACTTGCAGAACCTCTTCTATGATAATTATGAATCGCCAAAACCTTCACTAAACCAAACCCTCTTATATTCGTCCCCTATATATGACCAGTTGTACGCATCTTTAATACGTTTCTTTGCCATAGAATCATATTTACTTCGTTCCTCTTCACTCATATGATCAACTTTATCTATTAATCTGCTTAAATCCCCTTTATTCTTGTTCCAGTATAATGCCGCATTTTCTCCGACTTCTTTATTAAATGAAACATCAAGCAACATATTCAGTGAGGTACTCGCTAAGGCTTCCAATAAACTGGGATTTGTGCCGCCAACCTCATGTCCATGAATATATCCATAGGCATTTTCTCTGATCTTCTTTAATAGTTCCGGATTATAAACGGTTCCGACAAACTTAATTCTGGAATCTTTTTTAAAATGTATCTTTTTATCTAATTCGATCAAAGAACTCCTGTCTATATTTGTCACTATAACAAGATCCTTAGATGTATGGCTTTTCATAAATTCACGGATCATTGTTTCATAATTATTCTCAGGAACAAAACGACCTATGATCAAATAATACTTAAACTCATCAAGCTTTTTGGAATTCATCCATTTTATATACTCAGTATCATTATCTTCAAGCTTGCTTATATTTGTTTCTGCCCCATAAGGAATAAATGTGGTTTTGGAGGCAGCATATTCATCCTTTATATATTTTTCAATATTTTTTGAATCACATATTACAAGATCAGAGTGTTCAACCATCCTTCTTTCAGACCATTTCCAATAGCATCTGATCATTTTATTCCATTTTGCCCTTTTCCATTCATGTCCATCGGGATTTAAATAATACTTTCCCCCAAGTCTCTTGATCTGATTCTTGTAGTGCTTAATGAATGGACCAATCCGACATGCCAGAACATAAAAAATCGGCCGGCTGATCTTCTTTTTCTTACAATACCTTATACAATATGAAAGAGCAGCACAATCATAATACACAGCAACTGCAGCTCCAATCGGAGGGCACTTTAATTTTCTTACATGTGCATTCTTATATGTGAACTCATAAATCAGACCCTTTTTATCCTTTCGAACATTTCTGATTCCGGCAAGCTTGGATTCATCCATATATCCTATGCCATTTGCTTTACAAATAATATGATATTTGATAAATGGTTCTTCTTTATGTTCTTCTATTAAGTTACTTACAAAGGTTTCAAAACCACCATATTGCCCGATAGATTTACTACCGAGTATAAACACATGACGGATATCCTTTGAATTACTATTCTGATATGTCACGTTTTTTCCTCTAACTCATATTTCATAGGTTATAAGATCATTTGGAGCCTTCTCTTTTTATTACTACTCGAAATGTCTGTAGAATAATCTTAATATCCTCCCATATACTCCAATTACGAATATATTCCGAATCGAGTCTTACAACCTCCTCAAAATCAGTGATATTACTTCTTCCACTTACTTGCCACAAACCTGTAAGTCCCGGTTTTATTCTCATACGAATTCTCTGATAGTTCTCATATTGTTTCCACTCATCCATAGTTGGAGGTCTGGTACCAACAAGAGACATATCACCCTTTAAAATGTTCCAAAACTGTGGAAGCTCATCAATTGAATAAGCACGAAGATAATAACCAATTCCTTTTTTTGTCCCATCTTCTCCCGAACCAAGAATTCTTGGATCGTTTACCAGTTTAAACATATATCCCCGGATCTCATTTTGATCAAGTAATTCCTCTTTTTTCTCTTCTGCATTTTTATACATGGTTCTGAATTTATAGATTTTAAATGTTCTTCCATTCTTACCTAATCTTGTTTGAGAGAATATTACCGGCCCCGGATCGGAAATATATATCATAGGTGCAACAAAAATATATACTATACCTGTAATCAGAAGACCAAATATCGATCCGATTATGTCCATGATACGTTTAAGCAAGATATCACTTGCTTCCACCATTTTAATTGTACTTGAGACTACCGGTATTCCTGCCATGGTTTCGATTGCTGTCTCCCCCATCAGATCCTTCAGCTCATCTATAACAATGTGAACTGTCATTCCGGACATCTCACATTCTTCGATTATACTATGATCAATATCTTCTTTATTACTATTAGCGAAAATGAGTTCATCTACAACATTTTTTTTCAGATATTTCAAAAGCCCCTCTTTGTTGTAAGCTACTATCGGAACATCAAAAATAGTATCATGTGATTGCTTTTTGTCACAAAGCACAATACCTATAATATTGAAATCAACTATTTTCTTCTCGCCTAATTGGCTGATAAATCTCTTTGCCCCTTTTAAATCTGATACAAGAAGAACTTCTCTTTCGGATTGATTTGAAAGTTTTTTTAGTATCATCCTTTTTCTAAAAACTCTAAATACATAATCTAGTGCTGTTGAAAGCAAAAAAAAGGTTACTAAAACAATTCTTGAAAGATCACCTGTAACCTTCTGTAAAAATGATAGTAGAACTACACCTATGAATATCAAACCGGAATGAAATAAAACTTTTCTGAACTCAACAAGATATCCTCTATATAGTATCCCTTTATATGCTCTCGAACTAATAGCTATTACAATATCAAGAAGTACTATAATAAAAAGATATGAAAGATAAAGCGAATTCGAAAACATATTAAAACTACGATGTCTGATAACATAAGCTAACCAGAATGATAGACAATATGTCAATACATCAATAACTATAAAGTCAATATGTTTTATTAAAGAATCCGAATTTTTCTTATACATACTCTTCCTTCTGTATTTACAATAATATTTCTATTATATTCCGGAGTTATAATATATGTTATATCCGTTAGTACTCTTCATAAATTTGTATCCGTATTCAGAGGCCAGCTTATCATCAATTGGTTTTTCCTCAACATTTACTATAATATCACATTCTTCACTGCTTGCCATACTTAAAATATAATTATAGTCCGGTTTTTCACTTTCCATCATCAGGTGAATGTTTTTTATTTCTTCGGTAGTTCCGATTATATAACCTTCCACATCTCTTCCATATAATAGTCTGATATCCCCGGAGTATTGTCTCGCTTCGGTATAAAGTGTTTCCGTAGCAAGAATACATTTGGGAGCTTTATCGATTTCTAAAATGGCATTACATACTTCACATGTACTTTGTGAAATCTTATATGGATTTTCAATTTTTACAAAACTGCCTTTTAGATAGACATTAGTCCCTAAAACAGATGTTAACAAAACAGCCGCCGCAAAGACTGATATTTTATAAATCCTGTTTTTTGATTTTTCAATTAATCTAATAACAAATAGTGAAATGATAAGGGCACTTGGAATAGTCCAAAAATATCTCCAATACCTTGATCCAAAAAAATATTGATATAAGAAAGGATTTAACAATAAGAATACAATGAATAGCGAAGGAAATATGATACTATTTCTTATATTCTTATCATGAACAAATAAATAGATAAATGATACAATCGCCATAATAAGGATTAAACCATCTCCATAATATACTAGAATCCATTCATACATCTGATACATAATATCCTGCATCACTGTTTCCTCCAAGACAAAACCATTGACCCTATATTATCAAAGAAATCACCATATATATTACATTAGGGACAGCTGTTAAACACATACAAATTCCCATTCGCCATTCTTTTTTATTTATCGCATAAACAATCCCATAGCTTCCGGCCATCAAAGCACCGATTGTAATCCCCATTCCCGAGGCAAGACATAATGCGGTCTCAACGATCAGTAGTAATATAAACTTGTATCTATCTACCGAATTATTATAGATATCTATATAGAGAGAAATAAGGAATGGTATTCCTAATCCGACAACCACTGATTTTCCCTGCCAAATTCTGGTAATCAAAAAGGTCTCGGCGGTATATACCGACGCATATCCATAAATCGAAATAAAAAACATAAGGAAAATAAAGATACATCTATAAAGAATAACACCATCTTTTACAATTTTATCAGATAAGATCCAGTAAATACAAAGCAGATTAAAATATAGATTTATAGGAAGAATCAAATGAAAAACAATAGTGGGATGAATTAAACATATATACGAACAATATGAAATAAAAACAGCCCATGGAGAAGTTACATCTCTTGTAACTTCACCTTTCCAGGTCCCTAAATACTCCCCGGTAGCCGGATTAGTAAGAAACATCCTATGGGTTCTGATTATATCAACTGCATTTACTACAAACCTGGAATCATCCGCATCTGTATGTTGAAGAAACACACTGAACAGTAAGAAAGCTAAAAATATTACTATTGATACTATTATGATAAGGGCATCCCTTTTCTTGATCAAAAGATTAAATTCAATCCAGGATTCTCTCATTATACCTAAAGAAATAATGATAATTATAGCTGCACTTAGAAATATAACAACCCACAGAAATGACTCTTTAAATAATATAATTGGAACAGATATCACCTGACACAATGCCCATATACTAAAGTTCCCTACTACAAAACAAGAGCACATGTCTCTGTTAAGCTTTAACATACCACACATGCTCTGCCCTATTAATAATGGGCCAACTCCCAAAACTATTATTATAAGAATCAGCGCTATAAAATTCATTTATTCATTCCTTTTAGCAGTTTCAATTTTTTTATCTGATAATTTATCCCTTATAAAAGCAATAATGGGCTTTTCAATATAATTGTGAATAACATATGCCATACAAAAAGAAATAACATATATAGATAATAATCTACTTTTAACTGAAATACCACTAAAGTATTGGAGGAAGAAGAAATGAAGCAGATACATGATAAAGCTATAGTCACCTATAGATTTAAACAACTTATTCCCCATAACAACACATACAAAATTATCAGAAGGCATTAACACTAATGCCAAAACAACAAATGAAGCCATATAAGCCAACATTATTGGATGTTCCCAACCAATATAATATCCTTTAAATCTGGCTTCGTTTATCCTGGTTAAAAAATGTTCAGAAGACAATATTGTAAACAGCAAAAACAGAAAAACATATATACCACTAAGATTACACAACACTGATTTTACAGAGTCCGAAATACGATCTTTAAAGAGTTTCAATAATCTAAACAGATATGAAAAAGACATACCAATCAGAAATAACCACAGTTTTAAAGGTTGTAACACCCCATTGCCAAATAAATACAGCGACGTAAACCTTGGCAAAAATTTAAATGTTATATATACAGAAAATGAAATGAACGCAAACACTATCCCATTAATAACAATAGGGTTTTTAACAACTTTATTACATATACACTTAAGTAATCCGAATAATATAATAATAAACGGGACAATAACATAAAAAACCATCTCTTGCTGAAGAAACCATAAATGTCCCCTGCTTTTAATAAAAAACATATTCAACAAAAGACTATTTTCAGTACTAAAATCATTATATGTAAAGAATCTTAGTCCCCATGTTGCAAAAAACAAACATAACCACATGATTGGGATAATTCTGAAAAAGCGGTTAATATAATATTTTATTATTTCAGAAAACTTAAAGTATTTTTTTTCATAATCGTCATCAGAAAAAGGATGACAAGCAAAAAAACCACTTATGACAAAAAAGATATTGTTACCTACCCCTCCTTGTGCTAAAAAACCACAATGAGAAGCAATTATTAAGGATATGGCCCAAAATCTAAGCCCTTGTATTGCATAATTCTTGTTTTTCATTTAAATCTTTTTATCCCAAAAACTAAATATTATTACTATTATACATTTCTATATAGTATTTCTGATAGTCACCGCTTGTTACATTTTTCATCCAGTCTTCATTCTCAAGATACCACTTGATGGTAAGCTTGATTCCGTCCTTGAACATAGTCTCAGGGAACCAGCCGATCTCTTCCTTGATCTTGTCCGGAGCGATAGCATAACGTCTGTCATGACCTTTACGGTCT
>JAFZRN010000026.1 GCA_017619835.1 Eubacterium sp.
ATTTACTTGGTTTTAAACTTTATAGTTGTCTTATTACCATTGGCATCGGTAACAACCAGCTTATTCCATTTGCCCTTCTTCTTAAGTATCTTCTTATATGACTTAAGCTTAAGTGTAAATGATTTCTTATCAGCCTTGATCTTGATCTTCTTACCATTCAGGGTAATCTTTGCGATCTTATCTTTATCCTTAATCTTAATCTTGGATGACTTCTTTACCTTAGCCTTATTCTTAATACTGAAGGTTGTCTTATTATCCTTCACTTCGGCAGGAGCCGGAGTTGCTTCAGACTGATCTGAAGTCACTTCTTCATTTTCTGCCTTAGGAGGCGCATTATTTACCGGAGGTTTAGGAGCCACTACTGTCGGAGGAGCAGGAGCTACTTCTTCACCGGGTGTTTCCTCTGCGGGAACTGTTTCAGGAGCAGGTGCTGTTTCCTCACCGGGTGTTTCTCCTGAAGGAGTCTCTTCTGCAGGTGTTTCTTCAGCCGGTGTCTCCTCTGCCGGAGTTTCCTCTTCGGGCTCTTCAACATTGATTACAGGATCTCCTGAAGTAATCACATCTCCCTTTGTCCATGTAGTAGATGAAAGATTTATATGTATAGCGGGACGAACACCGGCAGCTTCATAAATGGCAGCATTTCCATCATCATAGACACGACCACTACTACTTACATATATAAATTCCCTTTCCTCCCAGCCGGGTGAACGCAGCCACCAAGTGTGACCTACTTCTTCGGTATAATGAGGTACCAAAAGCACTTTTGAATCTGTTTTTACCAGGGCATATTCAGGAAAACCATATTTTGACTGTATTATGTCTTCAATAGAAAGAAGAAATACTTTATCTTCCGTATCATTTCCACCATCAGTTCCGAGAAGCTTGTGATCATTATTTATGAGTGTGGTGGTTTTTATCGTCTCTTTCTCGGCATCATTAAAGCTTCCATTATAGAATTCTCCATTCAGCCAGGTTCTGAGAGTACATTCTTCCCAGGTGACAGGGCCATCTGTCTTATTTAACTGCTTATCTCCCAAACTATTTTTAGAAAGTAGAAAAGCGTCATCTCCGTCTACATAAAGAACTTTCCATGTTATAGGTTCTGTATCAAATGTTCCAAAGGTTACAGTATCCCATTCAACACCCTTTATAGAAATCTTTACCTTTTTTCCTGATTTTACATATGGAGATGAAAGATCAATCTTAAGAGCAGGACGAACACCGCCTTCGTTATATACATAAAAACCTTCAGGCCTTGTTGTTCCATCTCGCTCGATGTATGCACCGTGTAACTGATTGTTTCCGGGAGATCGAAGCCAGCACCAGCCTGTCTTATCAATATTTCCTCTTCCGACATAATCAGTAAATCTTGCTAATCTTCCCTCATCGCTGTCATAATAACCACCATGAAAACCATAATCGGAATTACATACCTCATCCAGAGATAAAAGGAATAATTTATCCTTTGTATTATTTCCGCCCTTTCCATTATATATTTCAATAGGATTATCGTTATTTACTACATCCGTCTCATAAATAGCAGTTTTTTCATCCGCTGAAAAGGCGTCATTATAAAAGGTGTCATTCAGCCACTCTCTCATTGTGGATGTTTCCCAGGTACAACGATAATTCAGAAAGCCGTTATCCTGCATATAACCATCAAAATAACTACGATATGCAAGAACTTTATCCGCAAGTACAAGTGCAGTTCCGTCATCATATCTCTTTAGAATCTGCCATACGACAGGCTGCTTATCATCATTTTGATCAGCTTTTCCATCACCGTTAGTATCTACCTGCCAGTAACTTCCAAATGTTACTGTGTCTCGATAATTGTACTCAATTCTGGGACTACTTATCCCATAATCAGTGTCACCCTCTGCGGCCTCTGCTCTTCCGGGAACAGACACGATTCCTGAAAGTGTTAACATAGAAGCCAGTACTACACTTAATACTTTTTTCCTTCTTTTTAACATACTTTTCTCCCTTCAAAATACATATTCCCCAATATGTATGTATAAATAGTGCGAGCCAATTATATACATTAGGTTTTCGATTTTTTTATCAGATTTTGAAACTTTTTTATATAAATCGACCATTTCAAAAACTCTACACGAATGTTTCACAGAATGGTCATAATAAAAAAATCTCTAAGGCGATCACTCACCTTAGAGATTTGAATTTATCTAATTAAGCTTATACTTATATTTTAATACTCCGGCTCGATAAGTCCGTATGTATTTCCCTTTCTCTTATAAACTACATTAACTTCATCAGTCTCTGCATTTCTGAACATATAGAAGCTGTGTCCGAGAAGCTCCATCTGTACGCATGCATCTTCGGGATACATAGGCTTAACAGGGAATCTCTTGCTTCTGATGATCTGGATCTCATCGAAATCCTCAACATCCTCTTCCTCAAGGAAGCGGTTCTGGAAATAAGCAGCATCCTGACTCTGATCAATGATCTTCTTCTTATATCTTACAACCTGTCTTTCGATTGTCTCTGCAACCATATCTATTGAAACATACATATCATCGCTGACCTGCTCAGCTCTGATGATGTGTCCCTTCATAGGGATTGTAACCTCTATCTTCTGTCTCTCCTTTTCTACGGATAGAGTAATATTCGCATTTGCATCCTCTGCAAAAAACTTCTCCAGTCTTCCGAGCTTGTCATAAACAGCCTTCTTAAGACCTTCTGTCAGATCAATGTTTTTACCCGCAATGTTATAATTCATAGTCTACTTCTCCTTCTTGCTAGTTTACGTATCTAAATATCAGATACGTTAATGGAATTATACCATACATAGAAGGCAAGTGCCAAAGTTTTTATTCCCGCAAATGTTTTCAAAGGACATAAAATTTTCAAAAGTTTGTTAGAAATAACGAAATTTATTTTTTGATTGACAAAAAGATTCGCCTCTTTATGTTTACCCATTTTCTGTTGACATTGTTGATAACTTTGTGAATAACCGATAATAAAGGCTTTCACGTGTTGATTATCAACAC
>JAFZRN010000027.1 GCA_017619835.1 Eubacterium sp.
CAAACTGAGACGTATCGGCAAGAAGGCGTTCTTCAACTGTAAGAGCATGAAGTCCATGAAGCTTACAAGCGTGAAGCTTAAGAAGGTGGGCTCCGGTGCATTTAAGAATGCCGGCAAGAAGTCCTATAAGAAGTTTAAGATTTCAGTTCCGAAGGCTAAGAAGAAAGCTTACGCAAAACTTCTTAAGAAGGGCGGACTTAATAAGAAATCCAAAGTAAAATAAAATAATTTTGGAGGAAGTGCCATGAAGAGAAAAAGACTGCTATGTTTATTACTGGTATCGATAATGCTTTTTGGTTCCTTCAGTGTTAACGCTGCCAAGTACAGTAAAAAAACAAAAGAATTAACATCCACCATCAAGGTGAAGAGAGCGAAGGGAAAGAAGATGAAGTCCGGGGATGTGGAGATGCTTACCTCGGCTTCACTGAACCTGCTGAACAGTACAATTCAGGGCGATAAGGAAAATGAAAATGTCCTGATCTCGCCGGCGTCGATCATGTTTGCATTCGGACTTGCCGAAAATGGCGCCAAGGGCAGTTCGCGTACTCAGATTGAAAATGTCATCTATGGCGGAATGAAAACAGCCGATACTAACAACGTGCTCGCCAAACAGATGAAGACCATGGAGTCTGATAAAAAGATTAAGTGGAATGTGGCTAATTCCATCTGGATACGCGACCGTAAAGATGTAAAGGTAAAGAAAAAGTTCCTTAAGACAGCGGTGTCTTATTATGATGCCGAAGTATTTAAGGCGCCTTTTGATAACAGTACCGTAAAGGACATAAACAAATGGGTTAAGAAGAATACCCATAAGATGATCCCGAAGCTCATAAACAGGCTGGATGACGAGGCGGTCATGTGCCTTCTTAATGCGGTTGCCTTTGAGGGCTCCTGGAATGAGTGCTTTACAAAGAATCATATAAAGAAGAACCGCGACTTCACAAATGTCGACGGTACGACCACCAAGGTTACCATGATGACGGGCGAGGTTCCGGGATACTTTACACTGAATGATGCGAAGGGCTTTAAGAAGTTCTATCAGGGCTGCAAATACGCCTTTGTGGGAATCGAGATGCCCGAAGGTGTTAAGCCTGCCGAGTATATCGCAAAGCTTAATGAGAATCCGTCAGACTTTACAAAGGCACTTTCCGATATGAAGACGGATCAGGATGTATTCATAACCATTCCGGAATATACCATCGATTATGATGTGGAGATGACGGACGTGCTTAAAAGCATGGGCGTTACCGATGCATTTGACCCGGACAAGGCAAACCTTTATAACATGTTCAAGAAGGACAATAAAGGGAATTATTACTTCAGCACCGTTCTTCACAAGACTCATATAGAGGTTGATAAGAACGGGACCAAGGCTGCGGCTGCCACTGCGATAATCACTGATAAGGCAACCTCGGTCGAAGATAAAAAGCCTTCACTTGAAATAAAGCTTGACCATCCTTTTGTTTATGCGATAATCGATACGAAGACGAACCTTCCGCTTTTCATCGGATGCGTCAATAAACTTGATCAACCTTAGGAGATGACTTAAATTGGAGATTTATATACTGAGGCACGGCACCACCGAGTGGAATGCCGTGCACAGGATACAGGGAACAACAGATATAATGCTCGATGGGGCAGGCCTGGAAATGGCACGCCAGACGGGAAAGTACTTTAAGGAAAACGGTATCAGCTTCGATGCCGTTTTCTGCAGCCCGTTAAAGAGAGCGAGGATGACAGCCGAGATAGTATCAAATGGCGCGCCTATCACAGAAGACTTTAGACTCAGGGAATTGGAATTCGGTTTTCAGGAAGGCGGTGTAGTTGAGGAGCTTGAGAAGCAGGATGTCCCGCTTAAGTTTTTCAGGACCAGACCGGCTCTGTATGATGAAAAGGCTGAAGAGTTTCCGGATGTTGAGAAGATGTCTCATCTTTGCGAGAGAGCGGCAGAGTTTTTAAAAGAAGTAGTTGAACCGATCAAAGATAAGAAACGAATACTTATCGCTGCGCATGGTGCATGCAACAAAGGTCTTCTCATGCATGTAAGAGGAGAGTCAGATATAGATAAGTTCTGGGGAATAGGCCTTCAGCCTAACTGTGGAGTCACTGTAGTCGGCTTCGATACGGCAAAAGGAACCTATAATATAATAGAAGAAAACCGTATTTTCTACGAAATTACTAAAAATGCATAAAAACAGAAAAAACCACTTTTTGTTCGGGTGGTTTTCTGTTATTATATAGGATGCGAAAAAAAGTTGGCCTATCATAAAATTATATAAGGAGGATCATATGATTTACTCAACAGAAGTTAAGAACATGTGCCCTGTACATCAGGGAGTACATCATGGCGCTGCTCCGATTCCGGAAGAAGCTAAGTGGGTACAGGCAAAAGAAGTAAAAGACATATCAGGCTATACTCATGGTATCGGCTGGTGTGCACCTCAGCAGGGAACTTGTAAGTTATCCCTTAATGTAAAAGATGGTATCATCCAGGAAGCTCTTGTAGAGACTATCGGATGTTCAGGTATGACTCATTCTGCAGCTATGGCTTCAGAGATTCTTCCCGGACTTACAATTCTTGAAGCTCTTAATACAGACCTTGTATGTGATGCTATCAATACAGCTATGAGAGAGCTTTTCCTTCAGATAGTATACGGAAGAACTCAGAGTGCGTTCTCAGAAGACGGACTTCAGATCGGTGCAGGTCTTGAAGATCTTGGTAAGGGCGGACGTTCCATGATCGGTACTACATACGGTACACTTGATAAGGGACCTCGTTACCTTGAGCTTACAGATGGATATATCACAGATATAGCTCTTGATGAAAATGATGAGATCATCGGATACAAGTATATCAACTTCGGTAAGATGATGGACTTCATCAAGGCCGGTGATGATGCTAATACAGCTATCGAGAAGGCTGCAGGTCAGTATGGACGTGTTGCTGATGCTGTAAGACTTGTAGACCCGAGAAAAGAGTAAGGATAAGGAGGAATTAAATCATGGCATTATTTGAATCATATGAAAGAAGAGAGCCTCAGATCCTTGCAACACTTAAGGAGTATGGCATCTCATCAATAGAAGAATGTAAAGAAATCACAGAAGCTGCAGGCCTCGATGTATATCACCTTATTGAAAGCATTCAGCCTATCTGTTTCGAAAATGCTAAGTGGGCTTACACAGTAGGTGCTGCTATAGCAATAAAGAAGGATTGTCGTAAAGCAGCTGATGCTGCTGCAGCTATCGGTATCGGACTTCAGGCTTTCTGTATTCCGGGATCAGTTGCTGACAGACGTAAGGTTGGTCTTGGACATGGTAACCTTGGTAAGATGCTTCTTGAAGAGGATACAGAGTGCTTCGCATTCCTTGCAGGTCATGAGTCATTTGCAGCTGCAGAGGGTGCTATCGGTATCGCAGAGAAGGCTAACAAGGTTCGTCAGAAGCCGCTCAGAGTAATCCTTAACGGACTTGGAAAGGATGCAGCTCAGATCATCTCACGTATCAACGGCTTTACACATGTAGAGACAAAGTACAACTACTTCACAGGTGAAGTTGAGGAAGTATCAAGAAAGTGCTACTCAAAAGATCCTGAGTCACCTCGTGCAAAGGTTAACTGCTACGGCGCTAACGATGTACAGGAAGGTGTTGCTATCATGTGGAAGGAGAATGTTGATGTATCTATCACAGGTAACTCAACAAATCCTACAAGATTCCAGCATCCTGTAGCAGGTACATATAAGAAGGAAAGAGTAGAAGCTGGTAAGAAATACTTCTCAGTAGCTTCAGGTGGTGGTACAGGACGTACACTTCACCCTGATAACATGGCTGCAGGTCCTGCATCATATGGTATGACAGATACTATGGGACGTATGCACAGCGATGCTCAGTTTGCAGGTTCTTCATCAGTTCCCGCACACGTTGAGATGATGGGTCTCATCGGTGCAGGTAACAACCCGATGGTTGGTATGACTGTTGCAAC
This sequence comes from Eubacterium sp., assembly GCA_017619835.1. Taxonomy (GTDB): domain Bacteria; phylum Bacillota; class Clostridia; order Lachnospirales; family Lachnospiraceae; genus Eubacterium_Q. The sequence goes on from JAFZRN010000027.1 coordinate 3,980, forward strand.
AGCAGTTTCTATCGAAGAAGCAGCAAAGGCCGGCAAGTTCTAAATACAAAATAATGAACATTAAGGATCAGCTCCCATTACATTTTTGTGATGGGGCTGATCTTTTTTTACCTATTTTTCTCTGTTTACACATATTCTTCACAATAAATGGTTGGAAATTTATAAAAAATGTCATATAATTGAAAAAGCGTTTTAACCTCTCTATGTTACATTCTACACAGTGAAGTTTATATATATTTAGCTGTGTAAATGTGGCAGAAAAAGTGAGAGGTTAAAAAGATGGATAATTCAAGAGTAATTGAGAGTCTTAAAAAGGCCTGTAAAACAGAAACCGGCTTTCTTACCATTCTCAGAATGGATCATTTTGAAATGTTCCGCGAGATCTATGGCGAGGGAGTTGGTGATCTTTTGCGCGATGAATGCATCAAGGTGATCAGTCAGGTTACCGAGGAAGATGATATCAGAGCTTGTCTCGGGGGAAATGAGTTCGTTATCTTCTGCAAGAATCTTACAAGTAAGACCAATCTGACCGAGATGTATTTCTATATTGCAAAGCAGATCAACAAGGTTGTTGAAGAGGTTGTAGATGAGGAAGAATCTATTCATCTCGGTATGTCGATGGGAGCCGTCAGAGTTCCTGACTATGGTACTGAGTATAAAGAACTCTTCTTTAAGGCTGATTCTATGCTTGGCTATCTGAATAGTGAAGGAAGACATAGTATAGCATTTTATACTAAGACTGACTCTGATAAAGAGGAAATTGAATCTGCAGGAGCAATGCTTGTAGATGAGCCTGCTTATAATGCTATAAGAGGATTTCTTATCAAGCATGCAGAGACTTATAAATCTTCTGCCGGAGAGATGACCATTTCTTTAAGATTTTCAGAGACAATTGATGATCCAAAACTGATAACAGAGACTTTCGGAGAGTTAGTAAAGGAGACTCTTCGAAAAAGTGATGTATTATACATCGAGGATAATAAAATACATATTCTTCTTCCTGAGATGTCCAGACAGGGCATGCTCATGGTGGCCGGAAGGATTGAGCGTAAGAATCGTTCCGAAGGCTACGGAGATATGATCGAAATCAGTATGATGTCCAGAATCTTTGGTGGTTCCGGAAGGGAAATACCTGTTCGTCTTGAGGCTGTCATCTAAGTGCATCTGTTTTTGGGAGAAGATAAGTCGGGGGGCTTATGAACACAGACAGTACACTTAATTACAGATTGTATCTTCAGAGACAGGAGGAATTCGTACGTGCTGATTATCGTGCGGAATTCAGGCAGTATAACCGTATCAAAAACGGAGAAGTGGAGGCCGTTAGAGACAGGTTTAAGATTGCCAGAAAGAAATTCGAAGAAGGCAGAGGAAATCTTTCGGATGATCCTGTCAGAAACATGATATATCATCTTGTTACAGCTGTTGCGGTTGTAAGCAGGATGTGTATTGATGCCGGAATGGAAATGGATACCGCCTATACTCTTGGCGATATATATATAAGAAGAGCCGATGAAGCAAAAAGCGTGGAAGAGGTTCTTGATATAACTGCAGAGATGCAGATTGATTATGCAACTCGTATGAGAGAGCTTAAGAGAGTTGATACTGCATCCATTCATATAGGAAGAAGTATAGATTATATCTACGATAATCTTCAGAAGCAGATTACCGTAAATGATCTGGCTGAAAGAGAGGGCCTCAGCCCCGGTTATTTCTCCAGACTGTTTCAGAAGGAAGTCGGAACGAGTGTTAATCAGTTCATCAACGATGCGAAGATAAAGACTGCCCAGAATATGCTCCGTTATTCGGATTTTCCGATACTGGATATAGCTATTTCACTTGGTTTTTCTTCACAGAGTGCCTTTTCTTCCATATTTAAAAAGGTAACAGGGATGACTCCCAAGGTATACAGGGATAAATTCTATAAAAAGAATCTCTAAAATATAACAAAAAGTCCTTGCATTAGATGGTTACATGTGGTAATATGTCTCTTGCTGTGACGTTGATAGCGTGGAAGCGGTAGTTGCTGCGCAGGAGCAGGTAATATCGTGGAGCGAATGTCATGATCTCAGAATCTGGCGACAAGTCACTGTACGTAACCATCTGACGCTGGTCAGAAATGACGGATGTAAATCCGGCCTTTTTTAAGGGAAGGTCGCGACACACCCGGGATAGTAGTACAGTCACCACTTGCTCGGCATTATTAAAAAGTGCGAAAAGGAGGCGGCTATTTTTTATGGCTAATCAAGTAATGAGAATCACATTAAAGGCATATGATCATGAACTTATTGATCAGGCAGCTAAGGAGATAGTTGAGGCTGTTAAGAGTTCAGGAGCTAAGGTAAGCGGTCCTGTTCCTATGCCGACAAAGGTTGAGAAAGTAACTATTCTTAGAGCAGTACATAAGTATAAGGACTCAAGAGAGCAGTTCGAGCAGAGAACTCATAAGAGACTTATAGATGTAATAGCTCCGAATCAGAAGACAATCGACGTACTTCGTAAGATTGATATCTCAGCCGGTGTATACGTAGACATGAGAATGAAATAAGTACAGTACCTATTTGACTGTTTCCGCAAATCTCCTGCATATATAAATAGGAAGCAGATTATTTAGTAAGATCATTTCCGGCACGGCAAGAACCGGGAGAACGATGATCCGCTGTAAATTATTTAGTACGATTCCTACATAATAAGAAGAAGGAATCCGCTGTAAATTCAATTAGGAGGAAAGAACATTGAAGAAAGCAATACTTGCAGAAAAAGTCGGAATGACCCAGGTTTGGAATGACCAGGGACAACTCGTTCCAGTAACAGTTCTCGCAGCAGGACCTTGTGAAGTATTACAGGTTAAGACAATTGAGAACGATGGCTACGAAGCAGTTCAGGTTGGCTTCGGAGAAATCAAAGAAAAGATAGTAACAAAGGATGGTTCAGGTAAGAAGGTTGTCCGCAATCCACACGGTGCAACCAAAGCTGAAGTTGGTCACGCTAAGAAGGCCGGACTGGATGCCAAGAAGTTCGTTAAGGAATTCAAGTTTGAGAACTGCGCTGACTATGTACCCGGTGAAACAGTTATCAAGGCTGACATCTTCTCAGAAGGAGATAAGGTTGATGTAACTGCCAGATCAAAGGGTAAAGGTTATGCAGGCGGTATCAAGAGACACGGACTTAAGTCAGGTCCTTCAGGACATGGTTCAAAGTACCATCGTCATGCAGGTTCCAACGGCGCTGCATCAGATCCGAGCCGTGTTATGAAGGGTAAGAAGATGCCCGGACACATGGGAGCTGAGCAGGTTACAGTACAGAACCTTGAGATTGTTAAGATAGATGCCGAGAATGACATAATTCTTGTAAGAGGTGCTGTTCCAGGACCTAAGAAGTCACTCGTAGTACTGACTGAGTCAGTTAAGGCTGGAGTATAAGCACATTTTACGCAAAGGAGGAATTAAGAAATGGCAACAGTATCCGTTTATAACACCGACGGAAAAGAAGTTGAGAAGTTAGAACTCAGCGACAAGATATTCGGTGTAGAAATAAATGAAGGAATAGTCCATAAGGCTGTAGTTGCTCATCTTGCTGCTATGCGTCAGGGAACACAGAGTGCTCTCACACGTTCAGAAGTAAGAGGCGGTGGTAGAAAGCCTTGGAGACAGAAGGGAACAGGTCATGCAAGACAGGGTTCCATCAGAGCTCCGCAGTGGACAGGCGGTGGTGTGGTATTCGCACCGAAGCCAAGAGATTATTCTATCAAGATCAACAAGAAGGAAGCAAGACTTGCCCTGTTCTCAGCTCTTACAGCTAAGGTTCAGGATGAGAAGCTTATCGTAGTAGATGAGCTTAAGATGGATGCTCCCAAGACTAAGAACTTCGCACAGGTACTCAGTAACCTCAAGGCTGATAAGGCACTTGTAGTAACTGAGGATGCTGATAAGAATGTAGTCCTTTCAGCTAGAAACATTCCTGATGTAAAGACAGAGGCACGTGTAGCAATTAACGCTTATGACGTTCTTAAGTATGATTCACTTGTAATCACAAAGGACGCAGTTAAGGCTTTAGAGGAGGTGTATGCATAATGGCAGATGTAAAATACTATGACGTTATCTTAAAGCCTGTTCTTACTGAGAAAAGTATGAACGCTATGACTGAGAAGAAATATACATTCCTCGTTCATCCGGATGCAAACAAGTCTCAGATCAAAGAAGCAGTTGAGAAAATGTTTGACGGCGTTAAGGTTGCTAAGGTCAACACTATCAACCAGGATGGTAAGACAAGAAGACGTGGAATGGTTTACGGCAAGACATCAAAGAGTAAGAAGGCATATGTACAGCTTACAGCTGACAGCGCTGATATTGAGCTTTTTGAGGGTCTGTAGGATAGTTTGAAAGGAGAAACAAGATGGGAATCAAAGTATATAATCCATATACACCTTCCAGAAGGAATATGACCGGTCTTGATTTTGACGTGATCACCACAGATAAGCCTGAGAAGTCACTTCTTGCTAAGAAGAACAAGACAGCAGGCCGTAACAATCAGGGTAAGATCACAGTCAGACATCATGGCGGCGGAAACAGACAGAAATACAGAATCATAGATTTTAAGCGTAATAAGGATAACATTCCTGCAAAGGTTGTTTCAATTGAGTACGATCCCAACAGAACAGCTAATATCGCGCTTCTTGTATATGCAGACGGAACAAAGACATACATCCTTGCTCCTCAGGGACTTAAGGTTGGCGACAGCCTCATGAACGGTCCTGAGGCAGAAGTAAAGGTTGGTAACTGTCTTCCACTTGCCAACATTCCTGTTGGTACAGAAATACATAACATAGAGCTTGTACCCGGTAAGGGCGGACAGCTTGTTCGTTCAGCTGGTAATTCAGCTCAGCTTATGGCAAGAGAAGGAAAGTATGCAACACTTCGTCTTCCTTCAGGAGAGATGAGATACGTTCCTATAATGTCAAGAGCAACAATTGGTAGTGTTGGAAATGGTGAGCACAGCCTTGTAAATATTGGTAAGGCTGGACGTAAGCGTCACATGGGTATTCGCCCTACAGTTCGTGGATCTGTTATGAACCCTAACGATCACCCTCACGGTGGTGGTGAAGGTAGAGCACCTATCGGTAGACCGGGTCCTTCTACTCCTTGGGGTAAGCCGGCACTTGGACTTAAGACAAGAAAGAAGAAGAATAAGTCTAACAAGATGATCATCAGAACCAGATCTGGAAAGAATGTTAAGTAAGGAGGAATACTAATGGCACGTTCATTAAAGAAAGGCCCTTTTGCAGACGCAAGTCTCTTAAAGAAGATTGATGAGCTGAACAAAGCAGGAAACCATGAAGTAGTTAAGACATGGTCAAGACGTTCAACTATCTTCCCTTCATTCGTAGGCCATACAATAGCAGTACACGATGGTAGAAAGCATGTTCCCGTATACGTTACCGAGGACATGGTAGGTCATAAGCTTGGTGAGTTCGTTATGACAAGAACTTACAAGGGCCATGGCAAGGATGAAAAGAAGGGCAGATAAGGAGGAGCTAAGAAATGGCAAAAGGACATAGATCTCAGGTCAAGAGACAGAGAAATGAGAATAAAGATACAAGACCTTCAGCTAAGATTTCTTATGCTAGGGTTTCAGTAACAAAGGCATGCTTCGTTTTAGATGCCATAAGAGGTAAGGATGTTAATACTGCCCTTGCTATCCTAAAGTATAACAATCGTAAAGCTTCAAAGATTATCTACAAGCTTCTTCAGTCAGCTGTTGCTAACGCTGAGAACAATAACGGTCTCAAGGCTGACAACCTCTATGTTGCAGAGTGCTTTGCAAACAAAGGACCTACAATGAAGAGAATTCACCCCAGAGCACAGGGTAGAGCTTATAGAATCGAGAAGAGAACAAGCCACATTACAGTAGTGCTTGACGAAAGATAGGAGGAAAGCAATGGGTCAGAAAGTTAATCCACATGGACTGAGAGTTGGTGTCATCAAGGATTGGAACTCAAAGTGGTATGCAGATACCAAGAACGATGAATTCGCAAACAACCTTGTAGAAGACTACAACATTAGAAAATACCTTAAGAAAAGACTCTATGATGCAAACATCTCTAAGATAGATATCGAGAGAACAAGAGATAGAGTTAAGATAAGTGTTTATACAGCTAAGCCCGGCGTTGTAATCGGTAAGGGTGGTGCTGAGATCGAGAAGCTTAAGACAGATGTACAGAAGCTTACATCCAAGAAGCTCCTCATCGATGTAAAAGAAATTAAGAAGCCAGATACAGATGCACAGCTTGTAGCTGAGAATATAGCTAAGCAGCTTGAGGAGCGTGTATCCTTCCGTAGAGCTATGAAGTCCTGCATGGGTCGTGCCATGAAGGGTGGAGTTCTCGGTATCAAGACAAGTGTATCCGGACGACTTGGCGGTGCTGATATGGCAAGAACAGAGTCCTACAGTGAGGGAACAATTCCTCTTCAGACTCTTCGTGCTGACATCGACTATGGATTTGCAGAGGCTGACACAACCTATGGTAAGGTTGGTGTTAAGACCTGGATTTACCATGGTGAAGTACTTCCAGCTAAGAAAGAGAAGGAAGGAGCGAGAAAATAATCATGTTAATGCCAAAAAGAGTTAAGTTTCGTAAGCAGCAGCGTGGTTCTATGAAGGGTAAGGCAACCAGAGGAAATAAGCTTTTCCACGGTGAATATGGTATTGTAGCCCTTCAGCCTGCATGGATTAAATCAAATCAGATAGAGGCTGCCCGTGTAGCTATAAATCGTCACCTTAGACGTGAAGGTAAAGTCTGGATCAATATGTTCCCTGACAAGCCTGTAACATCTAAGCCTATCGGAGTTCGTATGGGTTCCGGAAAGGGTGCCGTTGAGTACTGGGTAGCAGTTGTTAAGCCGGGTCGTGTAATGTTCGAGGTAGCAGGAGTTCCTGAAGAGAAGGCCAGAGAGGCTCTTCGTCTTGCAACTCACAAGCTCCCGATCAAGTGCAAGATAGTTTCAAAGGCAGATCTGGAAGGAGGTAAGCAGTAGTGAAGACTAAGGATTATATTGAAGAGCTTAAGAGCAAGTCAGTAGACGAGCTTGGTATCGATCTTGTATCTGCTAAGAAAGAACTGTTTAACCTCAAGTTCCAGAACGCAACAAACCAGCTTGAGAATACAAGCAGAATCAAGGAAGTAAGAAGAAACATAGCACGTATTCAGACCGTCATGGCTGAGAAGAAGAATGCTTAATGTCGGAAAGGAGAAACAAAATGAGTGCAGTAGAGAGAAATCTGCGTAAAACACGTATAGGTCTTGTTACAAGTGACAAGATGGATAAAACAATTGTTGTTTCAATCGTCGACAATGTTAAGCATCCACTTTATGGCAAGATCGTTAAGAGAACATATAAGCTTAAAGCACACGATGAGAACAACGAGTGCAAAAGAGGCGATAGAGTAAGAGTTATGGAGACAAGACCTCTTTCCAAGGATAAGAGATGGAGACTTGTTGAGATAATCGAGAGAGCTAAGTAAGGGAGGCAAAGAGTAATGGTTCAACAGGAAACAAGACTTAAGGTTGCCGACAATACAGGTGCCAAAGAACTTCTTTGCATCAGAGTACTTGGCGGTTCTACCAGAAGATATGCCAACATAGGCGACATCATCGTAGCATCTGTTAAGGAAGCTACACCCGGTGGCACAGTAAAGAAGGGTGATGTTGTTAAGGCTGTTGTAGTACGTACTAAGCATGGTTCTCATCGTAAGGATGGAAGCTACATCAGATTTGACGAGAACGCTGCCGTTATAATCAAGGATGACAACAATCCAAGAGGAACTCGTATATTTGGACCAGTTGCAAGAGAGCTTCGTGATAAGAAGTTCATGAAGATCATCTCACTTGCACCTGAGGTACTTTAAGGAGGATTAGACGATGGCAACATCTAAGATAAAGAAGGGCGATCTCGTTAAGGTAATTGCCGGTAAGGATAATGGTAAGGAAGGCAAGGTGCTTGAGGTTGATGTAAAGAACCACAAGGTTGTAGTTGAGGGCATCAATAAAGTATTCAAGCATGCAAAGCCGAGCTATCAGAACCAGAACGGTGGTATTATCGAGAGGGAAGCTCCAATCGATATTTCAAATGTAATGTACCTTTACAAGGGTAAGCCGGTTAAGGTTGGCTTCCAGGGCGAAGGTAAGGATAAGAAGAGAGTGGCTAAGGTTGGCGGTAAGCTCGAGGCCATAGATTAATCTTGGAAGGAGGAAAATACATTGAGTAGATTAAGAGATACATACGAAAATGAAATCAAAAAAGCAATGACAGAAAAATTCGGCTACAAGAATGTTATGGAAATTCCAAGATTAGAGAAGATAGTCATCAACATGGGTGTTGGTGAGGCTAAGGAAAACAGTAAGATTCTTGAGTCAGCAGTTAAGGATCTGACTACTATATCAGGTCAGAAGCCGGTTATCACCAAGGCTAAGAAGTCAGTAGCTAACTTCAAGCTTCGTGAGGGCATGCCCATCGGATGTAAGGTTACACTTCGTGGTGAGAGAATGTACGAGTTTGCAGACAGACTTGTAAATCTTGCACTTCCACGTGTACGTGACTTCCGTGGTGTAAGCGCTGAGTCATTTGATGGAAGAGGAAATTACGCACTTGGTATCAAGGAGCAGATAATCTTCCCTGAAATCGAATATGATAAGGTAGACAAGGTTAGGGGAATGGACATCATTTTCGTAACTACAGCTAACAGTGATGAAGAGGCAAGAGAGCTTCTCAGACTCTTCGGTATGCCGTTTAGGAGGTAAGGAGGAAAAACTATGGCTAAGACAGCTATGAAGGTAAAGCAGCAGAGAAAGCAGAAGTTTTCTACCAGAGAATATACACGTTGCAAGATCTGTGGAAGACCACACGCATACCTTAGAAAATATGGTATCTGCAGAGTGTGCTTCAGAGAGCTCGCATATAACGGTGATATTCCCGGAATGAAGAAGTCTAGTTGGTAAGATTTACCACTGTTGTTTTATATAATTAATAGGAGGATAACAAAATGGCAATAAGCGATCCAATTGCAGATATGCTTACAAGAATCCGTAACGCAAATACTGCAAAGCATGATACAGTAGATATACCTGCATCTAAGATGAAGCAGGCGATTGCTAAGATTCTTCTTGACGAAGGATATGTTAGTGCCGTTGAAACTGTTAAAGAAGGAAACTTCGATGTAATAAGAATTACACTTAAGTACGGTAAGGATAAGAATGAGAAGGTTATCAAGGGTCTCAAGAGAATATCCAAGCCGGGTCTCAGAATATATGCAGATACAGAGAATCTTCCGAAGGTTCTCGGCGGAATGGGAATAGCAATCATTTCAACCAACAAGGGTGTGCTTACAGATAAGGAAGCACGTAAGGCTAACGTTGGTGGTGAAGTATTAGCATTTATCTGGTAAGAAACGTGTAATTAATCGCAGGATGTCAAGGAGTGCGGTATGCTCCGTGACAGCTTGCTGGCTAAGGAGTATAGCCGTTACTCCTTGGCAAACCGATTAGGTTACCGAAGAAATCATGAGGAAAGTGTCTGCGAAGCAGACAATAGAGTGCAAAGCACGGACTTTCAAAATGGTTGATGAGGTATCCTGCGAAGTATAAATGATTAGGAGGAAAAGGCGAAATGTCACGAATTGGTAAAATGCCTATCGCTGTTCCTGCTGGTGTTACAGTAGAGATAGCAGAAAATAATAAGGTGACTGTTAAAGGTCCTAAGGGTGAACTGTCACGTACCCTTGCTTCAGAAATGGAGATCAAGCAGGACGGCGACACGATCACTGTTACAAGACCTAATGACTTAAAGAGAAACAGAGCTCTTCATGGTCTTACAAGAACATTACTTAACAACATGATAATCGGTGTTACTGATGGATTCACAAAGACTCTTGAGGTTAACGGTGTTGGTTACAGAGCTGCAAAGCAGGGTAACAAGCTTGTACTTAACCTCGGATATTCTCATCCGGTTGAGATGGAGGATCCTGAAGGACTTGAGTCAAAGGTAGAGGATAACAAGATCATCGTATCCGGTATCGATAAGGAGAAGGTTGGACAGTATGCAGCAGAGATACGTTCAACAAGAGCTCCTGAGCCATATAAGGGCAAGGGTATCAAGTACGACTATGAAGTTATCAGACGTAAGGTCGGCAAGACCGGTAAGAAGTAAGAAAGGCGGAGTGAGATATGATTAATAAAGAATCAAGAAATGTTATTCGTCAGAAGAAACATTTAAAGATCAGGAGTCGCTTCAGTGGTACTGCTGAAAGACCCAGACTTGCTGTATACAGAAGCAATAATCATGTGTATGCTCAGGTTATCGACGATACAGTCGGTAAGACCATAGTTTCTGCTTCTACGGTTGAGAAGAGCATTTCTTCCGAATTAGAGAAGACAAATGATAAGGCTGCAGCAGAGTATGTTGGTAAGATCGTTGCTGAAAGAGCAATGGCAGCTAACATTAAGGAAGTAGTTTTTGACAGAGGTGGTTTTATCTACACAGGTAAGATCAAGGCTTTAGCTGACGCTGCTAGAGAAGCCGGTCTCGTATTCTAATAAGGAGGAAAGAGCTAAATGAAGCATACAAAGATAGATGTAAGCCAGTTAGAACTCTTTGACAGCGTTGTTGCAATCAAGCGTGTAACAAAGGTTGTTAAGGGTGGACGTAATATGAGATTCTCTGCAATCATGGTTGTAGGAGATCGTAACGGACATGTCGGAGCTGGTATTGGTAAAGCAGCAGAAATTCCCGAGGCTATCAGAAAGGCTAAGGAAGATGCTATAAAGAAGCTTGTAACTGTTCCAATTAATGAGAATGGAAGTATACCTTACGGATATACAGGAGAGTTCGGAAGTGCTAAGGTTCTTCTTAAGTCTGCTCCCGAAGGTACAGGTATCATCGCAGGTGGTCCCGCACGTAGCGTGCTCGATCTTGCAGGATACAGAAATATACGTACAAAGTCACTTGGTTCAAACAATAAGCAGAACGTAGTTCTTGCAACTATCGAGGGACTTAAAGCCATTCAGGATCCGGAAGAAATCGCAAGACTTCGTGGTAAGTCAGTTGCTGAGATTCTTAACTAGGAGGTAGAGAAAAATGGCAGATACATTAAAGGTAACACTCGTTAAATCACCTATTGGCTGCATTCCGAAGCACAGAAGAACTGTAGAAGCTCTCGGACTTAAGAAGACTGGTAAGACAGTTGAACTTCCTAACAACGCAGCTACTAAGGGAATGATAAATCAGGTAAGTTATTTACTTAAGGTTGAAGAGTAAGGAGGACGTGAAGATGAATTTATCAAATCTTGCACCAAATCCGGGAGCTAAGACACGCGACGATTTCAGACGCGGCCGCGGTCATGGTTCAGGAAATGGAAAGACAGCAGGAAAGGGTCATAAAGGACAGAAGGCACGTTCCGGCGCTCCGAGACCGGGCTTCGAGGGAGGCCAGATGCCCCTCTTCAGACGTATTCCGAAGAGAGGATTTACCTGCAGAAATACAAAAGATATCGTAGCAATTAACGTTTCTGATCTTAACAGATTCGAAGATGGTGCTGAAGTAACAGCTGAAGCACTTAAGGAAATGGGAATCGTTAAGAATTCCAGAGACGGAATCAAAGTTTTAGGAAATGGAGAGCTTTCTAAAAAGCTTACAGTAAAGGTATGTGCTGCCAGCAAGACAGCTATCGAGAAGATCGAAGCTGCAGGCGGTAAAGTAGAGGTGATTTAGATATGCTTAAGACCATTAGAGATGCTTTCAAGGTAAAAGAGATCAGAAACGGACTTCTATTCACATTTTGCATCTTAATAGTTGTAAGGCTGGGCTCACTTATTCCTACACCCGGTGTAGATACCGCACAGCTTAGCAATTTCTTTGCAAATAATCTGGGTCAGGCTAATACACTTCTGGATTCATTTACCGGTGGATCATTTGAGAAGATGTCAATCTTCGCTCTGTCGGTAACACCGTACATCACATCATCCATCATTATGCAGCTCCTCACGATTGCGATTCCCGCACTTGAGGAAATGCAGAGGGACGGTGAAGACGGAAGAAAGAAGATCAATGCTATCACCAGAATAGTATCAGTTGCTCTCGCTATGATCGAGGGTACAGGACTTGCAGTAGGATTTGGTCGTTCAGGACTTTTATACAAGTACAACTTCCTTTCTGTTGCAGTAATAGTTCTTACACTTACAGCCGGAAGTACATTCATCATGTGGCTCGGTGAAAGAGTAACTGAGAGAGGTGTTGGTAACGGAGTATCAATCATCCTCCTTATCAATATCGTATCCCGTATTCCTAACGATTTTGCCAACCTTTTCACAATGTTTGTTAAGGGCAAAGATCCGGTTAAGATGATCATTGCAATCGTTGTAATAGTAGCAGTCGTTATTATTACTATCATGCTGACCATACTTCTTAATGACGCTGTCAGAAAGATCCCGGTTCAGTATGCACAGAAGTTACAGGGCAGAAGAGCAGTCGGAGGACAGTCAACACATATTCCTCTTAAGGTTAACACAGGAAATGTTATGCCTATCATCTTCGCATCAACTCTTATGTCTATACCTTCGATCATAACCAACCTCTTCAACATTAACGTTAAGAGTCAGGTTGTTGCAAGGATCTTCGAGGGACTTAACTCCAATTACTGGTTCAGACCCGGATATCCATGGGCTTATATAGGACTTGCACTTTATATAGCATTAGTTATATTCTTTGCATATTTCTATACATCGATTTCATTCAATCCTATGGAGATTGCAAACAATCTTAAAAAACAGGGTGGATTCGTTCCCGGTATCAGACCTGGTAAGTCTACTCAGGATTATCTTAACAAGATACTTAATTACATAGTTGTAATCGGTGCTATAGGTCTTATAATAGTAGCGCTCATCCCGATCTTCTTTAACGGAAGATTCAGTGCTGATGTATCCTTCGGTGGAACATCACTCATCATTATCTGCGGTGTTATTATCGAGACTATCAAGCAGCTTGAATCCAAGATGGTAGTTCGTAACTACGACGGATTCCTTAGTAAGTAAATAAAAATTGGGACATCAGGCTCTTCCTGATGTCCCAAGGATTTTTGTTTTTTAGGAGGTACGGCTATGAAGATTATTATGTTAGGTGCTCCCGGTGCCGGTAAAGGTACCCAGGCAGACATGATCTGCAGTAAATATAACATTCCTCATATTTCCACAGGAGATATCTTCCGTGCAAATATCAAGAATGGTACAGAGCTTGGCCAGAAGGCTAAGGGTTACATGGACAGAGGTGAACTTGTTCCCGATTCATTGGTAGTTGACCTCGTAATAGACAGAATTCATCAGGATGATGCAAAGAACGGATATGTTCTGGACGGATTTCCGAGAACAATCCCTCAGGCTGAAGCACTTGATGCGGCACTTGCCGAGGCAGGTGAGTCAGTAGACTACGCAATCAACGTAGATGTTCCTGATGAGAATATCGTAAACAGAATGTCAGGCAGACGCGCATGTGTAAAATGCGGTGCCACATATCACGTAAAGTATAACGCTCCCAAGACAGAGGGTGTATGCGATAACTGTGGAAGTGAGCTTATCCAGAGAGAGGATGACAAGCCTGAAACAGTACTCAACAGACTTTCAGTTTATCATGAACAGACACAGCCTCTCATTGATTACTATGAGGGTAAGGGTCTTGTAAAGAACATTGATGGTACAAAGGATCTTAACGATGTTTTCGAAGATATCGTAAAGGTTCTTGGATAAAAGAGGAGATAACATATGTCCAAAGCTGACGAGATCGAGTGCGAAGGTGTAGTATTAGAGAAGCTTCCGAATGCCATGTTCAAAGTTGAACTTGAGAATGGTCATGAGATACTTGCTCATATAAGCGGAAAGCTCCGTATGAACTACATTAAAATTCTTCCCGGTGATAAGGTGACAGTTGTCCTTTCACCGTATGACCTTTCTAAGGGAAGGATCACATGGAGAGCAAAATAATCAGGCAAAATAAACTGCTTGCATTTATTTTCCATAAATGTTAATATAAACATTTGCAGGACACTTTTGGAAAGGAGAGTATTTTAATGAAGGTACGCGCATCAGTTAAACCAATTTGCGACAAGTGCAAAATCATTAAAAGAAAAGGCAGAATCTTAGTTATCTGCGAAAATCCAAAGCACAAACAGCGTCAAGGATAATCATAAATTACGATTTCTTGAAGGATAGAGGGAAGAAGATGTTTAGCCCATCCGAGGCCCCATATCCTTGTTTTGTGCGTTTGCTACCTGGTTGATTTTTCGGTATGAGTATCTACATGCCGGACCTTTCGATGTAAGGTAGGAAATTCATATCTGTAGGAAGACATTTTCATTCCTATCAGTAAGGTATGGACAAAACGCGGCTCACTGACGCGTCTAATGTCAGTGAAACAGTATACCGGTATTTCGGTATATAGCGGCTGAAGTAACAATAGTTAAAATTAATTTGGAGGTAGAATTAATGGCTCGTATTTCAGGTGTAGATTTACCTAGAGACAAGCGTGTCGAGATTGGTCTTACTTATATCTATGGTATAGGTCTCAGCACATCAAAGAAGATTCTTAGCGAGACAGGCGTTAACCCTGACACAAGAACTAAGGACCTTACAGATGATGAGGTTAGAAAGATCAGTGACTATATCAACGACCAGCTTATGGTTGAGGGTGATCTTAGACGTGACACAGCGCTTAACATTAAGCGTCTGCAGGAGATAGGTTGCTATCGAGGCATTCGTCACAGAAAGGGCCTTCCTGTACGCGGACAGAACACAAAGAACAACGCACGTACACGTAAGGGACCTAAGAAGACAGTTGCAAACAAGAAGAAGTAATTATGATTATATTGGAGGATATATTTAATGGCTAGTAATAAGGTTACAAAGAAAGTAACTAAAAAGCGTAATAGACGTAATGTGCAGCACGGACAGGCTCACATTCAGTCTTCATTCAATAATACAATCGTAACATTAACAGATGCTGAAGGAAATGCACTCTCATGGGCAAGTGCCGGCGGACTTGGATTTAGAGGATCCAAGAAGTCAACACCATATGCTGCTCAGATGGCTGCAGAGACAGCTGCAAAGGCTGCTGCTCCTTATGGACTTAAGACTATTGATGTTATGGTAAAGGGACCGGGAAGCGGCCGTGAGGCAGCTATTCGTGCACTTGCTGCATGCGGTCTCGAAGTTCTCACTATTAAGGATGTTACTCCGGTTCCACATAATGGATGTCGTCCACCAAAGAGAAGAAGAGTCTAATTAAGGAGGTAAGGATAAAATGGCTATAAATAGAACACCGGTTCTTAAGAGATGTAGATCACTTGACATGAATCCTGCTTTCCTTGGAATCAGCAAGACATCTCACAGAAAGAACGCAAGAGCAAACAGAAAAGTTAGTGAATACGGACTTCAGCTTCGTGAGAAGCAGAAGGCAAAGTTTATCTACGGAGTACAGGAGAAGCCTTTCAGAAATATGTTCGAGAAGGCTGAGAAGATGCCCGGACTTGTAGGTACAAATCTTATGCAGCTGCTTGAGCTGAGAGTTGACAACGTAATCTTCCGTCTCGGATATGCTAGAACAAGACGTGAAGCAAGACAGGTTGTTTCTCACAGACATGTAACTGTAAACGGAAAGATCGTTAATATCCCATCATACAAGGTTCAGCCCGGTGATGTGATCGAGATAAAGGAAAAGAGTAAGTCTCTTCAGAGATTCAAGGATATCATGGAAGCTAACGCTAATATCAGCGTACCTTCATGGCTTGAGGGAGACAAGGAAAATCTTAGCGGAAAGGTGCTGGAGGTTCCTCTCAGAGAGCAGATCGATGTTCCAGTAAATGAGACACTCATCGTCGAGCTTTATTCTAAATAAGCCGTAACCTGACGATTACACATGTTTATCGGAGGATTATAAATGTTCGAATTTGAAAAACCGAGAATTATGATAGATGAGAAATCTGATGACGATAAGTACGGAAGATTTGTCATTGAACCGCTTGAAAGAGGATATGGTACAACACTTGGTAATTCACTTAGAAGAGTTATGCTGTCATCCCTTCCCGGAACAGCAGTAAGCTATGTAAAGATCAAGGGTGTCCTTCATGAATTCAGTTCTATTCCCGGAGTTAAGGAAGATGTAACTGAGATCGTTATGAACATCAAGGAGCTTTGCATCAAGAATAACTCATCTAATGATGAACCCAAGATTGGTTATATCGAGGCTTCAGGAGATACGGTTGTTACAGCCGGTGATATCCATGTAGACGGAGATCTCGAAATACTTAATCCTGATCTTGTTATCGCTAACCTTAACGGTCCCGATGCAAGACTTGAGATTGAACTTACAATAACAAATGGTCGTGGTTATGTAAGTGCAGATAAGAATAAGGAGCAGGAGCCGTCTATAGACGTTATCGCTGTTGATTCTATCTACACACCTGTTGACAGAGTTAATCTTACAGTAGAGAATACCCGTGTCGGACAGATCACAGACTACGATAAGCTTACTCTTGATGTATATACAAACGGAACTCTCGCACCGGATGATGCAGTCAGCTATGCAGCTAAGGTTCTTAGCGAGCACTTAAGTCTGTTCATCAACCTCTCTGATAATGTTAAGGATAAGACCATCATTACAGAGAAGCCTGAGGATATTCCTGATACATCGGCTAAGGATATGAGCATTGATGAGCTTGAGCTCAGCGTTCGTTCATATAACTGCCTCAAGAGAGCTAATATTAATACAGTTAAAGAACTGTGCAGCAAGACACCTGATGAGATGATGAAGGTACGTAACCTCGGACGTAAGTCACTTGAGGAAGTACTTGCTAAGCTTAAGGAGCTCGGCCTTTCACTCAGCACAGGAGAATAATTAATATCACCACTAAAGCGGAAGTATAGTACGCATAGTGAAGACCACGGGAAACCGTAGGTAAGGAGGAAATTAAAAATGGCAATGTATAGAAAGCTTGGAAAGAAGTCCGATCAGAGAAAGGCACTTCTTAGAAGTCAGGTTACACAGTTAATCTACAAGGGCAAGATCAGAACTACCGAAGCAAGAGCTAAGGAAGTTCGTAAGATCGCTGAGCACCTTATCACACTTGGCATAAAGGAAAAGGATAACTTCGAAGAAGTTACCGTTAAGGCTAAGGTAGCTCGTAAGGATAAGGACGGAAAGAGAGTTAAGGAAGTTGTAGACGGTAAGAAAGTTACTGTTTATGATGAGATTGAGAAGACAGTTAAGAAGGATCTTCCTTCAAGACTTCACGCTCGTAGAGAGATGCTCAAAGTTCTTTATCCCGTAACAGAAGTTCCCGAGGAGGTTGCCGGCAAGAAGAGCAACACCAAGAAGGTTGATCTTACAGAGAAGCTTTTCAGTGAGTACGGTGTAAAGTACGCAGATCGTAAGGGCGGATACACAAGAATCGTTAAGATCGGTCAGCGTAAGGGTGACGGAGCACTTGAGGTTTTCCTTGAGCTGGTATAGTCATAGACATTGAGATGAATGATGTGGCATCTGCAATTATTTGCAGGTGCCACTTTGTTTTAAGGATGAGATTATGGTTCCATATATCAGAATATCACAACTGAATATGGCTAATGTGGATAAGAGCGAGATAAATCTTACGGTAAGTAAGGGTGAAATCGTGGGCATTACCGGCAGGAACGGTTCCGGTAAGACCACATTTGCAAGATATCTCGCAGGCGAGATCAGACCGGAGACTATGGGAATGGTCCATATCAACGGCCTGGATACCTATTCGCAGCTGGACAGGGAAAAGGTTCAGAGGATGAGCGCGGTTGCTTATCAGAGTCCGAGGGAAGCCATGGTCTTCGATAATATCTCCAGGGATATCATTTTCGGAAGCGAGAATCACGGACTGGATGCCGAGAAGACTCTGAAGAGAGGCAGCTTCTATCTTAAGAAATATAACTTAAGATCCAGAAAGAATGCTTCTTATTATTCGGTAAGTGCCAGTGAGCAGCAGAGGGCGATGCTCTGCTCCATGCTTATCATGCATCCTGAGCTTCTTATCCTTGATGAACCCTTCAGTATGCACGGCAGTCCGGATGTTACTGGCTATGTTAAGTCGCTGATCGCTGCTGCACGTAAGAAGGAGCAGACAGTCATCATATTCTCGAAGAATCCGGATGTGCTTAAGCTTACAGATGTTACGTATGAACTAAGCGGAGGATTCTTAAGAGAGGTTGACATAAGTAGCTTTGATTATCTTCCGAAGCAGGAGGGTGTAAAAACCATTTATGGTGATAAAACACCTAAAGGTGTTGCTGTTGAAAGATATATTGATGGTGGCAGAGGAAAGAATGATATCGGCATTAGTTTACATAATGTATCATTCGGATATAATGAGAACTTGATAATTGACAGAGTGAATACACGTTTTGAAGCCGGTTCGGCTTACAGGATAACGGGTGGACAGGGTTCCGGTAAGACAACATTTCTCATGCTGGCCGCAGGCCTTATAAGGCCATATGAGGGTGAGGTCTTCAGAAGCGAGAATACAAGGATAGGATATGTTTATGAATATCCGGATGACGGCTTTGTGGAGAGCACCGTTCTTGATGATGTCATGTTCGGTCCGATGAAAGGCGGCTTCGGCAAGAGTGAGGCAAGGGGTATGGCAGAGGCGGTACTCGGCTTTGTGGGACTGGATAAATCACTATGGACAAGAAGGCTCAGTACACTCAGCTTTGGTGAAAGAAAACTTGTGGGAGTCGCAGGCGCGATATGCCTGAATCCCGACTTCCTTTTGATAGATAACCCGTATGCGGGACTTGACAGAGACTACTGTAAACATATGTCGGATATATTCGAAGGTCTGACCAGAGAGGGAAAATGTATAATAACGGCAGAAAACAGAGCCTGATAAGAGGGCTCGATCCCAGAATAAAACTTTATATGATCTGCATATATATCCTGATGAGCCTGGTTACGTGGAAGCTGATACCTGTACTTATCGTATTCTTTGCCGGTCTTGTGCTGACCTGGCTATGCGGCCACAGGATCAAATATCTGTGGGATATCTCCGCCAGCGCTGTATGTATCGAGCTTTTGATCGGGCTTCTGTTTATGTTCTGGCTGAAGCCGATTTATGTGCTTTATATCATAATGAAGCTTGTCTCGATAACATTTGTATTTAATGCAGTGATCAGATGCTTTAAGCAGCATGAGCTTCTTGACGGGCTCATATCGGGCTTTAAACTGAGGACGGATACTGCAAAGAGGGTATTCCTTATCCTGCAGTTTTATCCGAGCCTCGAGAAGCAGAAGAAGAGGGTGCGTAATGCGCTGAAGGCAAGGGGAGTTGATCCCGACCAGGGCAATATGCTTACACGCTTCAGGACGGAGCTGGTTTTATCGGTGCCGAATTATAAGAGTACCTATGTCGAGTCTAAAAGAAAGTCTGTTGCCATGAATGTAAGAGACTTTACTTCCGTAAGACGACGCCGCAGGGTGACAGAGATGAAGCTTAATTTCGTGGACGAGCTTTTTCTCATCGCGGAGGTAGTGATACTTCTGGTGGCGGTATATATTCAGCTGTTTATATAGCGGGAGAAGATTATGAGGATAATGCTTACCGTCGCATATGACGGAACGGCGTACAGCGGCTGGCAGATCCAGCCGAACGCAGTCACAATTGAAGAAAAGCTTCGGGAAGCGATAAAGACTCTTACAGGAGAGGATGTGGAGCTGATCGGTGCCAGCAGGACTGATGCGGGCGTTCATTCCCTTGGAAATGTCGCCGTCTTCGATACCGGATCGAGCATCCCTCCAGTAAAATTCAGCTTTGCTCTTAATAACTATCTTCCCGAGGATATAGTCGTAAGAGAGTCCTGTGAGGTGGCTCCGGATTTTCATCCGAGACACTGCGACTCGGTCAAGACTTATGAATACAGAATATATAACGACAGGTTCCCTCATCCGGTCTTAAGGCTTTACAGTCATTTTTCTTATAGGAAGTTCGATGTGGACAGAATGAGAGAGGCAGCAGCAAAGCTTGTGGGAGAACATGACTTCGGTGCTTTCTGCAGTGCGGGCTCTCAGGCAGAGACTACGGTGAGGACGATATACAGTATTGATATTATCGAAGAAAATATAGAAGGGGCTGTATCCGGAGAATACGGAAAAATGATAAAGATCCGCGTCACCGGCTCCGGTTTCCTTTATAACATGGTAAGGATAATCGCCGGTACTCTTATGGATATAGGAACAGGTCTTATGGAGGTGTCTGCCATAGACAGATGCCTTGAAACCGCCGACAGATCCGATGCGGGGCCGACTGCACCCGCAAACGGGCTGACTATGATAGGCATTACATTTAAGAATTAAAGTGGTTGAAGCATTTAATTGATTTTGGTATACTTATCCATGTTTTATCTGATGAATCTTTAAGGAGAATTATCTATGGAGAATCTGAACATACCCGAGCTTTTCGGATCACTTGTCTTTAATGACAAAGTAATGAGGGAAAGACTTTCAGAGGATGTTTATGCATCACTTAAGAAAACAATTGATGAAAATGTAAAGCTTGATGAGACCCAGCTGGATGCGATCGCAGAAGAGATGAAGAACTGGGCTCTTGAAAACGGAGCAACTCATTTTACACACTGGTTCCAGCCGCTTACGGGTGTAACAGCTGAAAAACATGACAGCTTCATATCACCTGCTCCCGACGGCGGAGTGCTGATGGAGTTTACCGGCAAGGATCTTATCAAAGGCGAACCGGATGCTTCATCCTTCCCTTCGGGCGGCCTCAGAGCTACATTTGAGGCTAGAGGATATACAGCATGGGATCCGACTTCCTATGCATTTATCAAGGATCATACACTTTGCATCCCGACTGCATTCTGCTCATATTCGGGAGAGGCTCTTGATAAGAAGACGCCGCTTCTTCGTTCCATGCAGGCCGTTAACCGTCAGGCAAAGAGAATACTGAAGCTTTTCGGGACAGAGGCAAAGTATGTAAAGACCTGCGTCGGCCCCGAGCAGGAATACTTTCTGATAGATAAAGAGGTTTTTTCTAAAAGACCCGACTTAAAATATACAGGCAGGACTCTTTTCGGTGCCCTTCCACCGAAGGGACAGGAAATGGATGACCATTATTTTGGTGTCATCAAGCCTCGTGTATCTGAATTTATGAGAGACCTCAATAATGAACTCTGGAAACTCGGTATACTTGCCAAGACAGAGCATAACGAGGTGGCTCCGGCACAGCATGAGCTTGCGCCGATATATTCCACTACCAATATAGCAACTGATTCCAACCAGCTGACAATGGAGATTATGAAGAAGGTTGCTGACAGACATGGCATGGTATGCCTTCTCCATGAGAAGCCATTTGCAGGAGTAAACGGTTCGGGTAAGCATAACAACTGGTCAATATCGACTGATACCGGAGTAAATCTTCTTTCGCCCGGTAATTCGCCTTATGAGAATGCCCAGTTCCTGCTTTTCCTTTGTGCTGTAATTCAGGCTGTAGACGATTATCAGGATCTCCTTCGCCTTTCAGTTGCAACTGCAGGTAATGATCACAGGCTTGGGGCAAATGAGGCTCCTCCGGCAATCATTTCCGTATTCCTCGGTGAAGAACTTACGGCTATTCTTGATGCTATCAAGAATGACACTCCTTACCAGGGCAGAGAAGAAGTTAAGATAAAGCTCGGAGTACATTCACTTCCGAGATTTTCCAGAGATACAACCGACAGAAACAGAACATCGCCATTTGCATTTACCGGTAATAAGTTCGAATTCAGGTCACTCGGTTCTTCCAACAGTATCGCATGCTGCAATATCATGCTGAATGCTGCTGTTTCCGAAAGCCTTCGTCAGTATGCAGATGAGCTCGAAGCATCCGAGAATTTTGAAGAAGATCTTCATACACTCATCAAGAGAGTGATAACAGAACATCAGAGGATCCTCTTTGACGGAAATGGCTACGGCGAGGAATGGATTAAGGAAGCAACTGAGGTAAGAGGCCTTTCGAACCTTAAGACTACTGCGGATGCTATGCCACATCTTCTGGATAAGAAGAATGTGGATATGCTGATCGCCCATAAGGTATTTACCGAAGCCGAGATACATTCAAGATGCGAGATCATGCTTGAGAACTATGTCAAGACCGTCAATATCGAAGGTCTTACCATGGTGGATCTGGTGCGTAAGAATTATCTGCCTGCAATCGAGAGATATCTTTACAGGCTTTCACAGACCACTGTCCTTATGAGACAGGTGAGTGATAATGTCAAATGTAAGTATGAAGTTTCAACTATGGAGAGACTATCAGAGCTTACAGACTGTATCATGGACAGTGTGATAAGTCTGGAGGATGCTTTAAGAGAGTTCAAGGAGATAGATAACATATTCAGGTCATCCGAATACGTGAGAGACGAGATGCTCCCGAGAATGGATACCCTGAGAAAATACGTGGACGAAGCTGAGATGCTCACATCCCAGAGAGACTGGCCGTTCCCGAGCTACGGACAGCTTCTGTTCAGCGTTAATTAGTAAGTAATTCCGCGCAAGTACTGGCGGGGAATCCTATATAATTTCATAAAGGAGAAAAAGATATGTCAAACGAAATTCCTTACAAAATCTATCTGGATGAGAGCGAGATGCCAACAGCATGGTATAACCTTCGTTCGGATATGAAGATCAAACCGGCACCGCTGTTAAATCCCGGAACAGGTCAGCCTCTTACAGCTGAGGAGCTTACTCCTATATTCTGTGAAGAGCTTGTTCAGCAGGAGCTGGATGAAACAACACCTTTTATAGAGATTCCCGCTGAGATCAGAGAGTTCTATAAGATGTACAGACCTTCACCGCTCGTAAGAGCATACTGCCTTGAGAAGAAGCTTGATACTCCGGCTAAGATCTATTATAAGTTCGAGGGTAACAACACAAGCGGAAGCCACAAGCTTAACTCTGCTATCGCTCAGGCTTACTATGCTAAGAAGCAGGGACTTAAGGGCGTTACCACAGAGACCGGTGCAGGTCAGTGGGGAACAGCTCTTTCAATGGCTTGTTCATACTTTGATCTTGACTGTAAAGTATTCATGGTAAAGGTTTCCTATGAGCAGAAGCCTTTCAGAAGAGAAGTAATGAGAACCTATGGTGCAACAGTTACTCCTTCACCTTCAGAGACAACAGAAGTTGGTAAGAAGATCCTTGCAGAGCATCCCGGAACAACAGGAAGTCTCGGATGTGCTATCTCAGAAGCAGTAGAAGTAGCAACAAAGAATCCGGGCTACAGATATGTTCTCGGAAGTGTTCTTAACCAGGTTCTTCTTCATCAGTCAGTTATCGGTCTTGAGACAAAGGCTGCACTTGATAAGTATGGCATCAAGCCTGATATGATCATCGGATGCGCCGGCGGCGGATCTAACCTCGGTGGTCTCATCGCTCCGTTCATGGGCGAGAAGCTTCGTGGAGAGGCTGATTACAGGATCATCGCTGTTGAGCCTGCATCATGCCCGAGCTTCACACGCGGAACCTATGCATATGACTTCTGCGATACAGGTATGATCTGTCCACTTGCTAAGATGTATACACTCGGAAGCAGCTTCATTCCTTCAGCTAACCATGCAGGCGGACTCAGATTCCACGGCATGAGTTCAACACTTTCACAGCTTTATCATGATGGTTACATGGAAGCAACAAGTGTTGAACAGACAAGCGTATTCGAAGCAGCTGAGCAGTTCGCAAGAGTAGAAGGAATCCTTCCTGCACCTGAAAGCTCACACGCTATAAGAGTAGCTATAGATGAGGCTCTTAAGTGTAAGGAGACAGGTGAGGAGAAGACTATCGTATTCGGTCTCACAGGAACAGGATACTTTGACCTTGTAGCATATGAGAAGTTTAATAACGGCGAGATGAGCGACCAGATCCCTACAGACGAAGAGATCGCAGCATCAATCGCTAAATTACCACAGATCTAATATGAAAATACACGGATTAATGAAAATGACTCTGCTGGACTTTCCCGGTCTGGTAGCATGCACCGTATTTTTCGGCGGGTGCGACATGAGATGCCCATTTTGTCATAACTGGGAACTCGTGGATATTAATGCGCCCGCTGTAATGGATGACGAGGAGCTCCTTAAGTTTCTATCAAAGAGGCAGGGGCTCCTTGATGGTGTAGTATTCACAGGAGGAGAACCTCTCCTCAGAAAAGATATAGGCGTCCTGATGAAGAAGATAAAGGACATGGGATTTAAGCTTAAGCTGGATACCAACGGCAACCATCCCGATGAACTTATCTCTGTTGTTGAGGAGGGCCTGGTTGATTATGTCGCGATGGATATAAAAAACAGTCCCGAAAGATACGCCGAAACAATAGGTGTTCCCGGCTTCGATATATCGAATGTAAAAAGGAGCATAGAATTCCTTTTAAAGGGAAATGTCCCCTATGAATTCAGGACTACCGTAGTTAAGTCCTATCATGATGAGGATTCCTTCAGAGGAATAGCAAAGCTGATAGAGGGAGCATCCGAATACTACATACAGGGTTTTGTAGATAGAGATACGGTACCCACAAGAGGACTCGAAGCCCATAGTCCCGAAGTGATGAAAAACTTCCTGAATATAGTGAAACCCTACGTAAATAGGGCAGAATTAAGGGGAATCGAGTAAAAATCCGAATATAGGCAAAAACAAAAAATGTACAATATCTAGTGTTTTTTAAAAAATTTACATACTAGATATTGACATTTTTTTGTTTTGTGATATCATTCTATTTACTAGGCCTTTTCCGGTACGGGGAAAGGAGACAAAAATAAAAAATATGGGGAGGAGTTATTAATGTACCGAGTATTAAAACGAGACGGGGTAGTTGTCGATTTTGATGTAAGCAAGATCAGTCAGGCCATAGAAAAAGCATTTGTGGGTTGCGATAAGCAGTATCACCCCACAGTGATCGATATGCTGGCACTTCGTGTTACCAGTGATTTCGAAGATAAGATCAAGGATGATGTTATATCCGTAGAGGATATCCAGGATAGTGTTGAGAAGATCCTTTCAGAGGCAGGCTATACAGATGTTGCAAAGGCATATATCCTTTATCGTAAACAGCGTGAGAAAGTGCGTAACGTTCGTAACGCAATGCTCAACTACAAGGATATCGTTGATAACTATCTGCAGATAAATGACTGGAGAGTTAAGGAGAATTCGACAGTTACCTACAGCGTAGGCGGACTTATTCTTTCAAACTCAGGTGCCATCACAGCTAACTACTGGCTGAGCGAGATCTATGATCAGGAGATCGCTGATGCTCACAGAAGCGCAGCAATCCACATCCATGACCTCAGCATGCTTACAGGCTACTGCGCAGGCTGGTCCTTAAAGCAGCTTATCCAGGAAGGCCTCGGTGGTGTTCCGGGAAAGATCACATCCGCTCCTGCAGGACATCTTTCAACACTTTGTAACCAGATGGTTAACTTCCTTGGTATCATGCAGAATGAGTGGGCAGGCGCTCAGGCATTCTCATCCTTCGACACCTATCTTGCACCTTTCGTAAAGATAGATGATCTGTCACAGAAGGAAGTTAAGCAGTGCATTCAGTCATTCATTTTCGGTGTAAACACACCTTCAAGATGGGGCACACAGTCACCGTTTACCAACATCACTCTTGACTGGGTTGTTCCCAACGATATGAAGGATCAGAAGTGCTGGGTTGGCGGCAAGGAAGTTGACTTTACCTATGGCGAATGCCAGAAGGAAATGGATATGGTCAACAAGGCATTTATCGAGATCATGATCGAGGGCGATGCCAACGGACGTGGATTCCAGTATCCGATACCTACATATTCGATCACAAGAAACTTCGACTGGAGCGAGACAGAGAACAACAAGCTTCTCTTTGAGATGACAGCTAAGTACGGTACTCCGTATTTCTCAAATTACATCAACTCCGATATGGAACCGAGCGATGTAAGAAGTATGTGCTGCCGTCTTCGTCTTGATCTTCGTGAGCTTCGTAAGAAGTCAGGCGGTTTCTTCGGAAGCGGTGAGTCAACAGGTTCGGTTGGTGTTGTTACTATCAACCTTCCTCGTATCGCCTATCTTGCTAAGGATGAAGCTGACTTCTTTGCAAGACTCGACCGTCTGATGGATCTTTCCGCAAGATCACTCAAGACAAAGAGAACAGTTATCACAAAGCTTCTTGATTCAGGTCTCTATCCATATACAAAGAGATACCTCGGAACCTTTGATAATCATTTCTCGACCATCGGTCTTATCGGAATGAACGAGGTTGGTCTTAATGCAAAATGGCTTGGCAAGGATCTCACAAGTGATGAGACACAGCAGTTTGCTGTTGAAGTTCTCAACCATATGAGAGAAAGACTCAGCGATTATCAGGAGCAGTATGGCGACCTCTATAACCTTGAGGCTACACCTGCTGAATCAACTACTTATCGTTTTGCTAAGCATGATAAGGAGCAGTATCCCGACATCATAACAGCTAATGAGAATGGTACACCTTACTATACCAACTCATCACACCTTCCTGTTGGATATACTGATGATATATTCTCTGCACTTGATGTTCAGGATAATCTTCAGACACTTTATACATCAGGTACTGTATTCCATGCATTCCTCGGCGAGAAGCTTCCCGAGTGGAAGGCTGCCGCTACACTTGTTCGTAAGGTTGCAGAGAATTACAAGCTGCCTTACTATACAATGTCACCTACCTACTCAGTATGTAAGAACCACGGTTATATTACCGGTGAAGTATTTACATGTCCCGAGTGTGGTGAGAAGACAGAGGTTTACAGCCGTATCACAGGCTATTATCGTCCGATCCAGAACTGGAATGATGGTAAGGCTCAGGAATACAACGATCGTAAGGAATACAATATTGCCGCAAGTACGCTTACACATGACGGCCCGAAGGCACCGGTTCAGCCCGTAAAGCTTTCCACACCAGAAGAGCCTCAGACTGTAGTTAACGCAGCAGTAGCAAAGTCAGATGTTCCCGTTATGTATGTAAAGGATCATTGTCCGAAGTGTAAGGGCGCAGAGCAGCGCTTCCGCCTTGCAAAGGTAGAATTCGACGAGGTTAACTGCACCGAGAACATGGATATCGCAAGAGAGCTTGGTATCCAGCAGACACCTACGATAATCGATCCGGACGGAACGAGATATGTCGGTGACAATGCAGCATCCGAGTGGATGAGAGCTCATAACGTATAAAAGCGTATAAGGGGTTACACAATGTATGATATGATCATAGTCGGCGGGGGTCCTGCGGGACTCACCGCCGCAGTATACGGACTTCGTAACGGAAAGTCCGTATTTGTTATAGAGAAATCGGTTTTCGGAGGCCAGATAGTCAATTCTCCGAATGTTGAAAATATTCCCGGATTTGACTCAATAAGCGGCGATGATTTTGCCGACAAGCTGTTAGAGCAGGCCATGGGTCAGGGCGCCGAGGTGACGCTTGAAAATGTCACGGCAGTTGAAAAAAACGGCGATACATTTACCGTTAAGACTGAGGAAGGCGGCAGCTACGAATCAAAGACTGTCATCCTTGCCACCGGTACTACCCACAGGACTCTCGGACTTGAAGGAGAAGAGGATCTTATCGGAAGCGGTATAAGCTTCTGCGCTGTCTGTGACGGCGACTTCTACAGAGATCAGAATGTTGTCATGATAGGCGGCGGAAACTCTGCTTTTGTAGAATCAGGTCTTCTTGTGGATATAGTAAAGAAACTCACGATCCTTCAGGATATGCCTTTCTTTACCGCAGATCAGAAGCTTCAGGATCAGGTCCTTTCAAAGGCTAATGTCGAGACCCATGTCGGAACAAAGATCCTCGGTTATAAGACTGAGGCGGGAAGTCTTAAGGGTGTCATATATGAGGAAGACGGAGTAGAAAAAACGGCGGAATGCGACGGAGTATTCCTTGCCGTAGGACTCGTTCCCGAAAATGACGCATTTGCATCTTTAGCAGATCTGGATGAGAGAGGCTACTTCGTTCCGGAGAATATCTGCAATACAAAAACACCCGGTCTTTTTGTAGCGGGAGACTGCAATCAGAAGACCCTAAGACA
Organism: Eubacterium sp.; assembly: GCA_017619835.1. GTDB lineage: Bacteria > Bacillota > Clostridia > Lachnospirales > Lachnospiraceae > Eubacterium_Q. The sequence goes on from JAFZRN010000027.1 coordinate 32,110, forward strand.
GGTTGCTACAGCCTGCTCGGATGGGGCATATGCGGCGATCGCGGCATGTGACTTTATCAAGGGTTTATAAATTGATTTAAAACCTTGTCAAAAAATTTTTAAAAAAATCTGTTGACAAGAGAAAAAAAAGAGAGTAGTATACAGAATCGAAAAAGGCAATGGCGTCTTAGAGAACATAGTTCTCTGAGGCGCTTTTTCTTTTTACAAACGAAAAGGAGAGAAAGCTATGGAAAAACAAAATGTACCTGAACTGTTCGGATCGCTTGTCTTTAATGACAAGGTTATGAGAGCAAGATTATCGTCTGATGTATATGCATCACTAAGAGAGACTATCGATAAAAACGTAAAGCTGGATGAGAGCGTTGCCGATGCAGTTGCCGAAGAAATGAAGAACTGGGCAATCGAAAACGGAGCAACACATTTTACTCATTGGTTCCAGCCGCTCACAGGAGTAACAGCAGAGAAGCATGACAGCTTTATCTCCCCTTCACCTGACAGCGGAGTACTGATGGAGTTCTCAGGTAAGGAGCTTATAAAGGGCGAGCCTGATGCATCATCCTTCCCATCCGGAGGATTGAGAGCAACATTTGAGGCAAGAGGCTATACAGCATGGGATCCTACATCCTATGCATTCATCAAGGATCATACACTTTGTATTCCGACAGCCTTCTGTTCATACTCAGGTGAAGCGCTGGATAAGAAGACACCGCTCCTCAGATCCATGCAGGCGATCAATAAGCAGGCTTTAAGAATATTAAAGCTTTTCGGAACCGAAGCAAATTATGTAAGAACAAGCGTTGGTCCGGAGCAGGAGTACTTCCTCGTAGATAAGGAAGTCTTCGATAAGAGGCCTGACCTTATATATACAGGCAGAACACTTTTCGGAGCAATGCCTCCGAAGGGTCAGGAAATGGATGATCACTACTTCGGAGTTATCAAGCCGAGAGTAAGCGAGTTCATGGAAGACCTGAATAAAGAGCTCTGGAAGCTGGGTATCCTGGCTAAGACAGAGCATAACGAAGTGGCACCGGCACAGCATGAGCTGGCTCCGATCTACTCCACAACAAATGTGGCAACAGATTCCAATCAGCTGATGATGGAGATCATGAAGAAGGTTGCAAGCCGTCATGGTATGGTATGTCTCCTCCATGAGAAGCCATTTGCAGGAGTAAATGGATCAGGTAAGCATAATAACTGGTCCATCGGAACAGATACGGGAATCAACCTTCTGTCACCCGGAAAAACACCTTATGAAAATGCACAGTTCCTGCTTTTCCTTTCAGCAGTAATTCAGGCTGTAGATGATTATCAGGATTTACTTAGACTTTCAGTAGCAACTGCAGGAAATGATCATAGACTTGGGGCAAATGAGGCTCCTCCGGCAATCATTTCCATCTTCCTCGGTGATGAGCTTTCGGCAATCCTGGATGCAATAAGAAACGACAAGCCATACGAGGGAACAGAGGATGTTGTAATGAAGCTCGGTGTTCACTCACTTCCGAGATTCAGCAGAGATACAACAGATCGTAACAGAACATCACCGTTCGCATTTACCGGTAATAAGTTCGAGTTCAGATCACTTGGTTCATCCAACAGTATCGCATGCTGCAACATCATGCTGAATGCAGCAGTGGCAGAGAGCTTAAAGCAGTATGCTGATGAGCTTGAGAAGGCAGATGACTTTGAGGCAGCTCTTCATGAACTGATCAAGAGAGTCATCACAGAGCATCAGAGAATCCTCTTCGATGGTAACGGATACGGAGAAGAATGGGTTAAGGAAGCTACAGAAGTAAGAGGTCTTTCTAATCTTAAGACCACAGCTGATGCAATGCCTCACCTTCTTGATGAGAAGAACAAGAAGATGCTCATTGAACATAAGGTATTTACAGAGTCAGAGCTTAACTCACGTTGTGAGATCATGCTTGAGAACTATGTAAAGACAGTCAATATCGAGGGACTTACCATGGTAAATATGGTTCGTAAGAATTACCTTCCGGCTATCGAGAGATATCTCTACAGACTGTCCCAGACAACAGTTCTTATGAAGCAGGTAAGTGAGAAAGTAAAATGCAAGTATGAGGTTTCCACAATGGAGAGACTTTCAGAGCTTACCGATTCTATCATGGACAGTGTTACGGATCTTGAGGATGCACTTGCTAAGTTCAAGACACTTGAAAATGTATTCAAGTCATCTGCATTTGTAAGAGATGAGCTTCTTCCGAAGATGGATACACTCAGGAAGTATGTTGATGAAGCAGAGATGCTTACATCACAGCGTGACTGGCCATTCCCGAGCTATGGACAGCTCCTGTTTAGTGTTAACTAAGAAAAAAAGAATAATAAGTGAAAAGGCAAAGGCGTCTTGAGTAAAACTCAGGACGCCTTTTCTAAATTTATAGAAGAGAGGAAATTATTATGACAGAAGAAATTATGAACGCACTCGACGGTGAACTTTTTGCAGTCTGGTTCCTGATAGGAGCAGCATTTGTGTTCTGGATGCAGGCAGGATTCGCGATGGTAGAGGCAGGCTTTGCAAGAGCAAAGAATGCAGGTAACATCCTGATGAAGAACCTGATGGACTTCTGTATCGGATGTTGTGTATTTATACTGATAGGTTTTAGTCTTCTCCTTGGTGAAGATGTGATGGGATTCATCGGAAAGCCCGGATTTGATATATTTACAAGTTATCAGAATTTTGACTGGTCGAACTTTATATTCAACCTTGTATTCTGTGCAACAACGGCAACTATCGTTTCAGGTGCTATGGCAGAAAGAACAAAGTTCCTCAGTTATTGTGTATATTCGGGAGTTATCTCAGCACTTATATATCCAATCGAAGCACACTGGATCTGGGGCGGCGGCTGGCTCGCACAGCTTGGATTCCATGATTTTGCAGGATCATGTGCAATTCATATGGTAGGTGGTATCGCAGCAGTTGTCGGTGCCAAGATGGTAGGACCTCGTATAGGTAAGTTCGAAAGAGATAAAGATGGTAAAGTAACAAAAGTTAACGCATTCCCCGGCCACAACATTGTAGTCGGTGCACTCGGTGTATTCATCCTCTGGCTTGGATGGTACGGATTCAACGGTGCAGCATGTACTTCAACTGATCAGCTTGCATCAGTATTCGTAACAACAACGATCGCACCTTCAGTAGCAACTGTAGTATGTATGATCTTTACATGGGTTAAATATGGTAAGCCCGATGTTTCAATGTGTCTCAATGCTTCCCTCGCAGGTCTTGTAGCTATTACAGCACCTTGTGATGTAACCGATGCATTTGGCGCAATAGTGATCGGAGCAGTAGCCGGACTCCTTGTAGTATTCGGTGTATGGCTTCTTGATTTCAAGCTTCATATCGACGATCCCGTTGGTGCCGTAGCAGTTCATTGCATGAACGGTATCTGGGGTACAATTGCAACAGGTCTTTTCGCAACAACTTCAGCACCCGGAAATGACAGTGTAGTAGGTCTTTTCTACGGTGGCGGATTCCATCAGTTAGGACTTCAGTTACTTGGTTTTGCTACTGTAGCAGCATGGACAGTAGTTTGTATGATAATTGTATTCTCAATAATCAAGGCAATCTTCGGACTCAGAGTTTCAGAGGAAGAAGAGCTTGAAGGTCTTGATTCTACAGAGCATGGTCTTGCATCTGCATATTCAGGATTCAGTATCGTTGATATGTCAAGTGCAATGATGACCGAGAATGAGAACACAAGCCTCGGAGTATCCGAATATGATGAAGCAAGTGAAGCTCAGAAGAAAGCATCTGTTCCTGTAGTAGATGCATCTAAGGAAATGAGAGAAGCAGGTGTTATCGCTGATACAGGTATCAACAAGGTTGTTATCATTACCAAGCTTTCAAGATATGATAAGATCAAGAAAGCGCTCAATGCTCTTGGTGTAACAGGTATCACGGTAACTCAGGTAAGTGGCTGCGGTATCCAGAAGGGTGCCGGCGACAAGTACCGTGGAGTTGAGATGGACGTAACACTCCTTCCTAAGATCAAACTTGAAGTAGTAGTAAGTAAAATCCCTGTTGACAGCGTGATCGAAACAGCTAAGAAGACTCTTTACACCGGTAAGATCGGTGATGGTAAGATCTTCGTATATCCTGTAAGTCGTGTTGTTAAGATTAGAACAGGTGAAGAAAACTATGACGCCCTGCAGGACGTTGAATAATCCCTTTAATCCTGGAGTGCCGGCTATGCCGGCACTTCTTTTTTGTCTTTTATGGCATTGACCATGTCGTTCGTAAAGAATTCATGTCGTTTACACAATTGATATTGAAATATGCCTATGAAAGAGTATTGTATTATTGACTAGGTATAATCTGTTGTTTTTGATTTTAAAATATCTTAATAGGAGATTATTGGCGAAAATAAAGTCATTGGCAATCGTTTCGCCTGACTGATCAAGAATGTAACAGTCATGTTTGTACTTGGAAACATCAATTCCAACATAGTACATGGTGTTAAACCTCCTTAAAAAAGTATTTAGCACTGCTGTTTACCACAGGGAATTCGACTGTGTATTCTCGAAACATAAAACGTCAGGCGTTAACTAACTGATTACCAGTAATAGACGAAAAGCTGTGGTCTGAGTCTCCTTTCACCAGTCAAAGCTGTATAGCTATAGAAACAAATCCACAGTGCTTTAAGTATTATACAAGAACATATAAGTTCTAAATATAAACAAAAAATTTAGGAAAGGAAAAGTTAATCCAATCACCCTAAATGGATAATTGGATTATACGAGAAGCTATGAATTTTCTTATCATTCTTTCTGTTATACTATTTGTTTATCTTCTTACAGATGCTTTGTTTAGAAAAAAAACAATAAATGGAAAAGACATATCCCAAAAAGATAAAATATTGATGTGGATTACTGTAATGAATATTCTGATTTCAGTAATATTAAGCTTCGTTGTTATCAGACCATTTAATATATATGTGTTTGTAATCTCTTCGGTATATTGCATTATATATCTTCTGGCGATATCATTTTATATTATTATAAAGTATGCAAAATGAAATAGAATAGTTTATGTATATAATACATTGAAAACTGTAGAGGACCGGTATTGTTTACCGGTTTTCTTTTTAATTATATGATTCACATTTTTATAGAAGAATAATATGTTTAGTGGTAAAATATCATCATGGATTATGAAACAAAAAACAAGATAACACTTATTGTAATTGCATTTATTGTTGGAATCTGGATTGGATGGTCGATATATAGCGGAGGGTCGACAAAATCCATACCGGGCGGGACACCGGCACCTATTCAGACGGAAACAACAGGGGGCACCAGCATGGCTATTGGTGACTACGATGTCGATATCAAATATCTTTATGAGTATGATGTCGATGCACTGGTTATCCATACGCATAACTATCCCGGTTTTGATATTGATTCAAAGCTGGTTCCCAAGGATGTTGCTCTTGCATGGGGTTCAGTAGCCCAGTTTAATGAGACTATTGATTTTCATTGGAGTCAGTCGGGAAGATGGTACAGATGGAAGGCCGATTCATATGATGAGATAGCGCCTGTAGGCGGCGTAGAGGGGGTTAATACTCAGTCCGCCAACAATCATCTTATCGCTGCCGATGCCGTTGTAAAAAGCCAGATAAAGAAGATCAGAAGAGGTGACCATGTTCATCTTAAAGGCTATCTTGTAAATGTAGATGCCACAAAGTCAAACGGTAATTACTTTTACTGGTATTCAAGTACCTCAAGAGAAGATACCGGCGACGGCGCCTGTGAAGTCTTCTACGTTACCAGTGTCGATTTCAAATAATGTGACAAATAGATCAGATCTGTTTGTCACATTTTAGAAGGGAGAGGGTTATGAAAGATAAGAATTATAATGGGGCAAAATGTCTTATAAGCTGTATCATAGTAGCTCTTGTAATTATGTGGGGTTTTTCTTTTGATTCATATGCAAAGGATGAATCAGAACCTGTATTTGTTGATTGTTCACAGTATATCCTGCAGGATGGCGGATTACTTAAAGAACAGACGAAGGCAGTTAAAGGATCATTAAGATCAACCAGGTCAGGAGCTTCTGATCAGGCAGAACTTCGGGAGCGGATTGTCGATGCAATAGCTAACTTTAAGGGGCAAATTGATCTTTCCGGTCTAACTGTTACGTATGATGAATTTATAAATGAATTTACAGATGTGATCAATGCATATCCTATGTTTTTTTACACCAACTCATATAGTTATTCCACATATACCAATGGCAATATGGCATATGTCTGGCCGGTATATAAATACGGCCAAGATGAGGCGATGATAAAAAAACAGAAGATTGAAGAGCAGATTTCTGTTTTTCTTAATGGTGTTGATGCAAGCTGGTCAGATATGGAGAAAGTTTTATATCTGAATGATTATCTTGCCGAGACATGTGAGTATGATAAAAACTATAATGATACCTCACTTGCTAATCCAAACAGATTTGATATATATGGTGTTTTAGTTGATCATGTTGCAGTTTGTCAGGGCTATGCTATTACGATAAAACAGCTGTGTACGGAAATGGGGATTGATACATATCTGGTTTCCAGTGACGAATTAGGACATGCATGGAACATGGTAAAGATAAATGATAAGTATTATATGCTGGATACTACATGGAATGATCCGATGCCTGATAAAATAGGCAAGGCTTATCATAAAAACTTTATGAAGAGTTATACGTTTTTTAATTCTCCGGGAAGTACTCCGGAAGAAAAGACGCATTATGCAACAGACTATGTGGTTCAGAGTGGTCTTGATCCAACACTTTGCAGTGATACTTCATATGACAGCTATTTCTGGGATGATATATACAATCCGTTTAAGTACGTGAATGAAAAATGGTATAATTCCGATAGCTTTTCTTCCGGTCAAAATCATATTTTTATTTATTCATGTGATGGAGTTGATTTTGTAAAAGATAGTGCGGCTATTAGTCTTGAATCAATACCGTGGCCGGTTGATACTTCGGGATTCAACTATTATCCTGCGTATGCTTGTGTTTCGCTTACTTCATTTGACGGAAAACTGTTATATTCAAATCCAACCAGGATTGTGGAATATGATCTTAAAACGGGAAATTCAAAAACCCTGTATGAGCTTTCGGATGGAGAAGCAGCTCATGGGTATATATATGGTATAGCCGTTACTCCGGATTATAAGCTGAAATATCAGGTATCAACTTCACCGAATCTGATTAATGGTTCGTATGGTACGATTTACGAAAAAAGTCTTAGTGAGTTTTATACTATTTCGACACCTACACCCAGACCAACACCAACACCAACGCCTACACCAACGGCAACACCAACGGCAACACCTACAGCGACACCAACGGCAACTGTAACACCTACCACGGATCCCAGAATTGATCCAACACCGACAGATAAACCGGCCACTCCTGACATAACTCCGACAGAAGAGCCGACATCTGCAGCTACACCGACTAAGGAACCATCTGCTACAACTGATCCGACATCATTACCTACAGCAGATCCAACGAATGTTCCGACCTCAAAGCCGACCAATGTTCCGACTTCAAAACCTACAGAGACGCCGTCGTCCAGAGCAGCAATCGGTACAAAATGGGTTACGTCAGTCGGTATGTATGAAGTGACAGGAAGCACATCTGTAAAGTATACCGCTCCGATAGATAAGAAAGCAGATACGGTTAATATACCTGCAACTGTTGTGATAAATGGTGAATTATATCTTGTGACAGAGATTAAATCCGGCTGCTTTAAAGGCTTTAAAAACCTGAAGAGTGTGATAATCGGACCTAATGTTAAAAAGATCGGTTCAAAGGCATTCTACGGATGTAAAAAACTGAAGACTGTAACTATAAGATCCGCCAAGCTTTCAAAGATAGGATCAAAAGCGTTTAAGGGAATACATAAGAAGACCAAGTTCTATCTTCCGAAGAAGAAGTATTCCAAGTATAAAAAAATGCTGAAAAAGGCCGGTGCGCCAAAGAAAGCAAAGTATAAGAAGAATAAATGATTTCCATTTTATGGAGAAATGATTTGAAAAAGAAACTGTTGATATTATTTTCTTTAATAATATCCTGCGGGATGATATCATTTCCGGTTTTGGCTGCCGAAGATGGCGGCGAGACAGAAACTATCTATCCCATGGGAGTGATACCTTCCGATATGGTGGTTGGAGATCCTGTTAACCAGCCTGTAAGAAGGGCTGTGAGGGGAACTTCGGGTTCGGTCGATCTCCCCGGCTCTTTGGATGGAAGAACGCTGGGATATGTTACTTCCGTCAAGAATCAGGGAAAGTATGGTGCATGCTGGGCTTTTGCCACAAATGCAGCTCTGGAGTCCAACATGTTAAAGAAAGGACTGGCTGATCCGGGCATTAATCTTTCCGAACTTCATATGATCTACTTCATGTATAACTATAACATTGATCCGATGGGAAGGATCATGGATGACCGGAATTATATATCTGCCGATACTCATGGGACACCTCTGAATGACTTTAAAGTAATGGCAGATATTGGCGGTAAGGTTGACTGCACGGGATGGCAGATGACTAACGGTGTTATTCCTCTTCAGGAAGCCGGAGAAGATTATGATGCAAGCTGTGCGGACAGCAGCTTTACAATAGATCAGGCTGAGTGTTTTGCTTCGGATTATGTTGTAAGAAAAATGTATATCTGCAACTTCAAATATGAAAACATTCAGAATGTAAAGAATCTTGTATATAGATTTGGTGGAGCGGCTGTAGATTTTTACTGCGAGCAGACCACGGGATGCTTTGGTCAGAGCAACTATTTTAATGTGATCGACGGAACGAAAACCTATTATAATCCCAATGGAATCAGCAAGAAGACTACACACGGTGTTGAGATCGTGGGATGGGATGATGATTATCCTAAAGAGAAATTTAAGGTTCAGCCTCCCGGAGACGGAGCATGGCTTATCAAGAACTCCTGGGGATATTCCGATGAAAATGATGGCTATATCTGGATAAGCTATTATGATGAATGCACTAATGCCAAGGCTGTCGCGTATGATGTGGAAAAGAAGGAGACCAATGAGGTCCTGTATCAGTATGACGGGTCGGATCATTTCGGTTATTATCCCTGCCCGTATAAGTATTATCTCGCAATGTACAGTGCTGATGAGTCTGATGAAGGAATGACTGAAGTGATAAAGAGGGTAGGGGTTGGTTCGGATGCAGATGCATCATTTGTTATTTCGGTCTTGCTCAATCCTGTTATTGAAGATGGCCAGCTTGTTTCATATGAGGAAAAGGCTGTTACATCCTGTACCAGTCCGTATGCGGGATATGATGTTTTTGATCTGAGCGAAGAGGTTACCGTGAATCATGGTGACACATTTGCGATAATGGTTACGGCTGATCCGGATACGATCATATATGCGGCAGGTGATTCTACACCGAAAAAACCCGGAATGGTGGGATGTACCGAGAGTGTTGAAGAAGGGCAGTATTATGCAAGTAATTATACTTATGCACTTATCACTCCGACGGGCTCGCCCTGTATCAGAGCCTATTCAATCGCAGGAAGGGATCCTAATGCAACCCCCAGACCTACACCTACTTTAAGGCCTACACCGACTCCAAAACCGACGGCAACGCCGACAGTGACTCCAGCGGTCACTCCAAATGTGACAGCTACACCAGAGGAAAATGTGACACCGACGGTTTCGCCTTCGAGTACGCCGACAAAATGTGGATGTCCGACTTCATTACCGACAGCAATACCGATTATTCCATCCACGGAACCGACTGAGAATTCATCGACCAGAGCAAAGATTGGTTCGAAATGGGTTACTTCCATCGGAATATATAAGGTTACCGGAGAGACAACAGTGGCCTATGTTGCGCCAAATAATAAAAAGGCTAAATCTGTGGTCATTCCTTCGATGGTTGCCATTAATGGCGAGATATATTATGTGACTGAGATTGGTTCGAAGGCATTTTACAAATGTAAGAATCTAAAGAAGGTCACGATAAAGTCTTCGAAGATAAAGAAGATCGGATCAAAAGCATTCAAGGGTATTTATAAGAAGGCAAAGTTCTATCTTCCCAAAAAGAAGTTTTCAAAGTATAAAAAGAAGCTTAAGAAAGCCGGTGCGCCGAAAAAAGCAAAGTATAAGAAGAATTAACTTTAAGGATGACAAGTGAGTTATTTTGAAGGGAGACAGCAGGATTCATGGAAACAGATGAACAGATATATCTCCGCTATGTAAAAGAAGATAATGATGAGGATCTGGAAACCCTGCTGATCCGATACAGGGAGGGACTTTTCCTGTTCTTGCTGGGATTCGTGCGTAATGAAGAGGATGCCGAAGATCTGCTGATGGATACATTTGCCAAGCTGGCTGTGGACAAACCGCATTTTGTGCCTGAACATATCGGCAGCTTTAAAAGCTGGCTTTATACGATAGCACGCAGAAATGCTCTTATGCATATCAGGAAGAGAAAATATGAGACGGCACCGCTGGATGAGAATATTCCTTCTGATGCTGATATTTCAGATATAATAATTCTTAAGGAAGAGAGAAACCGAAAACTCTATCAGGCTATGTCGGCGATAAAGCCTGAATATCGGAGAGTTCTCTATCTGCTCTACATGGAGAATCTGTCGCATGAGGAAATATCCAAAGTCATGGGTATGAATAAAAGGCAGATATATAACCTTGTAGACCGCGGAAAGAAGTCATTAAAAAATATATTGGAAAGGATGGGGATAACAGATGCGGAGTATTGAAGAACAGATGCAGGATATCAATCGACGTAAAGATGTATATAAAACCATGAAGACTCTCACAAAGAAGATTATTGCAGAAGTGATATCTTCCTGTATTTGCGTTGCCATGATGATCACAGTGATATATTTTCTTCCTGAGATACGGCAGGCATCTGAACAGGCGCCGATCCGTCAATACGGAAGTATGGTTCTGACGGTTTCCACGGTAGGCTATATTTTAATTGCAATATTATCCTTCATTCTTGGTGTGGTTTTTACGGTTTTATGTCAGCATTGGAAACAACGTAAGGAAAAGGAGCGTGAGATAGAATGAATTCAGATATCATGATAATGATTCCTGTATTCTTTCAGATTGCAGTAATAGTCGCTTTGCTTTTTTTATCAGTGAGAATGATCTGGCAGAGCAATAGGTCTCTTGTGACAGTGTTCCTTGTTTTTGTCCTTTCGTTGTGGCTGTTTACCGATCTATATTGGGTAATCTATGATTTTATGCGTCCGGACACCAGGATGCCGTTTGCAGTGAATGAGATAGGAGAGGCGGCAATTTTTCTTCTACTGTCGGCTTTGCTCGGTTCTGCTGTTTATATCCAACCGACGTTTGCCCGAAAGCAGATTGCCGGAACAACACTATTTTCAATATGCAATGCAGCTCTTTGGATTGCATGGTCAGGAGAGTGGCTGCAAGATATTATGATTGGTGCAACCTTTGCCTATTTCCTGTGCATGATCGTCTGTGCGCTGAAATGTCAGCAGAGTCTTACGAAATACGAATGGATCGGATTAGGAATCGTATGCTTGTTACTGGTTCTTGCCCAGGCCGGTACCTTCTTTGTGAGTCTGATGATAAAAACCGTTTTAGATACCGGCTGCTATATTCTTATGATGGGTATATGCATATATTGGATATATAAACTGGTAGCAGCATGGAAAGATAAGGCTGATCGCAAGACGGTTTTGTGCTTGGTTTTTGCATTACTCGGCTCGGTGATAACATCAAAATATATGAGTGAAGGAGCATTTTATAATATATTCCTGATAGAGGAAACAATTGCCGTGGTGCTTATATATCTTGTTGTGCGAAGGGTGGTGGTTGAAGAATGATCTATTCGGAGAACATTCTGGTATGTATTGCTTTGCCGCTGCTGCTGACAATCTTCTTTGTGAAGGGAAACGTTCGCAGGTTTGTACTCAACTTCCTTTTGGGAATGGGAGCCTGCCTGCTGGGGGCGTATATCAGTGGATTTATAGATGTGGCAATCGGTATGGGTTTAGAGGATACGGCAATCTTTATTTCACCTATATCGGAAGAAACAATGAAGTTTCTTCCCCTGCTGTTCTATTTTCTGATGTTTGAACCGGATGATGATTGCTTGTTCCATGCCGCAGTAGGTATCGGCGCGGGATTTGCTTCTTATGAAAATGTATGCTTTATGGTTTCTTCCGGTGCAGAAAGCCTGGTCTTTCTGCTGATACGAGCGCTGGCGGTAGGAGTTATGCATATAGTCAGTGTATTTGCCATGATGCTCGGACTGGTTATAGCCCGACGCTTTAAGGCTATGAGTCTGGCAAGTATACTCGGAGCACTTTCCATTAGTATGCTTTTTCACGGTACATATAACCTGCTTGTTTCAGAATCGGGAATCACATCAGGCATAGGATATACCCTTCCGCTGACGGTTGCATTGATTTTGATTCTGGTCTATAGCCGTATGCAGATAACAGAATAAATTTATAAACAGTTCTTATGGCCATCCCTATTTGAGGGGTGGCCATTTATATTGGAAATAAAAAATATTATATCTGTGGTGAGTAAAATCAAAAAAAACTGCATTATATAAAGTAAGAGAGTTAAAACGACGCTTTCTTTTAGGGAGGTGATGTTATGCGAAGCAATGAAGACCTGATGAAGGGGATTCTGAAAAGAAAAGCAGTTTATCTTGCCCGAAAGCAGGCCCGCAGGCTTACAGGAGCGGCTGCAGGACTGATAACACTGCTTATAATAATGCTTTCCATAGTGCCGGATGTCACCGGTAATATGACGCAATATACTGTATATGCTATGGGTGCAACAATACTCGGTCCCAAGGCAGGAGGATATGTGATTGTAGCATTACTGTCTTTTACTTTGGGGATTGTTATGACGCTACTGATTCAAAAGCATAACAGACTGAAAAAACTAATTAAAAAGGAGGACTGAGTAAATGAAAAAAATTCTTATGTTTGTATCATTGTTGTGTGTGGTGGCATTTATTTCTATATTGCCGGACAGAACAGTATTCGCAGCAGGAGATCCGCAGCAGGAAGAAGGTATATCCTATTGGGCGGAGGCTAATTCCAGATATTCCTATGGTCTGAAGAATTATTTTGATTCGGATAAATGTATATTTTCAATCGAAACTATAATGGGATTTAATGGCGAATATTTCGTAAATTATCCCGATAAACTCAATCCCTCAGATAAGGGAAAATCCATGTCCGGTGTTTGTGATCAGTTTGATTCCAGCGCGGAAATATATGCCTGTACGGATGTAAATAGTGGTTTTCGGTTTATTCCCGCAAACGATGACGGTACCAAAATGTATATATGTACTTTGGATGGATACTATGTTAAACGTAAAGGAAGTGTTGTGAGTCCATCAATCTCCTATACAACTAATCAGAGCAGCGCGACAGCATTTACTGTAGAGGAATCTCTCTTCGGATATAGCTTTTATGAAAAGAGCGCGCTTGAGTATGCCTACCTGGATGTTACCACCATGGATGATGGCGCTATTCGACTCAAAATGAAACACAAAACCTCTGTAGATAGTCCGGTAATTTTAAAAGTGTTCCGTAGAGCTTACAGTCCGGATTGTTATATCAAGATGCCGATTGTAGATAATTATCATGACCCCGGTATTAATGTGATCGGCCCATATAATGAATATACTTCGAACATGAATAGAGCCATTACAATACCCTGTTACTATTCGAATCCTTATCCGAATGATCATTTTCTTCCTGATGATGTAGAGGTTATTCCCGTGATGGCGGATGCCGAAGTGGAGTATATTCATTATCTTTCTGGGTATCTGGAATTTGCAGTCAAAATGCCGGATGCACCAAGTCTCTATCAACACCAGACATATCGTTTCCCCATAAAGATACAAGATCACCATTACGATGATTCCCTATGGTATACGAATAAACCGGCAACCTGTCAATCAACGGGTACTAAGTATCATCCGTGCACCAACTATGTAAACAAAAACAATGCCTACTTTGACAAGGAAAAGTGGATTCTGAGTGATAATCCCTGTTGCTGTTATGAAACCCTGGAAACAGTTCCGAAGACCGATCACGTATTAGGCGATGACGCAACTATTTTCCAGGCAAGCTGTGAATGCAGTGGTGGAAAAATCGGAAATTGTACCAAGTGTGGAAAAAGGGTAGTCGTTTACGATCCCCAAAGACCGGCTTTGGGGCATACATACGTATTCTATCCTGCCAAAGAGCCGAATTGCGGAGAAGAGGGATGGAATGCTCACTATCGCTGTGGTCGTAACGGCTGTAATAAAGCATTTGACACCAATAAGAATCCCATTTCCCAGATTCCGACGAGACCAATCTGCGGAAGTCATGTATTGGAAACCGTACCGGCCAAACAGCAGACCTGTAAAGAGATGGGATGGTCAGAATACCAGCATTGTACCGTCTGCAACAAAATATTTGTAAATGGAGTAGAAAGACCGGAGGGTATTCCGTATATCGAAAAGAATAGTTGGCATGAATGGGAAGAAACCGGCAGGGTTCCGGCAAATGATGACTGCACCTTGGCTACAGTATCATATGTATGTCCTGTCTGCGAAAAGGAAAAAACAGAAACAATCTCATGCAATGCTGTGTCGTTTGAAACAGCTGTAAGTCCGGACATAGGCGGCACTGTATCAGGTGCAGGAAAATATGTGGAAAAAGCCTCTGTTACCGTAAATGCTGTATCGGCTGAGGACTACAGTTTTATAAATTGGACAGATAAAGATGGAAATGTCATTAGTACGGAAGAGTCATATACCTTTACCATTACAGAAGATTACAGTTTAACTGCGAATTTTGAAAGGAAAGTAATAGTAACACCAACACCGACTCCGACGCCAACTCCGACGCCAACTGAAACTGTTACACCAGCGCCGACAGAGGTTACTACTCCGACAATAACTCCAAGTGAGACACCTGTTGTGACTCCGACATCAACTCCAAGTGAGACACCAGTTGTGACTCCGACAGAAACTCCGGGAATAACTCCTACGTCGACACCGGAAGAGATTCCGACGACATCACCGACTGAGGATGTAACTCCGACAGCAATACCGACTGAGGCAGCCTCACCGGATGTTTCACCCTCGGCAGAACCGACAAGCGATATAAAACCGACATCGGAGCCGACGGAAGAACCCGGAAAGCCTGCAGAGGTTGGAACAATATGGGAATCTTCAGATGGTAAGTATGAAGTGACGGGAGATAATACGGTTGCCTTTACAGCGCCGATCAAGAAGAACGTTAAGGTAGTCAATATACCGGCAACGCTCGTTATAAATGGTAAATTATATCTCGTAACCGAGATTAAGCCGGAAGCCTTCAAGAGTTCCAAGAAGCTGACGAAGGTTATAATCGGTCCGAACGTAAAGAAGATCGGCAAAAAAGCCTTCTATAAATGTAAGAGTCTGAAGAAGATTATAATCAGATCTTCAAAGCTTAAAAAGATCGGTTCAAAAGCTTTTAAGGGAATTAACAAGAAAGCAAAGTTCTATCTTCCGAAGAAGAAGTATTCGAAGTATAGGAAGATGATCAAAAAAGCCGGCGCACCGAAAAAGGCAAAGTATAAGAAAAACTGAAAATTCAGGTAAAAAACAAGAAAAACATCACTTTATAAAATTTTGCAAAATTAGTGCTTGACTTTTAAAAATAAAGTTATATACTAATAATAGTTTATAAATAACGATTAAGAAGCAAAGGCGCTTCGAGTATGTACTCGGAGTGCCTTTTTCGTTTTTACGGAGGAATCTGAAATGAACAGACAGCTTGAAGAAATCAGAAAAAACGGGCTTTATGATCCGTCTTTTGAACATGATAACTGCGGTATCGGAGCAGTCATTCAGATGGATGGAAAGAAATCCCATAAGCTCGTTGCGGATGCGATAAGTATCGTTGAAAACCTGGAGCATCGTGCCGGAAAGGACGCCAAGGGCGAGACCGGAGACGGTGTCGGAATCCTTACCCAGGTTCCGCATAAATTCTTCAAAAAGAAAATGGCTGAAGCAGGAGTAACACTTCCGGATGAAAGACAGTACGGAGTAGGAATGTTCTTTTTCCCGGATAACGATCTTGAACTAAGACAGGCTAAAAAGATGTTTGAGACTATAACTGAGAAGAACGGTCTTAAGCTTATATCATGGAGAAGAGTAAGTATATCTCCGGACGTTCTTGGTTCTAAAGCAAGAGAGTGCATGCCTGTCATCGAGCAGGTTTTTATCGAGCGCCCCGAAAATGCCGAGACTGATCTTGATTTCGACCGTATGCTCTATATCATAAGGAGAGAGTTTGAGCAGAGTAATATCAATACTTATGTTCCTTCTCTTTCATGCAGGACTATAGTATATAAAGGTATGTTCCTTGTCGGTCAGCTTCGTACATTCTTCCTTGATCTTATGGATAAGGATTATGAATCAGCTATAGCAATGGTCCATTCCAGATTCTCAACCAATACAAATCCCAGCTGGAACAGAGCTCACCCGAACCGTTTCATGGTTCATAACGGCGAGATCAATACGATAAAGGGTAATGTTGATAAGATGCTCGCAAGAGAAGAGACCATGCATTCAAAGCTTTTCTCTTCAGAGGATATGACAAAGGTGCTTCCTGTTATATCATCAAGCGGTTCAGATTCAGCTATGCTTGATAATACGCTTGAGTTCCTTGTAATGAGCGGAATGGATCTGCCTCTTGCAGCTATGATCGCAATTCCCGAGCCATGGGCTCATAACGAAACCCTTTCACAGGAAGAGAGAGACTTCTATCAGTATTATGCAACCATGATGGAGCCCTGGGACGGTCCCGCATCCATCCTTTTCTCGGATGGTGATGTAATGGGTGCTATCCTTGACAGAAACGGCCTTCGTCCTTCACGTTACTATGTAATGGATGATCATCGTCTGATCCTTTCTTCAGAGGTAGGTGTGCTTCCTCTGGATGAGAAGCATATCGTTAAGAAGGAAAGACTTCATCCCGGTAAGATGCTCCTTGTAGATACCAAGGCCGGCAAACTGTATTCGGATGAAGAGATAAAAGAAAAATATGCTCATAAGGAGCCTTACGGCGAGTGGCTGGATATGAGCCTCCTTGAGCTTAAGGATATCAAGATACCGAATGAGAAGGTTCCTTCGATTTCGGAAGAGGAAAGAAAGAAGCTTCAGAAAGCATTTGGCTATACCTATGAAAATTATCATGAAGGTATCAGGACAATGGCTCTTAACGGAAGCGAGCAGATAGGTTCAATGGGTGTTGATACTCCGATCGCCGCACTTTCAAAAGAGCACCAGCCTCTTTTCTACTATTTCAAACAGCTCTTTGCGCAGGTTACGAATCCTCCTATCGATGCAGAGAGAGAAAAGATAGTTACTTCAAGAACAGTTTACGTTGGTAAGAACGGTAATCTCCTTGAGGAGAAGCCGGAAAACTGCCACGTACTAAAGATACATAATCCGATCCTTACAGATCTTGATCTTCTTAAGATCCAGCATCTCGATAGAGACGGTATCAAGGCAGGAAAGGTATCGCTGCTTTACTACAAGAGCACTCCGATGAAGAGAGTCCTCGATCACCTTTTTGTTGAGGTTGATAAGGCTTATCGTGAGGGCGTCAGTGTACTGATCCTTTCCGACAGAGGAGTAGACGAGAACCATGTTGCTATCCCTTCACTTCTTGCAGTATCGGCAGTTCATAAGCATCTTGTCGAGACCAAGAAATGTACGGCTATGTCACTCATCCTTGAGTCTGGAGAGCCTCGTGAAGTGCATCATTTTGCAACGCTTCTCGGATATGGTGCTTCGGCAGTTAATCCATATCTTGCTCATTCGACAATCCAGGAGCTTATCGATGACGGACTCCTTGATAAGGATTATTATGCAGCAGTTGAGGATTACGACAGTGCAGTGCTCAGCGGTATCGTAAAGATAGCTTCCAAGATGGGAATCTCCACGATACGTTCATATCAGGGCAGCAAGATCTTCGAAGCTATAGGTATATCGGAAGAAGTTATAAATGAGTACTTCCCGGGAACAGTCAGCAGAGTCGGCGGAATCACTCTCGAAGATATCGGACGTAACCAGGATGCTCAGCACAGCAAAGCATTTGATCCTCTCGGACTTCCTGTTGATCTTGAGCTTACAGCTGTCGGACGTCATAAATTCAGAGCCCAGGGTGAGAATCACAGATATAATCCACAGACGATCCATATGCTCCAGCTTTCAACGAGAGACGGAGATTACAATAAGTTTAAAGAATATACTTCCATGGTCGATGCCGAGAAGACAGGTTACTTAAGAAGTCTTATCGACTTTGAATTCCCTTCAGAGGGTATTGATATATCAGAGGTAGAGAGCGAAGAATCAATCGTTCAGAGATTCAAGACAGGTGCCATGTCCTACGGTTCAATCTCCGAGGAGGCACATCAGACACTTGCGATCGCAATGAATCATCTTCACGGAAAGTCAAACAGTGGTGAGGGTGGTGAGAGTGATGAGAGAATAGCATCAGCAGGAACAGATAATGACAGAAGCTCAGCAATCAAGCAGGTTGCCAGCGGACGTTTCGGTGTTACAAGCAAATATCTTGTAAGTGCAAGAGAGATACAGATCAAGATGGCTCAGGGAGCTAAGCCCGGTGAGGGCGGACATCTTCCGGGAAGAAAGGTATATCCCTGGATCGCAAAGACCAGACATTCGACACCCGGTGTGAGCCTTATATCACCTCCGCCTCACCATGATATCTATTCGATTGAGGACCTTGCCCAGCTGATCTACGACCTTAAGAATGCAAACAAATATGCACGTATATCAGTCAAGCTTGTTTCGGAAGCAGGTGTAGGTACGGTAGCAGCAGGTGTTGCAAAGGCAGGTGCAGAGGTAGTGCTCGTATCCGGTTATGACGGAGGAACGGGAGCAGCTCCGCTTAGCTCAATCCATAACGCAGGACTTCCATGGGAAATGGGTCTCGCTGAGACACACCAGACACTCGTTGCAAACGGACTCAGAAACCAGGTTGTTATCGAGACTGACGGAAAGCTGATGAGCGGACGTGACGTTGCTATAGCAGCAATCCTCGGAGCAGAGGAATTCGGTTTTGCGACTGCACCACTGGTAACCATGGGCTGTGTAATGATGAGAGTATGTCAGAACGATACATGTCCTATGGGTGTTGCAACACAGAATCCGGAGCTCAGAAAGCGCTTCAGAGGAAAGCCCGAATATGTAGAAAACTTCATGATCTTCATCGCAAGAGAGCTTCGTGAATATATGGCTAAGCTCGGCGTAAGAACAGTTGAGGAGCTGGTAGGAAGAACAGACCTGCTTAAGGTTAAGGAAGGACTCAGTGATCAGGAATCCCTGATATGCCTGGATAAGATCCTTTACGATATGTCAAAGGTAGATAGAGAACTTCAGACCTTCCATCCCGAACTTAAGTATGATTTTAAGCTTGAGAAGACTAAGGATGAGGCAGTGCTTCTTAAATCAAAGGATGTTCTTAATTCACTTAAGAGCGGAAAGGAAGCATCAGGCAGCGTAAAGCATAGTTCAGTAGAGGTTTCGCTTTCAAATGTAGACAGAACCTTTGGTACGCTTCTCGGAGCAGAGATAACTAGACAGTGTCCCGAGGGACTTCCCGATGACACTATCCATATCAACTGCACCGGATCAGGCGGACAGAGCTTCGGAGCATTTATCCCCGGCGGACTTACACTGGATCTTGTGGGTGACAGCAACGATTACTTCGGTAAGGGACTTTCAGGCGGAAAGCTTATCGTAAAGGCTCCCGCAGAGGCAAAGTATAATCCCGAAGAGAATATCATCATCGGAAATGTCGCCCTTTACGGAGCAACCTCGGGAGAGGCTTATATCGCTGGTATGGCAGGTGAAAGATTCTGCATCAGAAATTCCGGTGCAACCGCAGTAGTAGAGGGCGTCGGAGAACACGGCTGTGAGTATATGACGGGCGGACGTGCGGTAATACTCGGACCTACAGGCAAGAACTTTGCGGCAGGTATGAGCGGCGGAATCGCTTACGTTCTCGATGTTGAGAATACACTTTATAAGAATCTCAACAAGCAGCTTGTAAATATGGAGAAGCTTGAATATAAGAATGACATAGAAGAACTTAAGGGAATCATTGAAAAGCATGTTGAGTATACCGGATCCAGGAAGGGTCAGGAGATACTTGATAACTTTAATGAATATGTAGAGCATTTTAAGAAGATCATACCTACGGATTATAAGGAAATGCTTCGCCTTACAGCTGAATGTGAGGAGCAGGGTATGAATCACGAGCAGGCACAGATTGAAGCGTTCACCAAACTGGTAGGTTAAAGAGGATTATTATATGGGTAAGATTACAGGATTTTTAGAATATGACAGAAAGGACGGGCCGGTAGTCGGCGAAGAGGAACGTATACAGAACTTCCTCGAGTTCCACAGCCGCCTTACTCTTGAAGAACAGGAAAAACAGGCTGCAAGATGTATGGACTGCGGTGTTCCGTTCTGCCAGGCAGGAATGATGATAGCAGGTATGGCTTCAGGATGTCCTCTTCATAATCTCGTTCCGGAGGTCAATGACCTCGTCTATAGAGGAGATCTGGATAAGGCATATCAGAGGCTCTCGGTTACGCACAGCTTTCCCGAGTTTACATCCCGTGTTTGTCCCGCGCTTTGTGAAAATGCCTGCACCTGCGGACTTCATCAGGAAGCAGTATCCACCAAGGAAAATGAGAAGGCCGTTATCGAGTTTGCCTATGAGAACGGACTTGTAAAAGAGATCGTTCCCGAGGTAAGGACCGGCAAGAAGGTCGCTGTTGTGGGAAGCGGTCCGTCCGGACTTGCGGCTGCACAGCTTCTCAACAGAAGAGGTCATCTCGTTACCGTATATGAAAGAAAGGACCGCATAGGCGGACTTCTGAGATACGGTATCCCGAACATGAAGCTTGATAAGTCGGTTATCGATAGAAGAGTTAAGCTCATGGAAGAAGCAGGGATCACATTTGTAGTAAATGCAAATGTCTGCCTTCAGGATAAAAAATCAAAAGATGCTATCAGTGCCAAGGAACTTCTTAAGGAATATGATGCAGTAGTTCTGTGCTGCGGAGCTTCGAATCCGAGAGATATAAAGGCTCCCGGAAGAGAAGCCGAAGGGATCTACTTTGCGGTAGATTTTCTCGGAGGAGTGACAAAGAGTCTTCTGGACAGTGACTTTACAATCCTCGAAAAGCCGGATGAAAAAGTATTTCCGTTCAGTGCCGTTAAGGATAAGGACGTTATCGTAATCGGCGGCGGAGATACGGGAAATGACTGTATCGGAACAAGCATAAGACTCGGAGCAAAATCCGTGACACAGCTTGAGATGATGCCTAAGGCGCCGGATGAAAGACTTGCATCAAATCCCTGGCCCGAATGGCCGAGGATCTGTAAGACCGATTACGGTCAGGAAGAAGCAATATATAAATTCGGACATGATCCCAGAATCTATCAGACGACAGTAAAACAGTTCATAAAGGATGATGCCGGAAAGCTTAAAGCGGTCGAAATCATTTCCCTTAAATCCGAAAGAGATGAGAAGACGGGAAGGATGAACATGGTTCCCGTCGAAGGAAGTGAAAAGACACTTCCCGCACAGCTGGTTCTCATCGCTGCAGGCTTCCTCGGAAGCGAGAGCTATGTGACCGAAGGCTTCGGAGTTGAGGTTGATGGAAGGACCAATGTAAAGACTGCTCCGGGACATCATGCAACGAGCGTAAAAAAGGTCTATACAGCCGGTGATATGCACCGTGGACAGTCTCTTGTAGTATGGGCTATTGCAGAGGGTCGTTCGGCTGCACGCGAAGTAGACCGCGACTTGATGGGCTATACAAATCTATAATATTTGCCCTGGTTTTCCAGGGCTTTTTATATTGTTTGGATTTTTGTTTGTAGAAAATTATAACTTGATACATCATATATGAGATGATATTATTTTATCGGTAAAAAGCATTAAAAGTTAAATGATTTGAGAGAACACAATGAGAGTGATTGTTGCAAATTATAGATTCTTTCTGGCTGGCGGACCGGAAAGATATATGTTTAATTTTATGGAAGGGGCAAAGAAGAGGAATATTGAGGTTATTCCTTTTTCGATACAGAATTCTAAAAATTTACCAACAAAATACAGCAGCTATTTTGCAAAAGCACGTACAAAGGAACTGATGTTTTCCGATGCAAAAAAAACACCGGGAAATTTATTGGGAATGATACGGGCTGTGACATGGAATTATGATGCGGAAAGACGATTACGGAGGCTTATCAGAGATACTGATCCGGACGTTATATATATACTTCACGAAGTAAATCATCTGTCACCATCGATTATCCGTGCGGCTAAAAAAGAATCAGTACGTGTTGTTCACAGAATATCTGATTTTTTTATGTTTTGTCCCAGATATGATTTTTTGTGTGGGGACACAGTTTGTGAAGCATGTATATATGGGAATTATTCAAAGGCATTAAAAGAAAAATGTGTTATGATATGTACCCAGAATTCTGGACACATATTTCGAACTAGGCTGAACACATGGATGCTTTTCTGTATCGAGCAGGAGGCATCCATTTTGTTTTAGCCTGAATTCTTTCGTTATTATAGTAATCTATATATTCCTCTACCG
>JAFZRN010000028.1 GCA_017619835.1 Eubacterium sp.
AACGTTAGCAACAGTGGACAAAGCCTGATACATCGCCATAGGCGGGCACCAGTTGAAACCGGTCGCCATGACGTCATCAGCTGCCTCAACCGTATAACCAACTTTTTCCGTGGCGTAGAGGCTATATACTATGTACTTCAGCAGGAAGGACAAGCAGAGTTCGGCCTCCTGAGAGTGGTTATTAACAAGGCGGTCAAAAGCCTTCACATAGTCACCCTCAGCAATCCGTCTCTTCATCTTGTCAGCGAACGGGAAGACATATGGGATCACATCACGGTATAACCCCGTATTGATGTCATATACCGTCTGGCGCGTTAAGCCGTTCTCGTATTTAATTCTCTGATACAGACCCGCTCCACTCTTCCGACCAAGTTTTCCTTCTGCAATCAACTTCTGGACAAAAGCCGGGAGCACGAAAGTGTCATGAGCATAGTCATTGGTGTTTTCATAGATGTTATCAACGATAGCCTTATGCACATCCAGTCCAACGAAATCAGATGTGGTAAGTGGAGCCATGGTGCGGCCAGTAAAGGAGCCAAGGAGTGCATCGATATAGTCAATGCCGCCATTGTCCTTATATTTCTCTGCGTACTGGAGGGCTTCGTTGATGAACTGGAAACCGATACGGTTGCCCAGGAATGCCGGGCTATCTTTAACTTGTACAACCGTCCTGATCAGTTTCTTGCTTAGATATTCCTTTAACTCCACAAGCATCTGCTCATCGGAAAAAAACGTTGGTGTCAGCTCACACAGCGACATGCTGTAGGGTGGGTTGAACATATGAACGCCAAAGAAATGCTCACGGAGTCCTTTCGGGTAGCAAGAAGCGATCTCAGTTATAGAAAGGCCAGATGAGCCAGTACAGGACACTGCATGTGGCTGGAGTGTTTTTGCTACCTGCGTTGCAATCTCTTTCTTAACTACGATATCTTCTTTGGAGCTTTCAAATACAAGATCCGACTCTGCTACGCACTTCTCAAGCATTGAGAAATCCGCTGGAAATAAGTTCTTTGCAATCGCATCCGCTTTTACGGACTTCACGATTCTCGGAATCGTCTTCTTTACTTTCTCTATATCACGCCCAAGGCAGTAAACTTTCGCATCTCCAAAGGAAGCAAAGATACCTGCAACGTTCGCTCCCATAGTGCCGGTGACGCCTATAACTGTTACCGTCTTTATATTCACTCAGATACCCTCTCTATCCGTTTCATCATTATTCTTCAAAGAATTTTATCGGCTTTGCGGGACTTCCCACTGCCGTACATTTTGCCGGGATGTCCTTGACAACCACGGCCCCAGCTCCAACTATGCTGTAATCACCCACGGTCTTTCCCTGGATGATTTGCATCCCAGTCCCCAATTCCACCGCATGCCCGATCTGAGTAATACCAGAGACATTGACAGACGGGTAGAGAGTCACAAAATCATGCAGAATAGCATCGTGACCAACCGTACAGTCAAGGTTGATGATTACGTGAGAACCAATCTCAATATTGACCGTAATAATCGTATGAGCGCAAATGATGGTTCCTTCACCGATGGTCACGAGGTCGGACATCTCAACGGTAGGATCAATAACAGTTCCGAACTTGATATTCGGGTTCACCGTTTTCATGTTGGAGACGATCTTCTCACGAGTTCTCGATGTGCCAACAGCTACAACAAAATAGGCGTCAGGGTAGTTAACCACGTCCGCTGTCTTTCCCAGCACCTTATATCCATTTATTTCGGTTCCCTGGATATCATCAGCATCATCCATAAATCCGAGGATATTCCAAGTGGGCTCTTTCTTATTCTGCCTCTCAGCCGCCCATGCAACTTCTCGGCCAAAGCCACTAGCACCGAAAATAATCAAATCTTTCATTATGCCTTTTCCTCAGTTCCCATAAATTCTTCCATTGTGGCGGAAGTATCAGAGTTAATGCCTTCGCGTTTTAGAACAGTTTTTACTGTATCGAATAATATTTTCCAATCACCAAGGAAAGTGATATGGTCTACATACTTGACATCCCAGTCGAATTTGTCTTCCCAAGAGATAGCATTACGACCGTGGACTTGTGCCAATCCTGTAAATCCCGGTCGTACCTCATGTCTCCTCGCCTGGTGCTCGTTATATCGCGGAAGGTAACGAACTAGGAGAGGACGTGGTCCGACTACTGCCATATCTCCCTTTAGCATGTTGAAAAGCTCGGGCAGCTCGTCTAATGAAGTACTCCTTAACCTCTGTCCAAACTTGGGAAGCCTTTGATCATCCGGGAGAAGCTCTCCCTTTTCGTCTCGTGCATCGGTCATCGTGCGAAACTTATACAGCTTGAATATTTTTCCGTCCTTACCAGGTCTGTCTTGTGTGAACAACACTGGGCTGCCAAGCTTGATGCGCACCAATATCGCTGTGATCAGCATTACAGGTGATAAAACAATGGTAGCTAGTAAAGCACACAGGAAATCTTGCGGTCGTTTTATAAATCTTTCATACGGGCCATATGGTTTATGTTTCATGTATTCATCCTTTTATTGATAGTTTTTAGGGTGCAGGGAAGTATTTAATCTTCTCGCAAGTACAACGATTCCGATTCCAATCGTAGCCCCGAGGCAGTTGTGTATCACGTCATCAAGCTCACATAAGCCTCTTCCACTCACCAACTGTGATATCTCGATCACAACACTCATCCCAGCAGCAAACCACAACCCTTTCCATCTCCATAAACTTCCTGCCAGTACTCCTATTGGTATAAACATGATCACATTCGCGATTACCTGTCCCCTCTGCTTGCCCCACGCTCTCCACGACCAGAAAAGTTCAAGCTTGAGATGTTCTCCGGTGAAAGGCTTTCGGATGAACACAGTCTCTGCTAAAACCAGAAACGCATATCCTGCCAATACTCCAAAACTCGGTTTCTTCCAGATCCTCCACACAGCCAGTCCGATAACAATTGAACTCAGGTAATGCCACCAAGGAATGTCTAAGATTTTGAATACATAATCGATTGTTCTGTCCTCCGCCCGTCAGTACTTTCTATCGTTTGCCCACACGGCTACCTGCGGCTATCGGTCAAACTGTGACTGCCTGATGCATATGCAGCAGATGTCCCTGGGGCTACCCAAAGCATATGGAGCAGATGTAGATTTACCTCCTGTGGCTACCTAATGCATGCCCGGCAGATATAGCCGTCTATCTGTCTGCGCCCCTCATGCAAATTCAGCCGATGTCAGAGAAAACACCTATGAATGATCTCGATAATCACGTCTTGCTGCTCCGGCGTCATCTTGTTATCGCTGGGAAGGCACAACCCACGACGGAAAATATCGGCTCCTACGTCCACTCCAGAGCCCTTTATATAAGCATTTGTGCGGCCTCTGCCGTTTCCCTCGACCGTGACAAACGGATTCGTCCGGTATATCGGCTGCATATGCATGGGCTTCCATATAGGTCTGCTCTCGATATAAAAAGTTCCAAGTGCCTCATATATTTCTGTAGGACAACTCTTTCCTGACTCCTCATTATATAATGCCGTCTTCTCTCCCCTGACTGTTTCACACATGGCATCTTCATTTATGAGAAGACAAGAAAGCCAGTAGTTGGGTTCTGTTTTATCAAGGAAAGGATTCATAGTAATCGGAAGATCCTTTAAGCCTTCCTTGTATCTGTAATAAATAGCTTTCTTCTGAGCAACATGTTCATCAAGATAAGGTAACTGTCCTCTCACTATACCTGCAATAATATTACTCATTCTATAATTGTATCCAAGTTCCTCATGTTGATACCAGGGAGCTTCTTCTCTTGACTGAGTAGACCACTTTCTTATCTTATTAGCATCCTCTTCGTCATCACAAAGAAGCATACCACCGGAACTTCCGGTAATTATTTTATTTCCGTTAAATGAAATTATACTGTAATCACCAAAACATCCTGTCTGAACGTCATTTACTGTAGCTCCGTAACTTTCTGCAGCATCTTCAATTATAAGTGCTCCATACTTATCCGCTATGCTTCTTATCTCTTCTATCTTTCCAGGAGAGCCATATAGATGAGCTACAACAATAAGCTTTACATCCGGATACAGCTCAAATGCTTTTTCAAGAGCAGCTGGATTCATATTCCAGGAATCATACTCAGTGTCAATAAATATAGGAGTACCATTTTCATATAAAACACCATTCAGAGTTGCATCAAATGTCATATCCGAACAAAAAACTTTTTTCTTCTCTAATGACCCATGACCAACCTGTGGCATTCCATAAAGCTTTTCAGCAGCAAGTTTTATAGCAAGATGAAGTGCTGCTGTACCACAGCTAAGAGCTACCGCATGCTTTCTTCCTATTTTTTCAGCAACCTGCTTTTCTATTACATTGATATTCTCACCGGATGTAGTTATCCAGTTTTTCTCAAATGCATCATTTATCCACTTCTGCTCTTCACCATGCATTGTAGGCGAAGCAAGCCACACTTTCTTATCAAATGGCTTTAATCCAGCAAATCTTGGATCATTAATATAATCTCTCATTATATTATCCTCTTTTATAGTAACCCTATGGTTGTACGTTATTTATCCTAATATAAAAGCTATCTCATCAGAATATTCTTTCTTTAGTTCATCACTAAGTGGTTCACTCGGATGATATGTATCTACCAAATACTCAACCATAAGTCTTATTGCTTCTGTATTTTCGTAAGAAACACGCATAAGGTTGTTTAACCCACCAAGAAAATTCTCTTCATCAAACTCAACAGGTTTCCCCACATGAATCAGTTCATTTGGCGTTTTAGTTAATCCTTCCTCCGACATAAGTTTCTCTTCATATAACTTCTCTCCCGGTCTAAGTCCTGTATATTCAATCTTTATGTCCTTATCAGGCTCAAGTCCCGAAAGCCTAATCAGATTTCTGGCAAGATCATCTATCTTAACAGGTTCTCCCATATCAAGAACGAATATCTCTCCACCCTTGGCATAAGCACCGGCTTGAAGAACAAGACTTGTAGCTTCAGGAATAGTCATAAAGTATCTTATTATATCAGGATGTGTGACTGTAACAGGTCCTCCGCTTGCTATCTGATCTTTAAAGAGCGGTATTACACTGCCATTACTTCCAAGCACATTACCGAATCTTACAGCGATATATTCAGTCTGAGCTTTTCTGTGGCCATTATTATCCTGACCGGGAATAGTAAAGATTTCTTCTCCATCTTCATTAACCCTCTGTGCTTCCTTTTCAACTGGAAACATACTTGCATCTTCTTCATCATGAATATGAAGATTGGGTATTTCAGCCTCTCTATGCTCTTTTATCATCTTATCAAAAGACTGGATAACCAGCTCACAGAGTCTCTTGCTTGCCCCCATTATATTAGTCGGATTAACAGCCTTATCTGTACTGATAAGCACGAATCTCTGTGTACCATACATCATTGCAGCATAAGCAACCTTATATGTACCGATAACATTATTCTTTATAGCTTCACATGGACTGTCCTCCATAAGAGGAACATGCTTATGTGCTGCAGCATGATAAACAATATCAGGTCTGAATCTACGGAATATATCATTTACTCTTCTGCTGTCTCTTACTGATCCAATAAGAACCTCAAGAGGACAATCCGGGTTTTCTTTAAGGATTTTATGTTGAATCTGATATGCATTATTCTCATATATATCAAATATGATAAGCTTCTTAGGATTATGACGTGAAACTTGAAGAGCTATCTCACTACCTATCGATCCACCACCACCGGTTATAAGAACAACCTTATCAGATATCTGATCATAGATTTCTTTCATATCAACCTTGATCTGATCACGACCGAGAAGATCTTCAATAGCAACATCCTTCATATCCTTTATATCTACTTCGCCATTTGCAAGCTGATAGATTCCGGGAAGAGTTTTCAGTTCACACTTGGTTTCATTACAGATACTTAAGATGTCTCTCTGATCCTGTTTACTGGAAGAAGGAATAGCATAATAAATTTTAGCAACCTTATACTTTTCTACATTAAGGAGTATGCTTTCTCTTCCACCAACAACGGGAACACCTTCGATGGATCTGCCCCATTTGGATTGCTCATCATCTATGATACATACACATATTTCATGCATTTCTTCAGAGCGGTTTAATTCTCTTATTACATTTCTTCCTGCCTCTCCGGCTCCAATTACCATAACACGCTTAAGAGAACTTACATCTCTTGTGTATCTTCTTCTCAGAATAAGATAAAACCTATAAAAATATCTAACACCAAGAACTAAGGCAAACTGGAATATAGGTCCGAAAACATAATAAGAAAGCGGCATTCTCTTTAAAAAGATTGTAATACCGATTAGATGAATGACCCATGTCATAACAGTGGAAATAAAAACACGTATAAGTTCTATTACACTGGCATATTTCCAGATACTATTATATAGCTTATTAACAAAAAAGATAAAAACGCAGATTATTGCATAGATAGGAATAAAGATAATGTAAGGATTAAGATACTCTCTGGGAATTGCTCCAATGCTGCCGTCAAAACGAACCCATAAAGCAAGAAAATAAGCAAATGCAACAGCAAGCATATCATAACAGACAAGCATTACTCGAATTACAGTTGTTTTAAGATTAAAGTCACTGTACTTCTTCACCGCATCGCCGGCAGATTCGCCAAGCTGCTCAGCCTTCTGTGAAAGGATTTCGGTAAGATTCTTTTTGCTGTTGTCATTATTACTTGAGTTCATATATTTTATCTTTCATAAAAAAAGGGAATAACACAAAGCTTGTTTTGTGTTATCCCCCAAAAAATATATTACTGTTCTTCACCATAGCTGTCATAGTAGCCGTAATAGCCTTTGTAGTAACCGTAGTAACCTTTACCGCCGTTTGGAACCTTGTTAAGGATAGCTCCAAGGATCTTACAATCACCCTGTTCCAGCTGTTTTTTAACGCCCTGGACAACTTTGTAGCTTACGTTATCAGATTCGATCACTATGATAGCACCGTCACATACCTTTGCAACGAGGACAGCATCAATAACCGATGCAAGAGGGGGACAATCAATAATTATATAATCATATAATTCTTTGTTTTCACTAATTAGTTTTTCGAACTTGGCATTTCCCAGAAGTTCTGCGGGGTTTGGTGATTTAATTCCGGTGAAAATGACGTCGAGATTGTCAATATTCGTGGAGTATATTATATCTTTGATCTCTTTGGTCTGCCCTGAGAGATAATGGCTGAGACCTTTTGTCTCTTTATCAACTCCGTATCTAGCTATGAATACGGATTTACGGATATCTGCATCTATGAAAAGTGTCTTCTTACCATCCTCTGCCATGGACCGGGCTATATTGAAACTGACTGCCGTCTTACCCTCATTGGGTACGCTGCTGGTCAATGCTATCGTCTTTATATTATCGCCCGAGAAGCTTATATTGGTTCGGATACGCTTATAAGCTTCATTAACCTTGAAGTCGAGATCTTTTAAGTTTTCAAAGTTTATTTTTTGCAATTTAATACCTCGTATTAAGCTTGAATATTATACTATATTTCTACATATAATGCAAATTATGAAGCCTGTTTTTCTTCAGTCCGCGGGCGTTTTTTTCTGGCGGTCGAATCCTTGAAATGGGTTTTACGCTTTGATACACCTTCTTCAAGGGGAACGATACCAAGCGTATTAAGTCCAAGATACTTTTCAATATCCTCTGTAGTCCTGATCGTATCATTAAGAAGATACATCACTACTATTATGCCGCACATAAGAATGAAACCTATCATCGCACCGATTATTGAATTCTTGATAAGATTCGGTGATGACGGAGCTACGGGAATCTGGCCGTAGTCCATTATATTCGGGGCCTGTGTCTCCATAACCTCTGCCATTCTTGCGGAGCTTACATCGGCTAGCTCATCTACTATCTTCTTTGAAAGATAAGCATCATGGCTGTTAACCGTTATCTCAAGGAAACGGGTGTTTGTTGGGTTGTTTACGGTGACATTTTCCCTAAGCTCACTATAGGACAAATCAAGTCCCAGATTATCTATAACTTTCTCGAGAACCGGACGGCTCTTTATAACAACCATATAGTCCTGAGTAAGGGATGTTCCCATCTGGATATCCGCAAGCGAAGTGATACTGGTTGATTTAGTGAGGACATATAAGATTGAAGTTGAGCTGTAAACAGGCTTAATGAAAAGCGTAGTTACAGCAGCAGCTATGGCAAGACCTAAAGCTGTTGCAAGAACGATTGCCCAGAGTCTGCTTATAAGAACCCTTGCAAGCTCGAGTAAATCTATTTCGATTTCTTCATTTCTGTTTTCCATAGAGTATATCCTTTCAATCTATGTACTCAAAGTCAACACCTATCAATCTATATACTTCCCATCAACCAGAAGCTTTGCTGCTCCGCTGAGCATAAACTCTGCTTCTTCCTCTCCGCACTTCTTCCTTATCCAGGAGATGTATTCCTGGGAATAGGGGGCACGGGAGTCGGTATTATGGGCGTCGGTGCCGAGGAATGTAATATAACCGTTTTTAATTAATTTCCGGCACCAGCGGCTGTTTTCATTCAGGAAGCCGCCTTCGATACTTGATATATTCATCTGTAAGAGGCAGCCCTTATCGATAACCTCTTCTATCCTGTCTATATGGCCTTCCAGCGCCTGATAGCGTTCAACGTGGGCTATCACCGGCCAGTAGCGGGCCTGCGTCATTTCATCGATGGAATGCAGGATTTCCTGATAAGAGGTCCTGATATTATATTCAACCATGATATATCTGGTATCATTCATTGTATGTATATCGCCCTGCTTAAGCCGGGTGATCACGCCTTCTTCATAGAGGATCTCGCTTCCGAGATAAAGGTTTAAATCCGGATATTTGCCGGAGGCTTCAACCTCAGCCTTAAGAGCTTTGAACTTTTCCTCTATGGATTCATGAGTATAGTTATTCTGGTCGATCATATAGTGAGGAGTGAAAATGATGTCGCGGGTCCCTTCTTCATATTCGATATCTATCATGTCGAGGGACATGGACATATCCTTGGAGCCGTCATCGACTCCGGGAAGTATATGACAATG
This sequence comes from Eubacterium sp., assembly GCA_017619835.1. Lineage (GTDB taxonomy): Bacteria > Bacillota > Clostridia > Lachnospirales > Lachnospiraceae > Eubacterium_Q. The sequence continues at coordinate 9,055 of JAFZRN010000028.1, forward strand.
TATATCGAATAAAACCATATATCCCCTCATCACTAAAATTATCTATATCGTCTCATTGTCCGGTATAAACCAACCAGACTCGAACCAAATGCCGTACCGAACAAACCTATTATAACAAATATCTTGACTATATAGTTCATCATATCTTCGATGATGTTCTTAAGATACTGTGGCTCGATAAAGAATGATCTCTCTATACTGAAGACCGATAAAAGTACCGCGACTATAAAGACTATTATAGTACCTGCGAAGATAGAAATCGAGAGGGATTTTATACCCCTGTCACGCCTTAAGTCCATGAAGAAGTTCGCGATGATTGAAAGTATCAGCGATACTGTAAGGCATATCAGGCTTATGATAAGCCCCGACTTCATATCCAGCTGCATCCTCTTCACAAAGGGAGCGATGCTCTTATCATCCACTTCAAGCTTTTCAAGCGGTGTATCATTTTCAAATGTCGAATTGATACTCAGCTTCTGCTTAAAGATATAGTCGTCGTAGGAAAGTATATTCGTATCGGTCTCGGCCAGATACTGCGTATATGCATACCTGAAATATCCGCTGCTCTGGATATTCTGCATGATCCGGTTATTGTTAAATAGACAGAAACCTATCGCAAGAATAAGGCATACAAAGGTAAATGCCACCGCAGTCGTTACAGTCAGTATATATCTGCAGACCTTCCTGATGCGGCGTCTCTCACGATGCCCCTTACGTCTCTTCTGTCTGTCCTGTCCCAGGAATCTCATGCAGCCTTTAGCACTTAAAATGATTAGAATCAAGGCATTTATGACAAGGCACAAAGCCCCGACGATAACAAACAGCCTTACAAATCCTGTCGGAATGATCCTGTCATTCTTAAAAAGCTTTATCTCCTTCTCACCGGTATTGATGGTGATGGAGTCGTCATTTACGATAAGCGATGCGTCGGTCTGGGTTGCTGTAAGTTCCTTGGAGTATTTCTCCTTTTCCTTAACGTTCTTGTCGATATTTTCGAAAAGCTGGGCAACCTCCTTGTCGCTCGACTCCTTTGCAGCCTTTTCGGAATCATTTCCGGTATCAGCATTGGCGGCGGGGTCATCGGGCAGATTATCAAGGTCGGTATGCTTATCGTCCTTATCCTTTACCTCATAGACATAGCCCGAGTCGATTCCCTCCTTGACGTTGCTGTAGATGTAGCTTATCGCTTCGTCCGCCTGATCCTTATCCAGGTCCACGTCGTCATCGGCTAGATAGCTGTAGAGCTCGTTCACATAGTCGGAGTAAGCCTTATAGGTCTTGCCTTTATAGGTAAATGTGCCACTGGCGGCACTTATCACCCTGGCTTCGTTGGAATTAATGCTTCCGGCATGGGATGTAAATACACAGTTATATGCAGTTATCATGATCAGGGCACTCACAAAAACCCTGATGAGAAGATTAAATGATCGTCTCATAGATAACACCATTACATAGTTTAAGCTGTCAAGCGACACGCCCAACAGCTTAAAACTATCTCGTAATTACAAGAGTTATGTGGTTGTCGATTACTTGCTGAGTGAACTTGTCTTAACTCTTACAAGCTTAGCTGACTTGATAACGCCTGCTTTCTTAAGCTCCTTAACGAATGAAGACTTAACCTGTCCACCTTTGATATAAACCTTACCGCCCTTGATATAAGCAGTAAACTTCTTACCATTGCCTGTGAAAGTAATCTTGTTCTTCTTAGAGATCTTGAGGTTCTGGAAATATGCATCATTAACCTCTACTCTGAAGCCATATGCAGCGGCCTTCTTAGCCATCTTTACATATGAAAATGCTTTCTTAAGGTCTACCTTTACAGTAACATAAGTTGACTTTCCGGTATTAGCTTTGATAAATGCAGCAAGTGTCTGGTCACCAACCATGATCTTGCCCTTGCCCTGCTTACCTGTCTTCTTAACAGTGTAATCTTTCTCACCAACGGTGATCGTAAGAGTTGAATTCTTCTTCATCATTGCATTAAGAGTCTTTGTAAGGTTCTTAGCTGCAAGCTCTCTCTTTTCTTCGAGAACGAAGAATTCTACTTCTGTAGTAACACCCTTTGCAAATGTGAGCTTTGTGTATCTCTTCTTAGCTGCAGCGTCTGCAGAAGCTGCAGGAGCGATAACTCCAAAGATAAGCGCAAGTGCAAGTACTAAGCTGAGTAATCTCTTTTTCATAATGTCGTATCTCCCTTTTTACCAATAAAAAAGTTTATTAGAAATCAGTATTATCATATAAAATATGACCAAAAAAGTCAAGTATATATTGTGTATAATGTACTTATTTAAATTATATAAAAATTTGTAAAGATTTTTCAAATAAAATGTGTTAATATAACTCTAATTGGGCTCGGAGACATTTCCGGTCTCCACCCGGATATTTTCAGGAGGAATTTGCTATGTCACAAAGAACAGACATTCACAAGGTTCTGATTATCGGATCCGGACCTATCATTATCGGTCAGGCCTGCGAATTCGACTATTCCGGAACACAGGCGTGTAAGGCGCTGAGAAGTCTCGGCTACGAGATAGTTCTTGTCAATTCAAACCCCGCAACAATCATGACAGACCCGGAAATGGCGGACGTAACCTACATCGAACCGCTTAATGTTCGACGTCTTGAGGCGATCATCGCTAAAGAGAGACCTGATGCTCTTCTGCCTAACTTAGGCGGACAGTCGGGACTTAACCTCTGTGCAGAGCTTGCAGAGGCCGGCGTACTTGATAAGTACAATGTTAAGGTTATCGGTGTTCAGGTTGATGCCATCGAGCGTGGTGAGGATCGTATAGAGTTTAAGAACACAATGAATTCACTTGGAATCGAGGTTGCCCGTTCAGAGGTTGCATACTCTGTAGATGAGGCGCTTTCGATTGCTGATGAGCTCGGTTATCCGGTAGTTCTCCGTCCCGCTTATACCATGGGCGGTGCCGGCGGAGGTCTTGTATATAATAAAGAAGAATTACAGACGGTATGTGCTAGAGGTCTTAAGGCTTCACTTGTAGGACAGGTTCTGGTTGAGGAATGTGTCAGCGGATGGGAAGAGCTTGAGCTCGAGGTTGTCCGTGATAAGGAAGGCAACATGATCACCGTCTGCTTCATTGAAAATATCGACCCGATGGGTGTACATACAGGCGATTCCTTCTGCTCTGCTCCGATGCTTACAATCTCCCAGGAGGTTCAGGACAGGCTTCAGAAGCAGGCTTATGCGATTGTTGATGCGATCCAGGTTATCGGTGGTACAAACGTACAGTTTGCACATGACCCCGTAACAGACCGTGTTGTAGTTATTGAGATCAATCCTCGTACATCACGTTCATCTGCTCTTGCTTCAAAGGCTACAGGCTTCCCTATCGCACTTGTATCCGCAATGCTTGCTTCCGGACTTACACTTAAGGAGATCCCTTGCGGTAAGTATGGTACTCTTGATAAGTATGTGCCTGATGGAGATTATGTAGTTATCAAGTTCGCCCGCTGGGCATTTGAGAAGTTCAAGGGTGTTGAGGATAAGCTCGGCACACAGATGAGAGCCGTTGGTGAAGTAATGTCCATCGGTAAGAATTATAAAGAAGCTTTCCAGAAGGCTATACGTTCTCTTGAAAAGGGACGCTACGGCCTCGGACATGTAAAGGATTTTTATGACTGGAGTAAAGAGCAGCTTCTGCAGGCTCTCATTACACCATCGTCAGAAAGACATTTCCAGATGTATGAAGCGCTCCGTAAGGGTGCGACTATCGACGAGATCCACGAGATCACCAAGGTTAAGAAATACTTCATTGAGCAGATGAAGGAGCTCGTTGATGAGGAAGAATATCTGGTGGCTACGTATGGAGCAGGATCTCAGGTTGCTGATGCTGAGGCTGGAGTTGTTCCGAGTGATGAGGATCTGACCAAGGCCAAGAAGGATGGTTTCTCTGATAAATATCTTTCAGAAGTACTTAATGTGAGCGAGGATGCGATCCGCGATGCCCGTGAGGCTATCGGCGTTGTTGAGGCTTGGCAGGGAGTTCACGTATCCGGTACTCAGGACAGTGCTTACTACTATTCTACTTACTGTGATGTTGATAAGGATGAGGTTTCAACCGATAAGCCGAAGATCATGATCCTTGGCGGCGGTCCTAACCGTATCGGCCAGGGTATCGAGTTTGACTACTGCTGCGTACATGCTGCTAAGTCACTTAAGAAGCTCGGTTTTGAGACCATCATCGTTAACTGTAACCCCGAGACAGTTTCTACTGACTATGATACATCCGATAAGCTCTATTTCGAGCCGCTTACACTTGAGGATGTTCTGTCTATATATAAGAAGGAAAAGCCGGTGGGCGTTATCGCTCAGTTCGGCGGCCAGACACCGCTTAACCTTGCTTCCGATCTTCAGAAGAACGGAGTTAAGATTCTCGGTACTTCTCCTGAAGTTATCGACCTTGCTGAAGACAGAGACCAGTTCCGTGCTATGATGGATAAGCTCGGTATTCCGATGCCTGAGGCTGGTATGGCTACTACTGTTGAGGAAGCCATCAAGATTGCAGGCGAGATCGGATATCCCGTTATGGTTCGTCCTTCCTACGTTCTCGGCGGACGTGGAATGGAAGTCGTATATGATGATGAAAGCATGAAGGGCTATATGGAAGCAGCTGTTGGTGTTACTCCTGACAGACCCATCCTGATCGACAGATTCCTGCACCACGCTACCGAGTGTGAGGCTGATGCTATCTCTGATGGAAAGCATGCTTATGTTCCTGCAGTTATGGAGCATATCGAGCTTGCCGGAATCCACTCAGGAGATTCAGCTTGTATCATTCCTTCAAAGCATATAAGCGAAAAGAATCTTGCTACTATCAAGGAATATACTCGTAAGATTGCCGAGGAAATGAACGTAGTCGGCCTTATGAATATGCAGTATGCTATCGAGGACGATGTTGTATATGTGCTTGAGGCAAATCCAAGAGCTTCACGTACTGTTCCGCTTGTATCAAAGGTTTGCGGTATCAGAATGGTACCGATTGCTACTGATATAATCACTTCTGAGATTACAGGTCGTAAGTCACCTGTCGGAGACATGAAAGAACGTAAGATTCCTTACTACGGAGTTAAGGAAGCAGTCTTCCCGTTCAACATGTTCCCTGAAGTTGACCCGATACTCGGACCTGAGATGAGATCTACCGGTGAGGTTCTCGGTATGTCACAGTCATCCGGTGGAGCTTACTTCAAGGCTCAGGAAGCTGCAAAGGCTGAGTTACCACTCGAAGGTACTGCTCTCATATCTCTTAATAAGAGCGAGAGACCTGAAGGACCGGAAGTTGCCCGTATCCTTCATGAGAACGGATTTAAGATCCTTGCTACAGGAAATACCTACGAAGCAATCGTTGCTGCAGGAGTACCTGCCGAGAAGATCAAGAAGCTTTATGAAGGCCGTCCTAATATCCTTGATTACATCTCAAACGGTCAGATACAGCTTATAATCAACTCACCTTCTGGCAAAGAGTCAGTTCACGACGATGGATATATCCGTAAGGCAGCTATCAAGTATAAGGTTCCTTACATCACAACTATCGCCGCAGGCCGTGCCGCAGCCGAAGGAATCGACCACATGAAAAAACGCCACCACGGCAATATCCATTCATTACAGGAATGGCATACTTCAATTGAAGAGATTGGATAACTGCTGAACGCAGTGAATGTTTAAAGGGCTTCCCTTGCGGGAAGCCCTTTCTTTTGAAACCTGCGGACGGGGGATCAGTTGCAAAACGAAACCCGGGGACGGGGAATCAGTTTCATTTTTTTATGACAATCTCACTCATAAGCATCACCGGAACATGCCTTCGGTACGAAACTCCGGTACTAAACTCCGATACGAAACTCCGATACGAAAACCCGGTACGAAACCCCGGTACGATACTCTGGTACGAAACTCCACGACATAACTCTACGACTAGGTAAAAAACTATAATTTATGACATTTAAATTCAATTTATTGCCTTATAACATGGTAAAAGGCCAAAGAAAAAACGTTAATAAATTAAAAGGCTATAAACTTCGTGATAATGTCTTCGTTTATAGCCTTTTTAATGAAAATCGAATAGTCGTAAAGTTGACAAACTATAAATGTTAATGTTTTTCTTGTATTTATAGCTTTAGCATATGATTTTAGGTCAAGTCCTAAATGTGGTGTAAATTCTCCTTTAGGTAATAAACGAATGTTAAGCTGCAAGTAATCGTTGTTGTTCCTTCGCAATTATTATAAGCTTTGAGGTACATTCTTCTAACTGAGACATGCTGTTTTTTCCGAT
>JAFZRN010000029.1 GCA_017619835.1 Eubacterium sp.
AAGCCCTGCTTCGGATTGATTTCAAGAAGAAAATGAAGTATGAAGAGGTATATCTTTCTGAGTTCAGTGATGTTTTCTATGTAGAGGAAAAGAATGTTGCTTTGGTACACTGGAAGAAATACTGTGAGCTGGAACAATACCGAACACCTCTGAAAAATGCCCTAAAGGTTATAAAAGACCATACTGCTTGCAATTATGTGGCGGACACCAGAGACGGCTTTGAAGATAATCCGTTGGATACCAAGTGGGTGGCGGAGTATTTTATGCCGAAAGCAAAAGAGTATGGATGCAGGATCATTTACTTTATCATTGATGAAAACAACTCTCTCAAAGAGGAACTTGAAGGGCAGAAGAAGGATTCGGAACAGCTTTTGGAATTCAGGTATATTTATGGAATAGATGAAGTCGGATGATTTTTTATCTTTCAGTTTAAATGAATAACGAGGTGCAGATTACTAATGGTTGAGAAAAAGAAAAAATCGAAAAAAAAGATAGTTCTCATTGTGTTATTAAGCATCATCATTTTGCTGATTGTCGGATGGTGGGCTTTTTGTGTGAAAATGTACAATGATAATTTTGATATAAGTGCAGACAGCTATGCGCCTCTGATGTTGCGCGTTGAGGATTTTGATGGCTTGGAGTGCGCAGAGTACTTTTTTCCCTCGGATAAAGGACAGAAGCTTGCCGGTTATCTTTATACTAACGGAGATAATCAGCATGGGATAGTAATAATTGCTCACGGATTCGGTGGCGGTGGTCATAATTCTTATATGGATGTAGCGGATTATTTTGCGAGGAACGGATATTATGTTTTTGCATATGATGCAACTGCAATGGATAAGAGTGAAGGAGAAGGTCTGGGCGGTGTTCCACAAGGAGTGATAGATCTTGACCACGCCATATCTTTTGTAGAATCGAATAATGATATTCCCGACCTTCCGATTGTATTATTTGGTCATAGCTGGGGCGGATACTGTGTTAGTGCTGTTTTGACTTATCATCCGGAAGTTAAGGCTGTTATCGAGTGCTCCGGCTTTAACAGTTCACCGGATATGTTTGAATCAGGTGGCAAGTCGCAAGCCGGGAGTGTTATTTATACAATGAGGCCGTTTATTGGACTTCATGAGCGTTTCAAATATGGAAAGTATGCGACAAATACAGCAATGGACGGTTTTGATTCTACGGATGCTTCTGTGATGATTGTACACAGCGCTGATGATGGTGTGATAGGGATAGAATACGGATTAGATAAGTATTATGAGAAGTATAAGGATGATTCCCGTTTTACTTTCGTAAGGTTTGAAGACAGAGGTCATAACGAGATTTTTAACGATCCAGGCAATACCTATAAAGATGAATTCAACACAGAATTTGATAAGTGGCTTGAAACACTTGATTATGATTATAATGCCGAGGAAAATAAAGAACGATTCATAGAGGATAAGGCAAACTATATAACTATAAACCTTGATCATGAAAAATGGAGTCATAGATTGGATGAAGGATTATTTGCGCAATTTTTGGGCTTTTATGAACAGGCGCTAAGATAGAACCATGCCTATAGTCGCTTTATTGATCGTACATAATACCGGAATATAACTTGCTAAGGAAAACAGAAAGTTACTGTTACTAGTGCACCGGAAATATATTTAATACGAATACCATTTGCGACAACAAAAATACAACTTACAACAGATTATAACCTCTGATGATTTATCTGATGTATTATGCATACATAAGATAAATGAAACGCGAACGAATCGCAGAATAATAAATCGGAGGATATGAAAATGAAGAATACAAATAAGGAAATCGTAATTACAGGAAAGATGGTAGTAAAGGCAGCTATGATAGTAGCACTTGTAGCAACAGTAGTTATTATGGGACTTGGTATTTATCATGCAGATAGCCGTTTAATTGGAGAGGCATCATTGTTTGCTTGTGTTCAGTGTGGATACTGGTCAGCATTAGAGCTTAAGAAGAAAAGTGCTAAGAAAGTTGAAAAGAATGAAGTAGTTGCATAATAATATATGAATTAGATACAGCGCTAGGGCATCATGAGTAGATTTACTCGTGGTGTCCTTTTTTCGTGGAAAGGAGAATCATATGTGGAATATGGATTATATCTATGATTTACCGCTGGTCGTCAAAATCATAATCCTGATCATTGGATTAGACATATTTTTTATAGCATACTGGACCGGTGCTAAGAAAAAGGATATAGAAGACGATGTAACGGAAAAACCTTTGGACGAAAAGTCCAGAAGTTCAATTGATGACTAAGTGTATATCACCTTATGGTGTTTATAAATATACAAATCTGAAGAGAGGAGGAAAAGAAAAATGAGTTATGCAGATATTCGTGCCAAGAAGGGTACAGCAAGTCCGCTGATAAAGCCGGGAGATAAGAAGCTTACAACAGATGATGTTGAGAATAAGATTCTTACTGTTACAGGTGTAGATCTGATTTCTACAAAGGGAAATGGTGAATGCGGTCTTATCACTTTTAAGGAGATTCCGAATGCATTTTACTTTTGTGGCAAGTTTCTTACTGATATGTGCAGAGATTTCCTTAATGATGAGGAAGCTCTAAGTGATCTTAATGCTGGCAAGGTCAGAATCAGAATCTATCGTACTAAATCCAAGACTGGGAATACTTATGTTACATTTGAATATGTAACAGAAGAAGCTGAGCAGAACTATGGATTTGTAGATGCAGATGTTGATGACTTGCCATTTAAGACTGAGTAAGGAGGTTGACTAATGGTTGATGAATTAACTCAGGAAAGCTTTCAGACCGGAAAGGCTATTGTTACAGTCAGTGTTGATATCATTCAGGCTATTGCTGATGCCTGCAGAAAGTCTGAGGAAGCAAAGGCAAATATGACACCGGAGCAAAAAGAAAATGTACTTAAGAAGGTTGTCGGACTGGTGACTTCAAACTATAAGGAAACACATGGCTCTTTAAAGACATTCAATAAAGAAGGTGCTGATGTTGCTCATCTGGACGTATCAGATGAGAGAACGGCAGAAATAATAAAGGATGTCTGCAAGAAGAGCCATATTCCTGTAGATATGAAAGAAACTCCAAGGGCTGACGGAAGCTGCAGTTATGTGGCATTTTGTGAGGTGAAGAGCGTTGATCAGTTAACTGCGATTATCGAGATGGCGTCGAAACAGGTAGCAGAGGAACAAGAAGCGATGACCAGGACAGTTGTAGTATTTAACGAAAAAGGCGAAGAGCTTGTTTCTGAAAACTTTGTAAAGGAATCTGACATAGATTATGAGAAGATCTCCGAGGTGCAGGATAAAGCAGTAAGATTTGAAATCAGGGATAACAATAAAAATGTTCTTGATAAGGGGGATATGATTCCTGGAGAGGATTCAAAAGAAAAGATAAAGGAAAAGGCTGTTGAACATGGTCTAAAAGAAAAGAAATCACTAAAAGAAAGAATCAAATCCAAGAAAGAGCTGTCACAGAAGAAGGATAAGAACAGACAGCGTGAGAAAGTTAAACAGAAGACGAAGAATCGGAATCAGTCGAGGTAGTGCCTATGGGTAGTAACAAGATTGTGAAAGGTATTCTAAGCGATATTGGGCAACTTCCAAGGAAAGCACTTAAGCCATATATGAAGAATGGGAAGATTAATGCCAATAAGGTCGCAATAGATTTGATACCATTCCTGGTTCTTTTTTATTTTGTTAATAAGTTTCTCCAAGCTGCTGAGGCAAGTACTAAAACAGATCTGCTGGATAAATGTGTTGACGGCTTCCAATTGTTCTTTCAGGTAAAGCCTTATATAGCTCCAAGTATAAAACTGTTTCCTTTGCTTGGTGGAATAACAGCAGGTATCGCATTTAAGCTTTATATGAATGCCAGGAAGAAAAATGCAAAGCAGTTCAGGAAAGGTGAGGAATATGGTTCTGCCAAGTGGGGAAATGATAAGGACTTTGAACCTTATGTGGATCCGAATAAGTGGAACAATATACCACTTACCGCTACTGAATGGCTTCGCATGACCAGACCGAACCATCCTAAGTATGACAGAAATAAAAATATCCTGATCGTAGGTGGATCCGGGGCCGGAAAGACCAGAGGTTTTGTAAAACCGAACCTGATGCAGATGCATAGTTCATATTGCATTACTGATCCCAAGGGAACAATCCTGGTTGAATGCGGAAAGATGCTGCAGAGAGGATATTATCTTTTTGATAAGGATCTTACACCTGAACAGCAGAAGTATTACAAGGATCATCCAAGGGATAAATCCGGAAGGATCCTGAGTAAGAAAAACAAAGTTCCAATTCGTATTCCTTATAAGATAAAAGTGTTTAATACAATAAACTTTAAAAAGTCCATGCATTATAATCCGTTTGCTTACATTAAAACAGAGCAGGACATTCTTAAGTTCGTAAATACTCTTATAGCGAATACAAAGGGTGAGGGAGCTCAGGCAGGTGAGGATTTCTGGGTTAAGGCGGAAAGGCTGCTGTTTACTGCACTGGTGGCTTATATAGTCAGTTACTGTAAGCCAAGTGAGAGGAACTTCGTATCGCTTCTTGCAATGATAGATGCCTCAGAAACCAGAGAAGATGATGAAGCATTTGAGAATGCTATAGATCTCATGTTCAAGGATATTGAGTTTGGAAATGAGGAAGAAGGGATAGAAAAGGATCCTGATTCATTTGCTGTAAGGCAGTATAAGAAGTATAAGCTTGCTGCAGGCAAGACTGCAAAATCAATCCTTATTTCATGTGGTGCGAGACTAGCGCCATTTGATATTGAAGAGATAAGAGAGATAACAGCGTATGATGAACTGAATCTGGGTGATATCGGGATCCATAAGACAGCACTATTTGTCATTATTTCCGATACTGATGATTCAATCAATTTCCTTGTATCAATAATGTATACGCAGCTTTTTAATCTGCTTTGTACCATAGCGGATGATAAATATAATGGTAAGCTGCCGGTCCATGTCAGGTGTATCCTCGATGAGTTCGCCAACATCGGACAGATTCCCAAATTTGATAAGCTTATAGCAACCATCAGAAGCAGAGAGATATCTGCTTCTATTATTTTGCAATCAAAAGCGCAGCTTAAGGCGATCTATAAGGATAATGCCGAAACGATTGAAGGAAACTGTGACACATTTTTATTCCTTGGAGGCAAGGAGAAGTCAACACTTAAAGACCTGGCAGATGTGCTGGGTAAGGAAACGATAGACACATATAATACCTCGGATACAAGAGGTACAAACCTGTCCTATGGTCTGAATTATCAAAAGCTTGGACGGGAACTTATGAGCCAAGACCGCCTGGCTCTGATGGATGGCGGCAAATGTATCTTACAGGTGCGTGGTGTAAGACCTTTCTTTTCAGATAAGGTCGATATAACCAAGCACGATATGTATAAGGAGCTTTCAGATGCAGATAAGAAAAATGAATTCGACATTGAAAAATATGTTGCGAATTATGGAATGCCGAAGATACCGAAGGATACTAAGTTTATGGAACTTGATTTTAATGGAGTTACGATTCCGGATGATCTGGTTAACCTTGCGTATGAAGAGGCAGTTGCTGCATGTGAAGACTCAGAATAATCAATATTTTAGAAGGAGATTTTTAAGATGTTAAGTACAGTAATATCAAGTTTTGTTGGTTTTAAAGAGATGGTGCTTGCAAAGATGCTTACCTTTGTTGTATCGCTGAATATTGGTCAGTATCTGAATCCGGATACCTGTCCTGATTATGTGAAGAATAGTAAGCTGGGTTCTACAGCAGTTGCCCTCCTGGATTACACTACATTTCTTCAGAGTGGTGTCAAGGCACTGAAGGTTGTTATCATAGCAGTAGGCGGTGGTCTTGCAGTTCTTGGTGTAGTAAACCTTCTTGAAGGTTATGGTAATGATAACCCTGGTGCTAAGTCACAAGGAATGAAACAGTTCATGGCTGGTGCCGGCGTTATGCTTATAGGAGCACTTCTTGTACCAAAGCTTTCAGATCTTATACCATCAACACTGTAAAAGATTATTAATGTTACGGCAGTCATTACAGATAGTAGTGGCTGCCTTGATTTTTAAGGAGATGAAATATGTTTCAATTCACACCGGTTTTTCTTGGGCTGTTTGATAGTACGGTCCAGAAACTGATGAATGGATTCAGGGACATTTTCTACGAGCTTGCATATATGAATCTGGACAACATGCTTTCTGATATGAATGAGAAAGTGGCGACCATAAGCACGGAGCTCTCGACATCACCGGAAAGCTGGCAGGGCGGCACCATATGGACTCTGATAAAAAGTATAGCGGAAAATGTAGCTCTTCCGGTTGCCGGAACAGTATTCACATTCGTTGTGCTCTGGGAGCTTATATCGATGCTGATCCAGCCAAATAACCTGGCAGATGTTGATTTTGTATCAGTACTTATGAAGTGGCTGATTAAGACGATAGTGGCAGCATGGTTCATTTCCAATTCACTGATCATATGCAACTGTTTCTTCGGCCTTGGGGCCTCGATGGTGGGAAAGACCACAACGACGCTTAATACCATAACGACGGAGAATACACAGGGCTCGACGCTGCTTACATATCTGACGGATAACTACGGGGATCTGGATGCAGATGCGGAACCGGGTGATGTATCGGGGCTTATTAGTCTTACCATATCAACCTGGTTCATAGATCTGATAATCAAGTTCATGGGAATACTCATAACTATAATCCTGTATTCCAGAATGATTTCCATTTACTTGCATTGTGCCGTGGCGCCTCTGCCTCTGGCGACGATAACGAATCATCAGTTATCAAATATCGGTCAGGGGTATCTGAAGAATCTTTTTGCGCTGGCAATGCAGGCAGTTCTCATGATGATATGCGTGGCAATTTACGGTGTGCTCGTAGCACATGTTTTTGATCCTAATACCATAACCGTTGATCCGGAGAACGGAGTAACGGCACTTAAACTATTAACAAAAGCGTGTTGGAGTACAGTAGGTATTTCAATACTTCTTGTATATACCATGTTCAAATGTGAAGGAATCACCAAGCAGATATTTGCGATACAGACTTAGTGATCCATAACTTCTGGACGAAAAGTCCAAAGGTTTGAAACATGGGGAAAGGAAATATAAATGGCATATGTAGATGTACCCAAGGATCTGACTAACATAAAGACCAAGTTCATAGGGAACTTCACCAAGCGGCAGTGTGTCTGTTTTGGTATCGGTATAGTGGTCGGTTTCCCGGGATATTTCATAGTAAGGAGCGTCGCAGGGACAACACCGGCGTTTTATTCTCTTATCGCGCTGATGGCTCCGTTCTTCCTTTTTGGACTTGTGGAAAAGGACGGACTTCCCCTGGAGGTTTACTTACTGAATTATATAAGACACCGCTTTGCCTATCCCCAGATACGCCTCATGGGTTCGGAAAATATATATGAATACTATGAGGATAAACGTAAAGTTGAGATAGAACAGAGACGTCTTGAAAAAATGAATAAGAAGGGGGGTGAGACGGAAAAATGGCACAGGATATTCAGAAATCCCGAAACACTCCCGTAGGAAATAAAAGTATAAAGGGGGCAAAGAATCCCACATATCAGTCAGCTTATCATGGACAGCAGGCATCGGATCCGCTGACGAAGTTTTTCACTTGGCTGATAGAAAAGATTGATAAAGCAAAGGTTCCAAAGAATACACTTGATACACTTCCATTTGAACAGATATATTCTGACGGACTCTGCAAGGTGAAAGGTAATTACTACAGCAGGATGGTACAGTTCTTCGATATCAATTACCAGCTGGCACAGAATGATGAAAAGCAGCATATCTTTGGTGAATACTGTCAGTTCCTGAATTACTTTGATGAGACCATACACTTTCAGTTCTGCTTTATAAATCAGAGAGTGGATATGGAGGAGTATAAAAAGGTTATCACTATTCCTGATCAGGATGATGAGTTCAATGTTGTCCGTCAGGAGTATGCAGAGTATCTGAGGAATCAGCTGGAAAAGGGTAATAACGGAATAGTCAAAGCAAAGTATATCGTTTTCGGTATTGAGGCAAGGGATAAGAAACAGGCTGTCTCAAGGCTTGCGAAGATAGAGTCGGATATCATGAACAAGTTCAAGATACTTGGCTGCAGGGCGCTTCCTGTAAACGGTATCGAAAGACTTAAGATAATGCATGATTACATGAATCAGGACAGCTTAGAGAAGTTCGCAATGCATTCTTTTAGGGATGTGGCGAAAAGCGGACTTACACCTAAGAACTTCATAGCACCGACATCATTTGATTTCAGGGCAAAGGATTATTACAAGATTGGGGATATGTTTGCAACAACTAATTATCTCATCATATCAGCTCCGGAAATATCAGATGAAATGCTGGCAGATATCCTTAACATGGAAGACGCACTGTCAGTTACGATGCATATAGATGCATTAAACCAGACTGAGGCTATGAAGTACATTAAGGGCAAGCTTTCAGATATCAATAAGATGAAGATCGAGGAGCAGAAGAAGGCGATAAGAGCCGGTTACGATATGGATATAATCCCTCCGGATATAGAGACTTATTCAAATGAGGCACATAGTCTTCTGAAGGAGATGCAGTCAAGAAATGAAAGACTCTTTAAGGTGACATTTCTCATTACATCATTTAATGAAAACCTGCAGAGAATGAAGGATTTCAGATTCACGCTATCAAATAATATCCAGTCTGCAAACTGTGTTCTGAGAAAGCTGGATCATCAGCAGGAGCAGGGATTCTGTTCGTCACTACCTATAGGGAAGAATTTTATAAAGCAGAGCAGATTTCTCACTACAAGTTCAACCGCTGTATTTGTTCCATTCACAACTCAGGAGCTTTTCATGGAGTCAAAGGAAAGCCTTTATATGGGGCTTAATTCACTTAGTAATGGAATGATAATGGCAGACAGGAAGCTGCTTAAGAATCCGAACGGACTGATACTTGGAACACCCGGTAGTGGTAAATCATTTGCCACCAAGAGAGAGATACTTAATACATTCCTTGTAACTACAGACGATATTCTCATCTGTGATCCTGAGGCTGAGTATTATCCACTGGTTAACTACCTTGGTGGTCAGATCATAAAGATAGGGCAGTCTTCAAAGCAGTATATAAATCCGCTGGATATAAATCTGAATTATTCGGATGATGACGATCCTGTATCACTTAAGGCAGACTTCATACTTTCATTTATGGAGCTGGTAGTGGGTGGTAAATCAGGTCTTAAACCGGAAGAGAAGTCGGCGATAGACTTTGCAGTTTCAAGGATATATACAAAGTATTTTCAGAATCCTACGCCTGAAAATATGCCGATACTTCAGGACCTTTATGATGAGCTTCTTTCACATAAGGAAGACATGGTATCACAGCATATAGCACAGTGTATGTATCTGTACGTAGAAGGATCCAACAATCTGTTCAATCACAGGACAAATGTTGACCTGAATAACCGTATCGTATGCTTCGATATCAAGTCGCTTGGAAAGACTCTGAAGAAGCTTGGAATGCTTGTAGTTCAGGACGCTGTATGGAACAGGGTAACAGTAAACAGAGAGCAGCATAAGTACACCAGATTCTATATAGATGAGTTTCATCTGCTGCTGAAGGATGAACTTACAGCAGCGTATTCAATGGAAATCTGGAAGCGTTTCAGAAAGTGGGGAGGAATACCGACAGGTATAACACAGAACGTTAAGGACTTCCTTGCTTCAAAGGAAATCGAGAACATTTTCGATAACTCGGACTTTGTATATATGCTGAATCAGGGTGCTGATGACAGAGACATCTTAGCTCAGAAGCTTAATATCTCACAGCATCAGATCAAGTATGTGACTAACGTAGGACAGGGTGAAGGACTTATCTTCTTTGGAGATATCGTACAGCCATTTGTGGACAGATTCCCGAAAGATACAGTTATGTATTCACTGCTTACAACTAAACCTGCAGAGACGAAGACTGAAACGGAGACAAGGAAGGAATCAATCAATTTAATAAAAGAGGTTGAAGATGCTTCAGGTGAATCTTCTGAATAAGGAGGAAGCCTATGGGTATTGATAATCTAAAACAAAAGGCTGCCGAAGTAAGCTCGGAGTCACTGAAAAGTACAAGACCGGCAGAAAAGCTTTCATCAGGAAATAGTGATGGTGGAGGAAAACTCAGATCCAGTGTAGTGACAGGCGATGTACTAAGAGCTTCTAACAGTGTCGCCCAGAGAAAAATGCAAAGGCAGATAAGTGAGTATCAGCATAGCAACATTTCAACAGCCAGTGATGTAATGCTCGGAACAACAGAGGATAAGGTAATAGACCTAACTGACCGTGAAAGAGTCCGTGAGAGTATCCATGATATGACGGATCTCAGGACAAGTGGAACTCTAAAACCGGAAGGAGAAGGAGTATTATATACAGCCTCAAAAAGAAGAGCAAAAGCAGAGGCGCTCCGGGAAGGACGTGAGAGTTCTCTTCTGGAAGGGATGGATGAGAGCTATGCGAAAAAGCTTAAAAGCAACCGAAGGAAGATGCAGGATAAACTGCAGAAGAACTATGAAGTAAAGACACAGTTAAAAGGTGGTCTTAAGACAGACCTTAAGGTAGAACAGACAGTTGAGCCGAAGCTTTCAGATGCACCGAAGCATAGACCGGCTGATGTGGCCGGAAGTATCGGGCAGAGAGCACTTCACGGACTTGACTCAGCTATGGAGACTGATGAGAACAGTACACAGAATGCATGGATCACTACTGCCAGTAATGCGACAGATGGAGCTTCAAACGTAATAAGTATTTCAAGGACTGCAAAGTTCTGGAGAATGCAGAAGTCTGAGGCAGAGATAGCAAAACTTGCGAAGCAGCAGGAAAAGATAATTAAGAATAATTACAGGCTCCAGTATAAGACGGCACTTAAGAACGCTAAGGATACAGAGCTCTGGAAAAGTTCAAATATTTATCAGAGAGAGCTTCAGAAGAAGGCTATCAAACGAAAATATATGAAGAATGCCATTAAGGAGCAGCAAAAAGCAAGGGCAGCAGGAAAGAGTGGCAAAGTAACTTATACAACCGGAATGAACATATTTGATAAAGCAAAAGCAGGTGCAGAGACAATCGGAAAGCACCTGCTTAATTTCGTTAAATCACCAGTCGGAAAGATAGCGATCACATGTACGCTTGTAATCGCGCTTATCAGTTCACTTATCACATCAGCCGGACCTATGCTGCTGCTTTCATTTGGCGGAGACGAAAATTATACCAAGAGTTCCACTGTATCAGGTGGAGGTTTTCCGGCAGAGGTCGAGCAGTGGAGGACATTTGTTACAGAGCGAATGAAAGCCTATGACAAAGAGGATTTTGTCAATGCGATACTGACCACAATCCAGCAGGAATCAAATGGTATCTCATCAAGCTGTGGTGGTGATCTGATGCAGAGCAAGGAAAGTGGATACTGGACTTCCGGGACTCCGGATGGCTGGGATTCATATACCACGGAGCAGAAATCAATCGATGCCGGATGCAGATATTTCATAGATGCCATAAATACATGGGGCGTTGAAAAGGCGGATGATTATGACGGACTTCAGGTTGCTGCCCAAGGCTATAACTATGGACTTGCATTCCTTGACTGGATGGTAGCCCAGGGAGAGACAAAGTGGACGCTTGATCTTTCAACTACATATTCACAGAAGATGGCGAGTCAGATGGGCTGGTCATCCTATGGACATAAAGAGTATGGCGAGGAATGGCTTACAAAGTATAAAGCCGGAGGAACCATAGGAGGCGGAGTTGTAGTTGAAGAAAAAGGACCTGGCGGAGTAGTAAAAACTGCCAAGGGACAGATAGGTATAACTGAAAATCCGGCTGGCTCAAATACAGTTATCTATAACACAGAATACTATGGTACAGAAGTCAGCGGAGACGATTATCCATGGTGCTGCGTATTTGTCTGGTGGTGCTTCAACAAGAGTGGAAATGCTGATGCGTTCTATGGCGGAGGCAAGACCGCAGGCTGTTCGGCAGTACATACATGGGCGCAGAGTAACGGCCTTATAGTAAGCAGCAGTGAAGCCCAGTATGGAGATCTATGTCTGTTCAGTACAGATGAGCATATAGAGATTGTTGTTGCCAATAACGGTGACGGAAGTTATACGACAATCGGTGGCAATACCGGATCCGGAGACAGTGGTTCACAGTCAAACGGCGGTGGGGTTTTCATGAGGACTAGATATACCAGTGGAGACTTCCCTATAACGCTCTTTATCAGACCACCATATGAAACAGATGATGATAAGAATAAAGATTAACTTCTGGACGAATCGTCCAAAGGTTGGAAAGGCAGATTTATGACAGAAGAAGAACTAAGGGCAAAGATAGATAAGCTTGAGGAAAGTAAATCTTTGCAGGAAGAAAAGGTTCTTGGTATTTCAGAAAGCCTTGAAAAGCTTAGGACAAGGCATAATAAGGAAATAACCAAGTTAAATGCTGTCACTTCTGAGATTGATAAATGCAAAGGTCGTCTCGGTGACATGATACTACTGGAATACGGCATTACAAGTCTTAATGAACTGGAAAAAGTTCTAAAAGATCTGAGAGATAAGAAAAAAGCAGATGATAAAAGCTTTGATAATGCCGACAAAAACAAGAAGGAGAATGTAACTAATGAAACTAAAAATGATGTTACTTAGTGTAACGATGATCCTATCAATGCTGGGAGGCAGTTCGTCTGGTATTGATAAAAATGCTCTTGCTTCAAAGCAGGAAACTAAGGTAGAGACAGGTACCGAAACCACAGAAGATGAAGTAAGAGAAGATGCCTCTCATACAGGAGAGAATGAGGAGGAGAAGGATTCTGATAATACAGATAAGTCTGAAGATAAAGAAAAAGACGACCAGAAAACAGAATCCACGACACAGACTACAACTGAAGATGTTCCAAGTGTAGTTGTTCCGGATAATTCTGACACTACTAAGGATCCGGAAGTTGATACTACCAAGGGAAAGTACAAGATCACTATAAAGCCGGAACATATCGGATGGTTCAATGACGCTACGAATATTGTGGTTGAGTATGAGTATCTGTCCAGTGTCCTGGTTGAACCGAAAATCGAGAAGATTGAGGCAAAAGCCGGCTCCAATGGTACCTGGGTTGAGATCACTGATGAAATGAAATTCGAGATAAGTGAGAACTGCACTGTATATGTGAAGATCACTGATCAGTTCGGAAATGAGTATGAGAAATCCAAGCTGATAAAGATATTTGATACGGTTGCACCGACACTTAATGCAGCAGTAAATGAAGGTCTTCTGACCGTTTTGACATACGATACAGAAAGTGGAGTGGATTGTGTATATATCAATGGTTACAAATATGAGCCTGATGAAAATGGTATCGTTTCTATAAGACTTGAAAAGTTCGATGCCACATATCAGAACTTCTATGTATATGCACTTGATAAAGCCGGGAATCCAAGCACAGTTTATACAATTTCAAATCCGTACTGGACGGATCCAAACGCCGAGACAGATGAGGATGATGAGGATAAGGAAAATCCAGCGGATTCGCTTCCGGATAATGCAACTCCGCAGACAACCGGAGAATCAAAGGCTGAGGTTACATCAGTAACTGATGAAGATGGTGAGGATATTACAAACGAGGTTAAGGGAAAACAGTTCTATTCCATAATCACAGCAGACGGACAGCAGTATTTCTTTGTCATAGATATGACTGCAGCTCAGAGCAAATCGGGAGATACCGAGAGTACAGCATATGCAGGTGCCGGTTCTTCAGGCAAAAATAACAATCCTAATAATGGAACGGTTTATTTCCTGACTTCAGTATCAAATCAGAATCTGCTTAACTTCACAAATGATGGAGAACAGACGCTTCCTCATAATTCAGTTGCAACTGCAAATGGTATAGATCCATATACAATGACACCTGTATCACAGGGGACACCGGCAACTGAAGAAGTGACAGAGGAATCAACTGAGACTGATGCGGAGGAAGAAATAAAGAACTCAGATAAAGGTAAGTCAGATGGCATGGGAAATATACTTCTCATAGGACTTGTGGTTCTTGTTGGAATCGGAGTAGTCGGATTCAAGCTCGTGACCGGAAAGAAAGGAAAGCCAGAACAGAGTGATGACACAATGTATTCTGATAAGGAAGATGTTACAGATCTCGATGAATTGGATGAATCGGAAGAATAACAATATAACCAACTCACTTATGTGGGAAATAATTAATAAGAGTTCAGTCAGGGCAGGGTAAATATCCCTGCTCTTTCTGTACCCGGAAAGGACAAAAGAAATGGATAAAGAATTAATGGATATCCTTGAAGGAAAGGATGAAAAGACAGCAGAGGCTGAGAAAAAGGAGTTTAAGGAAATCACACTTAAGTTCGGCAAAGGACTTGTAGGAGATGAATTCCAGGGAAAGGATGGTAATTCATACCGCCAGATTATGATTCCGCCGAATGAGGAAACCAAGCAGCCATGGCAGACGTTTGTAGTGAAGTCAAACCAGGTGCATGAGAACCAGTTCGGTAAGGGAATGTGGTGCAAGCTTCCTGCAGAGGGCAGCACGACAGTTACCAAGAGTGTTGCAAAAGGAGTTGATGAGCAGGGTAAGACCATCTGGGAGAATGAGAAGAGGAAAGTACCAAACACAGAGCTTAAATCTATGGTGGAAGCTTATAAGAATAAGGACAAATCTCAGGAGACTGAGCAGACATTAGATAAAGGACAGTCTAAGGAGAGCACCCAGGCCAAGACTAATGACGAAGTGAAAGATAAGAGTCAGGAAAAGGGGAGTTCTCTCATGGAGAAGATAGAGAAGAAAAGTATGCAGGCTGCATCCAAAGATAAGTCAAAAAAGGAAGCTGAAAAAGGTGCTGAGAAAGATGCAAAAACTCCTAAGGCTCCCAAGAAGAAAAAGGAACAGACTTTGTAGGAGGCTTAAATGAAACTAGTAATCAGCGAAAAGCCCAGTGTGGCTAAATCAATAGCTGATGTTATCGGTGCTACAAGTAAGAATGATGGATACTATGAGGGGAATAGTTTCATAGTATCCTGGTGCATCGGACATCTGATAGAACTGGCACAGCCCCAGGATTATGATGTGTCTTTTGGTAAGTGGAACTATGAGAGCCTTCCTATCATACCTGATGAGTGGCGATATACGATTAAGAGTGATACGGCTAAGCAGTATAGGATCCTTAAGGAACTGATGAATAGATCTGATGTAGAAACAGTTGTATGCGCCACGGATGCCGGGCGTGAGGGAGAACTGATATTCAGGCTTGTATATAACCAGGCAGGCTGCAATAAGCCCTTTGAAAGACTCTGGATTTCTTCAATGGAAGACAGTGCGATAAGGGAAGGAATGAATAGTCTCCATCCCGGACATGAGTATGATTCTCTTTATAATGCGGCTCTGGCACGTCAAGAAGCAGACTGGCTTGTAGGTATAAATGGAACAAGACTATTTACGGTCCTATATGGTGGAAAGCTCCTTAAGGTCGGAAGGGTGCAGACTCCTACACTTGCAATGTTAGTTGACCGGGAGACGGAGATAATGAACTTTAAGAAGAAACAGTATTTCATGACTCATATACAGGCTGATATTCCTGTAAATGCTGGATTTTTTGAAAGAGTTGATGCGGTATCTGAAAGAATAGATTCAAAAACCGAAGCTGATAGTCTGTCGGCAAGGTGCAGGGGGAATACAGCAGTTGTTACTTCCGTTATCAGGGAGAACAAAAAGACAGCTCCACCAAAACTGTATGATCTTACATCGCTTCAGAGAGATGCAAATAAGTTATATGGCTTTACGGCAAAGAAAACTCTGGAATATACCCAGAGTCTGTATGAGAAGAAACTTGTAACGTATCCAAGAACCGACAGCTGCTATCTGACAGATGATATGGGAACTACAGCAGAAAATCTTATCAGAACAGTTAATAGTACATTTACATTTATCTCGGGTGTTATAGAGAGTTCGGATATCGGAAGGGTGCTGAACTCAAAGAAGGTATCAGATCATCACGCAATCATACCTACTGTGGAGATAGCCAATGCTGATCTGAAGAGCCTAAGTGATGGAGAAAAGAAAATTCTGTATATGACAGCCATAAGGCTTCTTGAAGCAACTTCAAGACCACATTTATATACTTCAGAAAAGATCACATTTGAATGTGCCGGTAAGGATTTTATCGCAAAGGGAAAGAGCGTGATCGATGAAGGCTGGAAGAAATATGAGGAAGCACTCAGAGAGATTTTCAAAGCTTCAAAGGAAGTAGATGATACAAAACCGGATGAGAGTGATCAGAAACTGCCTCATATAGACGAAGGTCAAGTATTTGAGAAAGTCGGCAGTGATGTGACGGAGCATTTCACAAAACCGCCCCAGAGATACACAGAAGCAGGGATTCTCAGTGCTATGGAAAAAGCTGGATCCTCAGATATGGACTCGGATGTTGAGAGAAAAGGTCTTGGAACTCCGGCAACAAGGGCAGACATCATCGAAAAGCTTGTAAAGGACGGATTCATAAGTAGAGAGAAGAAGACACTTATTCCTACAGAAGACGGAATGAAGCTTATTACAATCCTTCCTGAAAAGGTCAAATCCCCAAAGCTTACAGCTGACTGGGAGAATGCACTCAGTCTAATGGCTAAAGGTGAACTGGGGATGGAAGGCTTCATGTCTGGCATCGAGGATATGGTAAGAGGGCTTGTAAGGACTTATCACAGTGTAAACGATGAGGATAAAAGGCTTTTTTCGAGAGGTGATGTTCTGGGTAAATGTCCTAACTGCGGTGGTGATGTAGTCAAAGGTGTTTATGGTTATTACTGCAAGAATAAATGCGGTATGTCCCTGAATAGGATAATGGGAATCAGCATAAATGAATCCCAGCTGAGAAATCTGCTCGCAGGTAAGAAGATACTTGTAAAAGGTATCAGAAAGAAAAGCGGCGGGACATTTGATGCTTATCTGGAACCTTCAGGTATAGAGGATTACAGATATAAAACAGCAAATGGTAATGAAATGAGTGGAAAACAGTTTAAGTTCAATATGACATTTCCAAAGAGGAAATAGCTAGTCAGAGGCGGGAGAAATCCTGCCTCTTTCAATATAAAAAATGAAAAGGAGACGAAAGAAATGATTGATAACAATACGTATATTCCGGGTGCTTCCAATGACTTTTTCAGTGAGGAAGCATATAAGGCAAGAATGGCAGCCTATATCAAGGGTGTAAGGAAGTATAAGATGAAGGCTGCAGCAGATGCGGAGAGTAAGAGTAAAGCAGACAGGATTGGAGGTAGAGCATAATGTTGGATTTTGAAAAGGTAAAAGACGATATAGCATTAAGACTTATGAATACTGAGAACAACCAGGAGAAACTTCAGGAGAGACCGAATGTTCAGATGGAGGATATGTCAGCTTCGCTGGTTATAGTAGTCGGAGAAACCAAGGAAGGTCTTGCCACAGCACCAATCACAAATGAGATAATGGCTGAGCTTGGAACTGATAAGGATACCCTTATGGAGACAGCCAAGGCTAATATGGCTGAGCAGGATTATTCTTTCAAGAGCATGCGAGATGTTCTGATCGGAACAATGTTCCCTGATGGCGTACCGGAAAATGATCCTATGGTGGAAATGATGCTCCCGCCTGAAGACGGACCTCAGATGTATGTGCTTTCTAATGAGAATAATCTTCATGGCGCAGCTGAGATAATGAACCAGAAAGCTATGGATGAGATAGCAGATAAGCTTGGCGGAGACTTTGTGGTTCTCCCAAGTAGTGTGCATGAGGTCATAGTTCTGCCGTATGATGATTCAATGGATTCAGCAACCCTCGACAATATGATCCAGGAAATAAACGGTGGTGTAGTAAGTCCGGAAGATAAGCTCTCAGATCACGCCTTCATGTATGATTCCGAGGCTCATGAACTTGTCCGTATGGATAAGATGGAAGAGAGAAAGCAGGAGAAGGAAGCTTCTATCGAAAATACCGATAAAAGTCAGGATGATAGAAGTGAAAAGAAGGTAGAGGCTAAAACTGCGGAAAAGGCTGAGAAACAGCAGAAGTCACTTACAGACAGAATCTCCAATAAGAAAGAGAAAATTGCTCAACAGGAAGCGACTCGTCCACATCCTTCAAAAGATAAGAAAGTGGCATTAGGGTAGTCAGGTCTTCGAAACGTGGAGGGTGTCAGAAATGGCATCCTCTATTTTACAATAAGGAGGATTTGTAAAGTTGGAAAATGCAATTAATCAAATAAAATCCGTTCTGGATAAGATGGATAATGATGAAGAGTTTATAATCACAATTCCATTGATGGATGGAGAGGAGGATGGTGATGGCAGCGAAGAAATATAAACTGGATCAGGTGGCTATCCGGATGGTACGGGAGAAACCGCTGTATAGTACAGAACCTATTGACTCTCCTGAGAAGGCGGTTAAGCTTCTGTCGGATGCTATCAAAGATTATGACAGAGAGGTTGTATGCGTTATAAATCTTAATTCGTCACTTCAGCCTATAAATCTTAATATATGTTCTATGGGAGCCATAGACAGGGCTATAGTGTGTCCGAGAGAGGTACTTAAGTCTTCGATATTGTCAAATGCATCTTCAGTAATGCTTCTTCATAACCATCCAAGTGGAAACTGCCATCCTTCAGAACAGGATGTGTATATTACGGACAGGATGCAGGAAGTATATAAGCTGATGGATATAAAGCTACTGGATCATGTGATCATTGGAGATGATCAATATTATTCATTTACAGAGAATAGAGTTATGCCGGAAAGTCAGCTGTCATTTACCTCGATAATGGAACTGTATCAGCTAAAACATGGTATCGAAGCTCAAAAGCTCTCTGTTGAAAGTGAGAACAGAAAAGCTGAAGATAATAAAAGTGTAGTAGCTGAAAATGCAACATATCAGGAAAGTGATTCTCAAGAAAGAAAGCATGAGCATTCTCGTATGTCTCCTGAAGAAGAGAAGGATGTTGAGGCTGAAAAGATGACGGCTCACAAACTGGCTGCAATGTTGGATCAGTGGTACCAGGACTTTGATATGTATGAATATAAAGACACTGTCAGTAATACTGAAACCAATATATCAGAGCTTGAAATGGCGATAGAGGCCGGACAGATTGAAAAGATAAAGGAATTCATCGAAGGTGTGATCGAAGAACATGAAGGCACCGAAGATGATATTGCAAAAGGAAAAGAACTTCTCAGTAAGCTTGATGATTATAAGCCTCTTGCCAAGGTTGAGGAAATAGAAGAACAGAACTACAACATGATTGATAACCGTATCAATAATATAGAACCCAAGGATGAGAAATCTCCGGAGAAAAAAGAAGAGAGGCGTACAAGCGCAGATAAGAAGTATCCGAATGCCAAGTATTCACATTTTCGTATCCAGCGTAAGGATGATGATCTGAAATATAATCTTATAGCTGATGTCCTTCTGGAAAATGGGAAGATTGAAAAAGATCAGCTTATCGGAGAATTAAAGGATAGAGAAACTGTTGTTGCTTTCTGTAAGCAGAATAATATAGCCTATGATGATATTACAAATTATCTGCAGACAATGATCAATCATAAGAAAAAGAAAGTTGCTGAGAGAGAAGCAGCAGGTCAGGACAGCCCTGTGGTGGGTAAGAAAGGGAAGGGAGAGGTGGCTATTGACTGAGAAAGCATTTAACAAAATAACAGTTAGTACAGGAAAGAGAAAACCACGAAGGCTAAGAGATAATCCATCAGATTATAGCCTTGTGAAAATGGCAAATATAACATTTTTATTCTGTATCATTTTCGAGGTGGTAGGGATAATGACTATAATGTTCTTTGGAACAGTGGGAGCACAGATGTCGATATACTTTATGACATTTTTGTTCTCTCTTTTTTTATGGATGAAGCATAAGGAAGATATCGGTATTTCTGTAAGCGTAAAAGAGTTGTCACTAAAGAAAATGTTATATTTGGTTACTCTTACTATCTGTGGCATACCGGTAGCTGTAATACTGAATGCACTCGGAAGTGTAATGTCCGGATCCGGCTCGGAAAGCATAAATGAAGCATGTTTATTTCCGGTAATTCCAGCGTTGATTATATATGCACTTATACCGGCTGTGGTAGAAGAGTTCGTTTTTAGAGGAGTGATACTTGGATTATACAGTAAGGTGGATGTAAGAGCAGGGATATTGATCAGCAGTTTGTTCTTTGCACTGCTTCATTTTAATCCAGGATCCGTATTATATGGCTTTCTATTTGGAGTTATCTTTGCTCTGGTAAAACTCAGTACTGAGAACATATTATATACGATGATAATGCATTTTATATTTAATGGAGTAAATGTACTGCTGTCATATGTGAATCTGGAATCAGTTCCTACGGTTGCAGTGGTTATCTTTATAGTCGCGATAACGACTATATTTATTATTTTGCTATTCGGCCTTGTAAAAGATTTTGTGCAAACGAGTGTCAATCTTCCATCAATGACAAATGGAAAAAAGTATGCTATGCATAGGCTGATTACAAAAGAAGGGTATGTGACATTGGCTGTATGCTTGACAGTTATGGGAATGCTACTCATGATGTAGTATCAAAACAAATTTGCGTGTTGTGACAATGCCAGATGGTGTTGTTGCAATGCGTTTTTTTATTTGACTATGACGAATATAAATAGAGAACTCTGCACAGCTTGCTTTTAATAGCAGCAGTGCAGAGTCTGATGGCCTTGTCGATACTTGGCAGATATTAGTATATGCCTTCTTTTATTTTATATGCATCATGCTTCTTGATTTTATTTACGGCTGATTTTAATGAAGAAGCATTGCACTGGTCATGATATTTTTTGGCGCTTTTACGATATTTGTGCTTGATATGACAAGATTCAGAATTAGAAGATTTCTGAACAATCCAACAATGATGTGTGTTTTTGGATTGGAGTTCATACAGGTTATTTTGGATACGGATTATTGAAAAGTAATCAGTGTCAATTTCCTGAGGGATTTTCTTTTTGACCATAATAAAAACCTCCTTTCTTGGAATATTTCTGTTTAGAAATAATCTATGAAAGAAGGCTAATAACGCTCTTCAGCAACGTAAATCTGCAATATAATAAATATTACGGTGGGTTATAATTAACTATATGTTAACAGAATAAAATATATATTCCGCCCGGTGATTTACTTCAGATAATAACTCTGGCCATGATTAGATCAGTGATGATAATCACATATACCTGCTCCACAAGAAACTATAATCATAATGAGTTATCCATTATGTCTTGCATTGGAATAACAGATATACAAATAGATTATACGATATATGATATGATTAATGCAAAAGTTTCTTGAAAAAATAATTGTAGATTCTTTTTGTGGCTTAGAAGTATTCACTCATTATTTCATTCAGTCTGTTATAAACGACTTCGTATCGTTCGTGGCAATACATTCCATCATTATCATCGGTTATTTGATCTCTTTTATCTTCGTAATTAAGTTTTAAATCCCATATATCACAAAGATCACGACTGATAAAACTTTCAAGATTTGAATAGATATCAAGTTTGTGAAGTATTATATATTCCTGCTGAAGGACAATTTCAACTTCGTGAAGAGAGTCGCTTGCTACTCCATATATCTCATTTCGAGCTTCATCATCGGAAAGCCCGGCCTCTTTAAAATCATAAAAGTCTGTAAGATAAGCAAAAGATGTATCGAAATAATCAAGATAAAGTATTACTGCATCATATATTCTTTTTAATGAATCAAGTATTCTGTCATTTGCTGTCATATTCTGTTCTCCTATCTTTTTAATCAGTAAAATGCGATAGTCAGAAATATTCAGAAACTCAGCCATGCTTTTTATGACTTCTATATCAGAAGGGCCATTCTTTTCGAAGCGCCAGCTATGAATAGCTTCCCTGGAAAGAGAGAGGGCATCCGCAATAGCCTGTTCAGTTTCTGTGATATTCCTTTTGGTTCCTGCTCTGTAAGACTTAAAGAAACGCCCAAATGCAGAGAAATTAAAGGAATAGTCTGAGCCATCTATATGAAATGTTCTTGTTTCCTGTGACATAGGAGTCCTCCTTATCTATTCTCACGTGATATGGTAATTGTAACAGTAAAGTGGTTAATAATACAGTTAGAATAAGTCTACCAGTATCTACTAGAATTATAGTTGTCATTGTTATCAAATTGATGTGAGATTGCAAAATTGACTGATATTATTATATTTCATCCCGATTTTTCTTATGAAACTTATCAAGATTCTTTTGGGCCTTTCGTAGTTCTGCTATAGCTTTCTCATTCTTATTGATCTCTTCTTCAGCTGTGAGAACTGTATCTTCGGCTGCTTCAAGTCTGTTCCGAAGAGATGTCATGAACTTTTCAGATTTCTCTTTATCTCTAAGGAAGGAAGTATCAAATCCTTTCCTGGACAGATAATCCTCAGCTGCAGCAAATGCATTAAGTGCTATATCATGATTCTCATAATACCTCTCAGGATCCTTGGATGCCTCGTATCGTTCATTTATCTTAAAGGTATCAATATAAATCTGGCAGTTTTCTATCAGCTTCCTCAGCTCCTGTATAGGTTCTTTATAATCTCTGATTTCCTGAGCAATTCTTTTATTCTCAGCGGTAAATTTGCTGATTTTTGATTTTATTTCCGTATAAGATACTCCGTATTTCTTTTTTATTTCACCCTTGATGCGTTCAGCAAGCATGGCATTCTGCTTGTTATACCACATGATTTTTTTATAATTCTCAGATGTTATTTCCATTTTTGAAGTATCGACGATGCTACTAATTTTAAGCTGAGTCCGGTCAATAGCTTTCTCGGCTTTGGACATTGAATCACGTCGGGCTTTGTTTGCTTCGGCTCGTTCCTTCTTTAGGGCTTCTCGGTCAGCCTCAAATTTGATTCTTCTTTCAATCCTCTTTGTGATCATCTGATTGCTGTAGCCACTTCCAAGGCGGTAGCCTCTGTTCCAATGATCATTTTCAGAAGCTTCCGGAAGTTTATATTTTGTAACCTGACCATATTTGTGAGAGGTTCTTGTTTCTATCTTTGCGCCTGCTTCCATCATATGATTTAGGAAATCATCAAAATCAGATGACAGCTTAATCTGGGAATCTATCAGATCACGGAGTTGCTGTTTCTTAGAACCTTTAGGATTATTTGTATCTTCAAACCATTCTTTATAACTTTTGCCTCTGCCTTTCGGCTTTTCGATTACATTTAATCCGTGTTCCCTGCAGAGCTGGTCACTTGTGCGTCTGAGCTTATGCAGAAGAGAGAGGTCGTCATTTATCATCTTGCCTGTGCGAGCACTTTCAACAGATGAAACAATTATATGATTATGAATATGCCCCTTGTCAGTATGAGTGGCACATATAAAAATGTATTTTCCACCAAACATTCGTTCCATCATTTCAAGTCCGATAGCATTTGCCTCTTTGGGAGTGATCTTATCATCATTCGAAAATGACTGGATGATGTGATAAGCCTTGACAAGTTCAGAATCTTTATGGCTTTTATGATAGTCATTATTGGATAATGCAGTCAGGAAGCTGTACTTAGCAGAACCCAATTCGCATCCGATACATTTGACAAGTTCTCCGTTATTTGTCTTCAGGCTGTTCGTGGCATAATCAATACAGCTTTCAACGCTTGCTTTTATCTTGATTATCTTAGTTACCGCCATCATCATCACCTCGCTCGTATTCTAAATTAGATGATATAGGCGTTCTTTGATATTTGATGATTCGGGCACTGTTACGGATCTCATCATTTGCTATTTTCTTAATGTCTTTCAGAAGAGTAATCATTTGATCTATCTGACTTTCGGAAACAATTTTACTTTCGTTTGCTACCTTGGCAATTTGATTCACATTGTTACCTAGACGGGATATCTGAGTCGCAACTTCATAAAGTCCGCCATAATCAACTCGGAAGCAGAAGCCATCCCTGATAAAAGAGCGAAGTAGTTCCCTATGAGTAGTGATGCCTTCAAAGTCTTCCTTTTTTAACATTTCTTTAAAATCCTCATCTGACAAAACCAGATCAACGTGATGTTTATTATTCTTCAATTCTTCCATTTCTGCTATTCCTCGCTTTTCAAATATTAAGGGTTTGGGATTATCCCAAGTTTCAAAATCTCGAAAAATGGATTCTGAAGGATTTTTATTTTTGAGATTTTGGGGCAAAACAGGTGTTTGCCCAATGCTTGCGTCTTTGCAAAATCCTCGAGGAATTTTGCCGGATAGCAGAAAAACGAAAACTGCTACTTCCTTCAGGACGCAATTTGCCTGTTGGATAGTAGCAGTTATATACGAGATTTATGGGCTGATTATATCAAAGAAACCCAGTGTTTACAAGGGCTCATGAGGTGGCATTTTTATCGACCATGTGTAAGAGTAGAATGAAGATAAATAAAACATCAAAAGCCGGGTTTTAAGTAATTGGAGGATGTAGCAATGTGGGAAAGATTTAAGTTTTGGATACAGAGGAAGAAAACTTGTAAATGCTGCTGCATGACCTGCAAGTATTATAAAGAATGCAGAAGCGACCTGCTATATTCAAGAATGTATTTGCAAAGTAAGCAAAGGTTGGGAAGGGGTTGAGATCATGATCAGATTTTTTGTAGAGATATTTATATTACCATTCAGAATTATGGGGTGGTTCTTAAAGGCAATATTCTGGATTCCACTTATACTGCTCGGGCTTATATTTGATGATGGTGGACCGGGACCAGGAAGATGGTAGACAAGATTTGAATGCTACAAGCATACACTTTATTAAATACAAAATGATAGAATAAAATGAAAGTGAGGAACAATTATTATGAAGAAGATATATTTTACGATTTCAGGTATGAGACATTATTTTGGAACTGACTTCCTTGAGAGGGGTGACGAAGTAAAGCTGATCAAGGAACCAGACAACGACTATGATAAGGAAGCAATAAAAGTTGAGGTGGATGGACTCGGAAAAATTGGTTATGTTGCGAATAGTGTAAATACAGTTCTAGGCGACTGTTACAGCGCCGGAAGACTGTATGATCACATTAAGGATAAGGATACTGCGACTGTAAAGTATATAACTGACAGAGGTGTGGTATGCGAGATTAAGAAGAAGTAGGAAGAAGAGATGTGTGTTAATCACAATTTTACATTTTGCCTTAAACGTCAAATACAACAACGTATTGCACTTGTCCCTTTATTAACACTCGTGATTATGGTATAATTTACCCATGTTTCTGTTGTTTTTTATGGGGATAAAGGAGCAATAGATATGAGGGGTAAAAATCAAAAACTTAAACTATTATTTTTAGCTAAAATAATGCAAGAGCAGACAGATGATACACACATGCTTACTATGTCCCAAATCATTGACGAACTCGCTAAGTACGACATCGAAGCGCAACGGAAAAGTGTGTATGATGATTTGGCTGCTCTTAATTTTTATGGAATTGAAATAATCAAGTATCAGGAATTTGGAAAAACATTTTATTACTGCGGTGCCAGAGATTTTGAATTGGCTGAGCTTCATATAATCATCGATGCCATAGCATCATCCAAATTTATTACAGAAAAGAAATCCAAAGAGTTAATTGAAAAGCTGGAACATATGGCAAGCAACTATGATGCAAAACTCATAGATAGAGATGTTTATGTATCCGGCAGAGTCAAAAACATGAATGAAAGCATCTTCTATACAGTTGATGCTATCCAGAATGCTATAGCAAATAATCACCGTATCACATTTCAGTATTTCAGCTGGAATGTAGATAAAGAAATGGAACTTAAGCATGATGGAAAGGTTTATGATATCAGTCCATGGGCTCTCCTTTGGGATAATGAGAACTATTATCTGCTTGGATATGATAACGAAGTAAAGGACTTCAAGCATTATCGTGTGGATAAGATGCTTCATACCGAGGAGACAAAAGATAAAAGACAGGGTGAAGCTAAGTTCAATAAACTCGATAAAGAGATATACACCAAGAAACATTTCCGGATGTTTGGCGGAGAAGAGGAGAGAATATCGCTTCTCTGTAAGAATGAAATGGCTAATGTCATCATAGATCAGTTTGGTAGAGATGTAACA
Organism: Eubacterium sp.; assembly: GCA_017619835.1. GTDB lineage: Bacteria > Bacillota > Clostridia > Lachnospirales > Lachnospiraceae > Eubacterium_Q. The sequence goes on from JAFZRN010000029.1 coordinate 26,156, forward strand.
CTTCGGAAAGTTGATGAAGAGCATTTCAAGGTGAATGTGGATGTGGTGGTAAGTAATCAGTTCCTTTCATGGGTGATTGCGTTGGAAGGAAATGTGATGATAATCGGTCCTGATAATGTGAAAGAAGAGTTAAAAGAATTATTAAAGAAAAAGTATATGGATTGATTTTATTGAGGAAAATTACTATATGGATTCTGTTTTAGATATATATAAAGAACTATACGAAGGGAATCTTTTTTATGCGTTAGCAAAATATGTGGCAAATTCACAAATGGGGCTAGTATATGATTTTGGAGGAAATATAATACCATGTGGTTCGACTTTTTATAGGATAAGAAGATATAAAAAAGATAAAGACTATTCAAATAATAAAGAATGGGGGCCACCTCCTCAGGGAAAACAAGGACGTTGCAATAGTGGAAATGAAACAGTTTTATATTTGGGGAGTACTGAACAGATATGTTTATTAGAAATGCATACTCCGATTAATGGAAAGTATGTGTTAGGAAAGTATACAACTGTAAAAGATATTGAAGTGGGTGGATATATATCTGTTGCCCCTAATGAATCTGAATGGAAAAAAGTGATAGCAATGGCCTTCAATGCTTTTTTAATTTCTCCGGCACGAGATGAAAAGAATACAGAATTATTCAGTATTATAGATAAGCATTTTGGGAATGGAACTTTGAGTGACATAGTGTTAAAAGATGTTTGTTCTGCTGATAATATGAAGTTGCCATACAAAATAGGTGGATTTTTTGAGGGCAAGAATTATTACGAACTAACAAATAGAATGTGTTCAATAATTAAAGAAAGATATCCAGAAGGTATAAGATATAGTTCTTGTTATATTCCAGTAGAAACAGTAGGTATTGAATGCTCTGATTATAATATTGCCATATATGAAAACGGTTTAAGTAAGGTTAAGTTTCAAGGTTATGAGATAAAAACTAATACTAATAAAGCAACTCCTGAGGGAATTGCAGAGATTCTTTTAAATGTTTGAAGAGGTATGAAATATGGATGTAAAAAAGACTGATATAAAAAGATTTATTACTTCGAGTGATATTGTCTTTGTAATTCCCGTTTATCAAAGAAATTATGACTGGAAAAAGGAAAATTGTACTCAGTTGTATATGGATATAAAAACGCTTATTGGTATGGATAAGACGCACTTTATTGGTACTGTATGCTATAAAATGGACGGAAGATATCAAAGCGTAATAATAGATGGGCAGCAGCGTATAACGAGTGTGATGCTATTGCTAAAGGCTCTGTATGATGTATCTGACGATGAGAGGCTAAAAGATAAGATAAAGAATCAGTTTTTGACAAATCCATATGCTGATGGAGATTTAAAACTTAAACTTAAACCTATAAAGAAAGATGAGGAAGTGTTTAAGAAAGTTATGAATGCTTCTGATGCTGTTGATGAAGATTATTTCACCAAGGAGGAGCTTAATAGTAATATTTACAGAAACTATAAATACTTCTACGAATTAATTACCTCGGATATAAGATCTGGAATTAATGGTCAGGATATAGAAGACGCCGTTGAAAGGCTTGAAGTGGTTGAAATTTGCCTGACTGAAGAAAATCCACAAGTTATTTTTGAAAGTTTAAATTCTACTGGTTTAGGTCTAACTAATACAGATCTTCTTAGAAACTATCTTCTTATGTCGATGGATTATAAAGATCAAGAATATTTATATCAGAATTATTGGATGCAGATTGAGAATTTGTTGGATTCAGAGAATATGGAATTATTTATGGTTCATTATCTGATAATGAAACGTAAGAGTAATGACATATCTGAAAATGGTAAGTCCGCAAAGATAACAGCTAGAAATCTATATTATGCATTTAAGAAGCAATTCCCACAGATAGGAAAAGGGAATGCAAAAGAAGAAGTAGAAGAATGCTTTAAGGATATGTATAGATATGCTCGTTTCTATAAGCATTTTATATATGACGACAGTATAAATGTTAGAAATCTTCAGCCGGTTGATAAAAAACTGTATGAATTATTCTTTTTACTTGCTGAGAAAAATGCTGCCATTCTTGTGATGTACCTATTTGATAAGTTTGATCGTGAGCTTATAGATCAGGATACATTTATTAAAACGATAGATATATGTATATCATTCTCTTTTAGAAGCAAAGTATGTAATAGAGGTGGTTTTTCACCACAGTTTGCAGCATTATCAGTTCAAAAGCTAGATCCCCAGCCAATAGATGATAAGTTTTTAAGCAGATTTTGGTCTGCAATGACTAGCGGAAGAGGAAGATACGCTTTCCCAACCAATAGTGAATTTAAGATTGCTTTGGTAAATGGTAATACATATCAGTCGTTAAGAAGCGCAGGATCAAAATATTTATTATATTCAATAGAAAAGAATATGCCACATTCTAAGGAATTACCTGAATATAAAAACGGAACAGTAGAACATGTTATGCCACAAACATTAAGCGATTCCTGGAAAAAATACATAGCAAAGCATGGTGGTATCGAGAAGTATGAAAAATATACGCATTCTTTGGGAAATTTGACTCTGACAAACTATAATAGCTCTCTTTCAAATAAAGAATTTGACATAAAGAAAGAAGAGTATAAGCAATCCAACTATGCATTTACAAAGGAGCTAGCTGATGTTAGCGAATGGACAAGTGAAGTGATAGTATCTCGTGGTGAAAGAATGGCTGATATAGCTACGCAGATTTGGATAATAGATGAAGACTACGATCAGAATCCTGGAACAGAAATAGGTGTTGTTTATGACTTAAATGCAGACTTTGCTGCATTCTTTGGTACAAAACCAGCTGTTGTATCTATTTTAGGCGAAGAACATTCGGTTACTAATTGGTCAGATATTGTTAGTCTGGTAGCAGATAAGTTTTATATGCTTGCTCCAGATACCTTTAGGGGACTTATAAACTGCAATGATTTTCCTGGTAAGAAAAAAGTTATTGACTTAGATGATAGCAATATGCCAGCAGCTCATAAGATTGATGATAATCTTTATATTAGTACAAAATATGATGTTGTTAATATGCTTAATATAGTCAAGACTATTGTATGTTACTTTGACAAGCATGATGACACAGATTTTATAAATGATGTATGGTTTACACTTAGAAAGAAGTAGGTTGATATATGAATGAGATTTTTAATCTTAATGAATATCCAGTTGTAAATGTTTTAGGTTTGTTATTAAAGGATAAAACTACAAAAAAGAATATTATTTTTGCAACTAATGCGTATTCAGATATTGATTCCAAGATTACTGAAAAAACCCAAATTACTGAAGCTCTTCTTCTTAAAATTGGTTTTGATAAAATCAAAACTCGAGTTGATAAATCTGAAGAAGATCAGGTGAAGAGAACAAGAAAAAAAGCAGAAGTTTTCACTCCTTCTTGGATATGCAATAAAATGAATAATCATTGTGATACTGAATGGTTTGGAAGAGAAGGTGTGTTTAATACCGAAAAAGGTCAGACATGGGTTGTAAATGAATTACCAATTGAGTTTTCGAATGAAAACGATTGGAAAAAGTATGTTGATTCGAAAAGACTCGAAATCACATGCGGTGAGGCTCCTTATATTGTTTCAAGGTATGATGTGGCGACTGGAGAGTTTATTGAAATAAACAATAGAATAGGCATACTTGATAGGAAGCTTCGTGTGGTTAATGAAAACACTGATACTAAGGAGCAGTGGGTTTTATGGGTTACTAGAGCATTTCAAAGCGTTTATGGATATGAGTTTCAGGGAGATAATGTCCTTATTGCAAGAGTGAATCTGCTTTTGACTTTTACTGAATATTACAAAGATAGGTGGGGAGATACTCCAGAAGATAATGAATTAAAGAAAATTGCAAATATTATAGTATGGAATATTTGGCAAATGGATGGAATTACAGGTACTGTTCCATTTGGGAAACCAAAAGAAGAGAATAGACAACTAACATTTTTTGATTACATGCAGGGAATAAATGATACAGAAGATGAAGAGATGGACTGTATTATTAGAGATTGGAGAAGTGACAGAACCCTAACATATAGAAGTATAAAGGAAGGAAAATAAAATGAAATTTGATTTTGTGATTGGCAACCCACCTTATCATGAGGAGGTTGAGGGTAATGATAAAGGAAAACCTTTATATAATTATTTTTATGATGAGGCAGAGAAAATTGCTGACTGTTATGAGTTTATTTCTCCGGGGAGATTTTTATTTAATGCTGGAATGACTTCGAAAAAGTGGAACGAAAAAATGTTAAATGATAAGCATTTTAAAGTTCTGCAGTATATGTCTGATAGTAAAGAAGCTTTCCCTAATACTGATATAAAGGGTGGCGTAGCTATAACTTTTAGAAATGCAAATGAAGAGTATCAAGCGATAGAAGAATTCATTGTAGATGAAAATCTTAGAAACATAGTTCAAAAAGTTAAATCCAATGATTCTGAAAGTATTTCTAATTATATGTATGGGGGGAGAGCAGATTTAAAGTTCAATGATTACTTCCTTAATAAGTTTCCAAATTATGTATCGGATAGAATAAAAGCAACTCAAGTTAAGCATCCTACGGTAACATCATTACCTCCTGGTGAAGAATATGAAATCAGAAATCGAATATTTGAGGATGCACCATATATTTTTTCTTCGGATTTTCCTGCAGAAGAGAAAGAAGAGTATTATAAGATATTAGGCTTATATAAGAGTAATAGAGAATATAGGTGGATAAAAAAGGAATATTTAATTATTCGATATCCAGAAAACAATAATATATTTGATTATAAAGTGTATATTTCAAAAGCGTCTGGAACAGGAGCTTTTGGAGAAAAAATAGGAGAACCGGTGATAGGTTATCCAGGAGAATTTTCTACTCCAACTTTTATTGGGATCGGAAAATTTAATAAGAAAATAGAAGCAATAAATGCGTCTAAGTACCTAAAAACAAGGTTTGTTAGAGCCTTATTAAGTGTATTAAAAATAACACAAGACATTGTCCCTACAAAGTTTAAATATGTTCCTATGCAGGATTTTTCTGATAATTCTGATATTAATTGGAACGTTTCTATATCAGATATTGATAACCAATTATACAAAAAATATGATTTATCAGAAAATGAAATAGTTTTTTTATTAAATAATGTAAAGGAGATGGAGTAGATGGAAAGACCAAACATTAAAACAACTGAAAAAGTCGTTCCGATGATATATGCCTACACTACTCCAGGGATTACTTATCATGATGGCTATATCAAGATAGGATATACTGAGCAAGAAGTTGATAAAAGAATATGGCAGCAGACACACACAGCCGGAATAAAGGCAAAAAAGGAATGGCAGGGTAATGCTGTTTTTGATGATGGATCAAACGAGAGATTTACTGATCATCATTTTCATGCATATTTGAGAAAAAACGATATTAAACAGCCGCAAGACCTAGGCAATGATTATTTTGATAAAGACGATAGGAATGAGTGGTTTTATATATCTCCTTCTGATTCAAGGAATATGTTTTACGATTTTAGGCAAAACAGAGGAATATTAGACAACATTTCTGAGGTGATTCCTTATGAGTTAAGAGATGAGCAAAAGGATGCAGTTTCTAAAACCGTAGAATACCATAATAATCATGACAGAGGAGAGTTTCTATGGAATGCCAAACCGCGTTTTGGAAAGACTTTGGCTGTATATGATTTTGTAAAAAAAATTGATGCAAAAAAGGTTTTGATTGTGACGAATAGACCTGCAATAGCTAATTCATGGTACTCAGATTATATGAGATTTATGGGCAGAGAATCTGGATATGCTTTCGTTAGCGAGGTTGATGCTCTTAAGAACAGGGATGGAGTTCTATCAAGAAATGAATATATATTGCAATGTGACTTTAAGAGTGGTCTTACTAACATTATTGAGTTTGTAAGTCTTCAGGATATGAAAGGATCAATCTATTTTGGTGGTGAATACGATAAGCTGAAGGAAGTGAGTCGTAAATCAGGAATGGTTTGGGATGTTCTAGTTATAGATGAAGCTCACGAGGGAGTAGATACATATAAGACAGATGTTGCTTTTGATCAGATAGATAGATTGTTTACTCTTCATTTGTCTGGAACTCCATTTAAAGCACTTGCTAATAGCAAGTTTAACAGCAATGCAATATATAATTATACATATGCTGATGAACAACAAAGAAAGCGTGATTGGGATGAGACAAAGGGAGTAGAAAATCCATATGAATCTCTTCCTAAGTTGAATTTATATACTTATCAAATGTCTGAAATTATTCGGGATGAGTTATCACAGGGAATTGAAATACAAGGCGAAACTGTTGAATATGCGTTTGATTTGAATGAGTTTTTCAGTACACAAAATGGGCGATTTGTTCATGAGAGTTCAGTTGATAAATTTTTAGATGCATTAACTTGTCAAACAAAATTTCCGTTTTCAACAGAAGAACTTCGCACAGAGTTAAAACATACTTTCTGGCTACTCGATAGAGTGGAGAGTGCTAGAGCACTGGTAAAAAAACTCAATGAACATCCAGTATTTCAGTATTATAAGGTGATTCTTGCAGCTGGAGATGGAAAGATTGATGATAATGATGAGACTATGAAGTCATATGACAAAGTAGTAAAAGCTATTGAAGAAAATGACAAAACTATTACGGTATCCGTTGGTCAGCTAACAACTGGAATAACTATTCCTGAATGGACTGGTGTTCTGATGCTTAGTAATATTAAATCTCCTGCTTTATATATGCAGGCTGCTTTCAGAGCTCAAAATCCATGTATATTTGAAAAAGATAACGTTTTTGAGAGGAAAGAAAATGCTTATGTATTTGATTTCGATCCAGCGCGAACACTTGTAATATTTGAAGAGTTTGCAAATGATTTGTCTCCAAATACATATGCTGGAAGGGGCGATGTTGAAACTAGAAAGAATAATATAAAAGAGCTTCTTAATTTCTTCCCAGTAATTGGTGAAGATGAAGATGGTGAACTAATAGAGCTTGATGCTGAGAAGGTTTTAACAATCCCTCGAAAGATAAAATCCGTTGAAGTAGTTAGAAGAGGATTTATGAGTAACTTCCTTTTCCAAAATATCAGTAATGTTTTCTCAGCTCCAAAGGAAGTATTAGATATTATAGAACAATTTGAAGCTATTGAGGAACCAAAGCGTAAGATTGAAATATCTAAAGAAGTTCAGGAAGAACTTTCTTTAGACGAAAATGGTGAAGTGTCCCTTAGTGATGAATATGTCATTGGAAAAGAAACTGAGCTTTTTGGTAATAAGCATTATGATATCTTGGATGAGGTACATGAGGCTGTTGCAGAATATAATACCAAGAATGATAATAAGGATTCTTTTAGTAACAGATTGAAGCAAATGGTTAAAGATAATATCGTTAAGGATATTGTTGATACAGTTGAAGAAAAATATGGGGAGAATATACGTAAATCTGACAAGAAACAGGTGGAATCCCAGCTAAATGCTGATGCTGAAAGAAAAATTGATAAAGCTGTAAGTGAATATAATATAGAAAAGAATCTTGTTGAAAAAGATCGTTTAGAAGCAATGAGATCGCGTCATGATACTGGAAAAACCTCTGAAGAAATAAATGACGAATTTGATAAAAAACAACAAGAAATCATGGAACGATTTAAAACTGGACTTGATAATGTTGTAGAGGAATTCACTAAGACTTCTATTCATGAAACTGTAGAAAAAGTTGAAACAAAAATAAAGGAAAGAGAAAGAGATACTATAGAAGATGGCATTAGAGATCATTTGAGAGGTTTTTCTAGGACAATTCCTTCGTTTTTGATGGCTTATGGTGATGATTCTGTTACACTTGCAACATTTGATAATGTTGTTCCTGATAAGGTCTTTCCTGAGGTTACAAGTATAACTCTTGAACAGTTCCGTTTCCTTAGGGATGGTGGAAAATATACTGATGAAGAAACGGGCGAAGAAAAAGAATTTTCTGGTCAGTTATTTGACTCTGTGGTATTTGATGATTCAGTAAAAGAGTTTTTGACATTAAAGAAGAAACTTGCGGATTACTTTGATGAAAAGAGTATCGAAGATATTTTCGATTACATTCCACCACAGAAGACTAATCAGATATATACACCTAAAGATGTGGTAAAAAGAATGGTAGATATGCTAGAAGAAGAAAACCCTGGTTGCTTTGATATGCCGGATAAAACATTTGCAGACTTGTATATGAAGTCTGGTTTGTATATTGCGGAGATTGTCAAGAGATTATATCAAAGTGAAAAAATGAAAGAGTTATATCCTGATAAGAATGATAGGCTGAAACATATTTTTGAAAAGCAGGTTTATGGACTCGCACCTACGGAGATAATATATAAGATAGCAACAAGCTTTATTCTTGGATTTGATGAAGATGTTAAGATTACAAAGCATAACTTTAAGCAGGTAGATGCGCTTCCTTATGCAAAGGAAGGAACATTAAGCGAAAAGCTTGATGAGATTTATGGGGAACAATAAAGCATAGAAGGGTGTATCATATGACGGATAATGAGAGGGCGTTATTTGAAAAGCTTGCAAAAGACCGAAAAGAAAGTGCTGTAATGCTCGAAAAAAGATCTATGAGGGGGCTTAAATCGAGTGTTGTAGAGAAATATTCAGATCAGGCTCATTTTATATATGAGCTTATTCAGAATGCGGATGATGTTGGAGCTACAGAGGTAAGATTTGAGTTATTTGAAGATAGGTTGGTTTTTATTCATAATGGAACAAGATTGTTTACAGTAAGTGATCTTGATACAGAGGAAGAGGATTCTCAAACCGGCGCTCTTGGTGATATAAATGCAATTACATCTATAGCAAATTCAAATAAAACGTCATCATCGATTGGTAAGTTTGGTGTTGGATTCAAAGCAGTTTTTCAATATACGACCACTCCTGTAATATATGATCCAGATATTGCTTTTCGTATTGAGAGATTTATTGTACCTGTATTAATAGAAAATAATTGCGACTTTAAGAAAAGTAATGAAACTGCCTTTGTATTTCCGTTTAATCATCCAGACAGGAAAAAAGATGAAGCATATGAAGATATTTTGCATAAGCTACGCAACTTATTATTTCCTACGCTATTTTTAAATAGTTTGAAAAAGGTTAGTTATAGGTGTGGACGTGAATATGGAGAGTATGAGAAGACAGTTGTAGAAGAGAAATATTTTGATGATACTAAGGCCGAGTATTTAACTTTTAAGAATGGTAATGACCAAGATGCTACAAATAAAATGTGGCTCTTTTCTAGAACCTCTGAAGAAGGGCATACATACTCATGCGGATTCTTTATTGATGATAATAATATACTTGTAAATACGGACTATTATGCCTTTTGTTTCTTTCCTACCAAAAAAGATACTAATCTAAATTTCATTATAAATGCACCTTTCTTACTTACAGATAGTCGAGAGGGTATAAAAGCCACAGACAGTCATAATATAAGAATGATTGAATGCTTGGCTTCTCTTGCGGCGGATTCATTTATATATCTTCGTGATATTGGTAATGAAATTGGCGTTCAAATTCTCGATGATGACATCTTTAATTATATTCCAATACATAAAGATCTATATACTCCAAGGAATCCAAGGGATGATCTTTCCTTACTTCCATTTTATGAAGAAATAGAGAAGGTTTTTTCAACTGAAGAGATTCTACCGAGTTACGACGGTTATGTAAGAGCGAAAGATGCATATTTAGCGTATGCCTCTACTACAACCGAGATCATATCAAATGATCAGTTAAAACATCTTGTAAAAAACCCGAAGGCAAAATGGGTGATTCCTTCAAAGGGTGGAGAAGCTTTATATCGTACATCTGATGGCCGTTACGCATATCTGTCCAGTCTTATAAGTAAAGCAATGATATATGATTATCAGATATATGAAATGATATCGGCAGGATTTACTGAAAAACAGTCAACGGATTGGCTATATGAGCTTTATGAGTTTACCTTAGATAAATCATCAAGAATAGAAAAATGCAAATCTTCACCTATTTTTATAGACAAGAATGGGGAAGCTGTATCTGCTTTTGATTCGAAGGGGAATGCTATTCTTTTTATAGATGAAGATGCGAACAGTGACTATAGGACCATTTCTGATTCATTATTAAATAATAAATACGCAAAGGAATTAGTTGAAAGATTAGGTATAAAGTCCCCAGAATTAAAGGATAAGATTTACAATGTTATATTGAAGAAAGAAAAGTTAGATCCGATAACTGATTTTAGAATCTTTTTGGATTATTATATAGAGCTAATTGAAAATAATAAGGATACGCAATCCTTTATTAATGAAATACGCAATCGTGAATTTGTCATTGGGGAATCAGAAGATAAATCTATTAAAGATGTGTATAAGGGGAGTGATTTATATTTACCATCAGATGAATTGTTATATTATTTCAAAGGCGCCGGTCAGAATGCTTATTTTGTAGCGTCATCTGATTATATGAATGTACTTGAACCAAAGGAATTATTACATGTAGATAGGTTCTTAAAAGATTTAGGTGTAGATATTAATGTTCAATTAATAACAAAAACATACTCAAGAGAACAAGTTGAAAAACTATTTGGAACTGATTGGCATAGAAGTAATAGAACACCGGTTTGGTCTGAACAATATATTCATAATGACCAACTTGTTCTAGATAGAATTAGAGACAATAATGATAAGGATTTATCAGTATATTTATGGAATCAATTACTTTTAATATTTGAAGATAATTACTATTATTCGCAGTTTTATACGGGAACATATGAATACTTCTTTAGAACCGAATATATTCAGCATTTTGAAGGAATAGGCGAATGCAGGCTTAAATATTCAAAATGGATTTTTGATAAAAACGGAAGGCTATGTTCTCCTGATGAAATATCTTTGCAAGATATGGCATATGAATATAGTTTGGCGGGGAATTATGCAAAGAAGCTGGTAGATTTTCTTGAAATAAGAGATGAACATCCAGAGTATGATGAGCTGGATGATGAATTAAGAGTTAAACTTGAAAACTATGATAGATTGGTTAGCCTGGGGTTTGATAATCTAAGTGATGAAGAACTTGCATACATTGTAAGACATTTGAAAGAGCTTCGAAGCGTAGATAATGTTGTAGAAAATACAGAAAAAGAAGAATTAAAAAATCAAACTGAGAAAAAGATATTAGATGATATTAAAGAAAGGTTTGAGGAAAACAAGAATAAAGAAGAGACTGATATTGAAGAAAAGCTTATAAAGAACGACAAAAAAATTGAGAAGGAAAAAGATAATGATGAGATAACTAAGGCGCCTGTTGACTACTCAAAGAAAATAGAAGCAGCTAAAGAAAAATTCGAATCAGAAATTGAACTTTTGGCACAAATAGAAGAAGCGCAAGAAAAGGTCAATAATTCGAACAGATACTCATATGGTTGGTTTTCAGGATTGCTTGAACTTGAAGCTATTGAGAATGGCGAAGAAAATTCGAGAAGTCGTGAAGTATCGATATCTTTTTCAAAAGTAGTACGTGAAGAAGGTACCAACAGAACTCTTATTCTTAAACATCCTGATAAAAACATACCTCAGGTAATGGAGGAACTTGTTGATATTCCACTTGAATTAACATTTAACGATGGTTCATCCAAAAGACTTATTATTGAAGTGGCTAATGTGAAATCATATACACTTAAAGTGAAGGTAAAACCTGATGATTTTATCAATACAGCAGATTTTGAGTCTGTAACTATGGCTAAAATAGTTACGCAAAATCCTTCTTTTTTGTTAAGAGAATTACAAAAACAATTCAAACGATTTGAAGAGAAACCTTATCAATTTAGTGATGAGTATGATATGCAGATGAATCTATGTGAGAATATAGATTTTATCTTTGGTCCTCCTGGAACTGGAAAAACAACATACCTGGCAAATGAGACGATTATCCCTCTTGTGAATAAGAACAAAAAGCTGAGAATGATAGTATTAGCGCCGACAAATAAGGCGGCAGATGTTCTTGTTTCTAGAATCATGGAATCGATGGGGGATAATCATAGCTATGAAGAATGGCTTGTAAGATATGGGATTACCGGTGATGAAAAGATTGAGAGTAGTCCTGTATTCAAGGGTAAAGAATTTGAAATAGATGATTATGAAAAATGTGTTATTGTCACTACAATGGTGCGTTTTCCATACGATTTTTTTATTGATTCGGATGGCGATTTTAATTACCTTTACGGAATTAATTGGGATTACATAGTTGTGGATGAAGCATCTATGATTCCGCTTATTTATATGGTGTATATGTTGTATTTAAAAACCCCAAAGAGGTTTATTATAGCCGGAGATCCGTTTCAAATTGAACCGACTGTAGCTGTATCAGAGTGGAGTGGTGAAAATATTTATAAAATGGTTGGTTTGATGAATTTTTCGGATGATGTAGATACCGTTCCATATAAGTACAGCATAAAACTACTTACTACTCAGTATAGAAGTATTCCGAGCATAGGAGATGTTTATAGTAAGTTAACATACAATGGGGTTCTTAAGCACTATCGTATAGAGGAAACGCAGAGAAAACTAAATATTGATGATTATATTGAATCAGAGAGTTTGAATATTATTAAGTTTCCAGTCAGTAGATATGAGAGTATATATAGAGCTAAGAGATTAAAGTTTAGTAATTATCAGGTTTATTCTGCTCTGTTTACTTTTGAGTTTGTGTCTTTCTTATCGAAAGCTATTGCAAGAAAGCAGCAAGACAAATTTACTATTGGGATAATAGCACCTTATAGTTCTCAGGCAGGGTTAATAGATAAGTTAATTGCATCTGCTGATATTCCGAATAACATTAATATACAAAGTGGAACAATACATGGTTTTCAAGGTGATGAGTGTGATGTGATTATAGCTGTATTTAATCCACCTCCATATATATCTACCAACAAGGAGATGTTTTTGAACAGACAAAATATCATCAATGTTGCAATCAGTCGAGCTAGGGATTATTTGTTTGTGCTTATGCCGGATGATAAAACTGAAAATGTATCAAATTTGACTTTGATTAAGAATTTGGAACGATTAATAAAGAGTCATGATTATTCTTTATATGAAGCTCATGAATTAGAAGAGTTAATGTTTGGAGATTCTTCATATCTTGAAGATAACGCATTTTCAACCGGTCATCAGTTGGTTAATGTGTATGGTCTTCCTGAAAAACGCTATGAGATCAGGAGTGAAGAAAATGCTCTTGATGTTCAGGTGCATGGAAAATCAGAATACATCATTTTTGATGATGATATAAATACAGATAAAGATGATAATACTGATGAAGTACCTGAATACGATGAGGTTGCTAATAAGTCAGAAGATGATATTTTAATTGCGATAAAACAGTTAATTATTGGTGAACAGGTGTTTAATCTGAAATTTGGATATGGGACAATAAAAGATCTTGATGGATTTTCTATTTGGGTTGATTTTAATTCGGTAAAGAATAAAAAATTCCCATTTCCGGATTCTATTGGTCGGATGTTAAGATTTAAGGATAAAAGAATTGAGCGCGATTATAATACGATTATTAATGGACGATAATTTACTTAATAAGGGGAATGAATCATGGCAAATGGTTTAACACTTGGCATAAGTACAATAGGTGATTTGCTATTACAAAACAAGATATCGATGATATCAGACGGAAGTTCATTGAACGATATAAATCTGGTTATTCCAGAGTATCAGCGTCCATACAAGTGGTCTGCTAAGAATGCAAATCAGCTACTAGACGATATTGAAGAATCCAAGAATGCAAATAAGGAAGTTTATAGAGTTGGAACGCTTATCCTCCATCATGATGAACATGATAACTACAACATAGTTGATGGACAGCAACGTACTATAACTTTTTCTTTATTGCTAAGTGCTCTTAAACAGGGACCTATTTCATTCATTAGTCAGAAATTATCTAGTAATAGTTTTAACCTCCATAATGTTATGAATAACTATCGGGCTTTTGGTAGAAGAATAGATAAGCTTTTTGATGAGAAGGATATTAAAGACTTGACTGATTATATTATTAATCATTGTGAGCTGATTATAGTTATTACAAATGATTTATCAGAAGCCTTCCAGTTTTTTGATTCACAGAATGCTCGCGGAAAGTCTCTATATCCACATGATCTTCTTAAGGCATATCATCTTCGTGAGATGAAAGATATAGAAGTTTCTGAGATCGAACATGTCGTTAAGATGTGGGAGGAACTTAATCAAAAGCATCTGTCGGTACTTTTTAATGAATATCTTTACCGGCTGAAGGAATGGATTAAAGGAAATAAAGCTGGAGAGCTTACTGAACATAATATAGAACTCTTTAAGGGGGTTAATTCTAGGGATAACCATCCTTATGCACAGTATTATAAAGGGGCCTTTTCGTATGCTTATGAGCTGAATCATTCGCATGTGCCATTTGTTACAGGAATACAGGATGTCAGTCCGTTCCAGCTGAATGCGCCTATCATAGCTGGAAAACCATTCTTTGAATATACTAAGCATTATTTTGATATCCTTGCCGATATCCAGAATAATGATAAGTATGAAGGTTATTTTATAAACGATAATGAGATAGTAAAGACACTGGATTTGAGAAAGTATAAGAATGGTGTGGGAAATAGAATAACACGACTGATGTTTGATACTGCAATTCTTTTATATGTAGATAGATTTTGTCCGTCGATACCTTCTAGAACTGATCTGGAATATCTTGATCAGTTTGTAGTATTTACGTTTGTTTGGGCTTATTCAATGCGTGCCCAGTACAGAAATGTAGGTTGGCAAGTGGCTCAGAATTATGTGATGGGTGAGGTGAGCAAAGAAGGGATAGTTAATGGTTTTAATATATATAAGGTAATCTCTGAATCCGATTCGCCAAGTGTTCTGCTAAGTAGATTGGCAGATATGGTAGTTCCGCTTGAAAATTCTAAGATTAAAGCAAATATGGAGAATTATAACGAAGACGTAGATGGTGTTTATCAAAACTATCTGCATTATTTTGAAGTACATAAATTCTGGGAGGGCAGATAGATGGCCAAAACAGTGCTTCCTCTTAGAGAGGTATCAATTGAAGAATTATTCTGTGGAAGTGAACCATGCACATATGAGATTCCTATATACCAGAGGAATTATGCCTGGGAGAAGGATGAGATTTCGGCTTTAGTTCAGGATGTATATGATGCATATAAGAAGAATACTGGTAGACCATATTATATAGGGACATTAGTTTCATATAATAAAGGTGATCGTGTATATGAAATAATTGATGGCCAGCAGAGACTTACAACTATAAGGCTTCTCCTTGGGGTATTAGGTATTACTCCAAATAATAAACTGACTTATAGAGCCAGAAGAAAGTCGGATGAGACAATAAAGAGTATTCCGGAATTCAAGATAGAGGAAAGAGACGCTGGAATAGAAAATGGATATAAATATGCAAGAGCTTCTGTAGGAGATATAGTCCCTAAGGATGAGATGACTGCTTATATCAATTTCTTTAAATCTAGCGTTCATATTATTCATTATCAGGTTCCGAAGGACATAGATTTGAATCATTATTTTGAAATAATGAATTCTAGAGGCGAACAGCTTGAAAAGCATGAAATCGTTAAAGCTAAGCTTATGGAAAAACTTAATGATGACGAAGAAAGAAAAGTATTTAATCGTATATGGGAATGTTGCTCAGATATGAGTGTTTATGCACAGCAATCCTTAAGCGATTTTAAACCCGAGGAAGTATTTGGATATAATTTGTCTGAATTTAAACCACAGAGTTTTGAAGAACTGATTACTTTATATAGAAATCATAATAAAGAGACTTCAGCTAATCACTCAATTTCTATCTCTGAAATAATTGATATGGAAAGTAAAGGTAATTGGATACAGCTTGAGGCTGATTTTGATAAGAAGGATTCATTCTTACCAATAATTGATTTTCCCAATTTTCTTCTTATAGTTCTTAAGATTTCTAGAATGAAGGAATGGAACTTCGAGCCGGAGCTCTTCAATCTCGATGATAAGGAACTCCTTAATGAATTTAATGATGCAAAGATGGATGCTGATGCCATAAAAGCATTCTCATTTAATCTGCTTAAATCAAAATGGTTGCTTGATAATTATATAGTTCATCATTCAAAGGAAGAGGATACGCTTGATAGTAATCCATGGAAACTTCAGGTATGGCGTAAAGACGAAGATACAAGAAAAGGTCAGCTGAGAAATCTTATTAGTGATTTGACTCTTCAGAATAAATTGACACATTTACTTTCTATGTTTGAAGTTTCTTTTACGCCAAGACAAAGAAAAAATTACTTATTCTATACGCTGTTTTATCTCCTTGGTAATGATATAAACGATTATCAAAGCTATGCTACATTTGTTGAGAGTCTTGCGGATAAATACTTTTATAATGTTTATCTTGATGGAACAAAGCTCAATGCTATAAATACGCCTATGCCTGGCAGTTTTGATGGAGTTGTACTAAGAAATAATAAACTTGATATTATGAATATTGCACCAAGGACTACGGATGATTTCATACATGTATATGGAGATGGTGTGGAAGCTTCTAAGGGAGTTCCTCTGTTTGTATTTAACTATCTGGATTATAAGCTTTGGGAAAAATATGATGATGAGCTTAGAGGCGAAAGGAAGAAAGAAGGTAGCCGGGAACGTAGAGATTTTTTTGATAAACTTGGCTGCGGAGATTTCGGACTGAAGGTATTTGATCAGTTTTATTTTTCAAGAACTAGAAGAAGTCTTGAACACTATTATCCTCAGGCAACTGCAACTGGAGAACCTGGTGTACTTGATCAGAATCAGATTAATTGTCTGGGTAATTATGCAATGATTGGTAGTGAAGCTAACAGTTCAGGATCCAATTGGAGCCCGAAAACTAAGCTTGATCATTATCTGGATCCATCCGGAAAGATTGGACAAGTAAGTGTTGCGTCATTGAAATTTATGATAATGATGCAGATATGCAAGGACAATCAGACCTGGGAATTTGAAGAAATAAAGAATCATCAAGATAAGATGATGGATATACTATTTAGTAAATAGGACAATTGTTTTATAGAGAGAAGATACTGTTTTATCATAAGAGGATAGATAATGAGTAATTCCGATAATCCTAAAAATGGAGCAGCTTTTCAAAGGGCTGTAAAAGTTTGGTTCGAAAATGAATATAATCATATATTTGTACTTGAAAAGAAAATTGCAATTGGAAAGCCTCCTAAGGATCATAAATTTGATTTAGTTTGTGATGAAGAAAATATTGTTATTGAATGTAAGAGATATACTTGGACGAAAACAGGAAATGTTCCTAGTGCGAAAATGGGATTTACAAATGAAGCTGCATTCTATCTGTCTTTTCTTCCGCATAATAAAACTAAGTATATTGTGATGCTTTGTTCTTATCATCCTAAAAGAAACGAAAGTTTGGCAGAATATTATTATCGTACATATAAGCACTTGATTGGTGATATTCATATTTTGGAGTATGATCCAGAAAAAAATGTGATGAGAGAAATAACGGATTGTGGAAAATCTGAAATATAGGGAGGATTATTTAATGAGTAAAGCATTAGTTGCATATTTTTCAGCTACTGGAACTACAGGTGTTATTGCAACAAAATTAGCTGAAACCATAAATGCAGATTGTTATGAGATAGTTCCAGCTGATTTGTATACAAACGCAGATCTCGATTGGCGTGATGAAAACTCTAGAAGCTCTATAGAAATGAAGAAGGAACCGAATTGTAGACCTGTTATTGGTAGTGCTCCAGTAGACAATATGGATCAGTATGATGTGATCTTTGTCGGATATCCTGTGTGGTGGTATATCTGCCCTAAAATAATTAATACATTTCTTGAAAATTATAATCTTTCAGGAAAGACTATAGTTCTTTTTGCAACTTCTGGTGGATCTGGGTTTGGAAAATCCGTTGAGAGTTTAGAAGACAGTGCTCCTAATGCAAGAATAGTTGAGGGAGCTGTTCTTAATGGCGTTAAGTCTGCTGAAGAATTAAAGGCGTTTGCAAAGAAGTATTTATAGGTTTAATACTGTGGAGGCTTGTGATTGGGCATATTTGATTCGATTATAAACAGATTTAAATCTAAAATTGAATATAAAAAAGAATTATCACAGAACATTAAGGAACTGGAAAGGGAACTAAGAGCGTTCTTAAAACAGAATTCTAATGAATATATTTATAGATACAGTTATAAGGATCTTGACAATCGTTGTAAAGAACTGGAGCTTCTTTCTGTAAAAAATCATGTTTCTGTGAAATCCTTACAGTCTTCTGTTATAAGTTTTTATCGGGATATAGAACTACATAATAATCAGGTTTTAGATAAGAAGATAAAAGAAGGGTATTCAATAATAGGTGATGTGGAAGGACAACAATTGGATCCTCAGCAGATGGCTTGTATAGTTAAAGATGCGGATAGTCATATTGTTGTTGCGGGCGCAGGAACCGGAAAAACTACTACTATCCTGGGAAAGGTAAAATACTTATTAAATGTGTATAATGCTGATCCGCAGGATTTTCTTATTTTATCATTTACTAATGCAGCTGCAGATGAAATGAAGAAAAGACTTCATAAAGAAACTAATAAAGATTTCTATGTAGCTACATTTCATAAACTTGGTTATGACATTATTAGAAGAACACAGGGCATTACACCTAAGGTTTTTGAAAACGGAATGAATAGCTTTGTGAATGATTATGTTTTCAAAGATTCTCTGGATGCAGCATATAAAAGAAAAATGCTGAATTATGTTTTGTATCATAATGTAAAAGTTCGCTCGGAGTTTTCTTTCGAAGATGAGGATGAATATAAGGATTACCTAAAAACTAATCCGCCTACAAGTATAAAGGATGAGGTGCTTAAGAGTTATGGGGAAATGGAAATAGCTAATTTCCTTGCTCAGCATGGAATTAACTATCAGTACGAGGCAGCTTATCCCCTAGATACAAGAGATGAAGAATATGGTCAGTATCATCCTGATTTTTATCTCCCGGATTATAATATCTACATAGAGTATTTTGGAATAGATAGAAAAGGAAATGTTCCGGATTATTTTTCTGATAAAGATGGAAAATCAGCGTCGGAAATTTATCGTGAAGGAATTGAGTGGAAAAGACGGATTCATAAAGAGAATGGAACGACACTAATTGAGTGCTATGCGTATGAACATTTTGAGGGGATGTTATTAAACAATCTCAAGGAAAAGCTTTCTGGTGTTGAAATGAGAGATTTATCTCTTGAAGAAATAGTGGGTTCCAGAAAAGGTAAAAATATTCTGTCGACATTATCAAATACAATGGCCACAGTTATAACCCTTTGTAAGAATAGGCGTATTGATTCCCAAGGTATCAAATCTATTAATTGTGATGCTGCGCTGGTTGAACTGATTTTTCCTGTTTTTGTAGATTATGAGACATTTCTTACAGAGAATAATTATGTTGATTTTGCAGATATGCTTAATCAAGCAACAGATGCTGTTGTGGATAACAAATTTGAGCATGTATTTAAATATGTTATTGTTGATGAGTACCAGGATATATCTACAGCACAGTATCAGCTGTTAAAAGCTTTAAGAAACCAGTCTCACTACAGCTTGTTTTGTGTTGGTGATGATTGGCAGAGTATATATAGGTTTGCCGGTAGTGACATAGGTTATATTTTGAATTTTGACAAATATTGGGGCGATTCTGAACTGAGCAGAATAGAAACTACATATCGTTTTTCTCAAAGACTTATAGACATATCTAGCAACTTTGTTATGAGTAATCCTAACCAGATAAAGAAACAGATTCGATCTGGAAATAATATAGAACAATATGTTATTGGAAATATAAATGGATATACAGAACAAAATGCGATCAGTTTTATGGTTGATAAAGTCAAAACACTTCCTCAAAACTCAACAGTGTATTTTCTTGGAAGATATCAATTTGATATAGATTGCTTAGGAAAAGGCTTTACTCTCAGATATGATAATGCTAATAAGGTTAATCAAGTAATACTGCAATCAAGACCTGATCTAAAAATGTATTTTTATACTGTTCATAAATCGAAAGGTCTTCAGGCGGATTATGTGTTTATTCTTAATAACAAAAATACATACATGGGATTCCCCAGCAAGGTACAGAATCCTCCATTGATAGAATATCTTCTTGAGCAATCAGATGATTTCCCTGACTCAGAAGAAAGAAGACTGTTCTATGTTGCTTTGACAAGAGCAAGGAGGCGTGTTTATTTAGTGACTGAAGGCAAGAAGATTTCTTCTTTTGCAAATGAAATAATTTCAAAATATGGTGAGGAGATAAAGAAAGAGGCTTGGACATGTCCTCTCTGCGGAGGACAGCTGCGAAAAGTTAAAGGGCCATATGGTGAGTTCTATGGTTGTTCAAATTATAGGGTGAATGGCTGCAGATATAAGAGAAATCTGAAGGCTTAAAGAATGGTTATTCTTTAAGGCCTTTTTAAGGGACAACCTATATCGGATAATTAGAGTAGCTAATATATCTGGTTTGGTTGAGAGGAGTGCTGCTGATGAAATCATATGCTGATGTTTTTAGAGAAAAGCTAAGCCCAATATTTTCTGATAAAGAAACTGTGGAGTTACTATTGAAAACTTCATATAGGACAGAGGAATTAGACTATATTATTGATTATGTTGAAGAGAATCCTGATGCTACAGAAAGTGATGTGATTCTATGTCAGCTATCATGGGATAATGAGTTTAAGGTTCATCGAGGCATATCAGCTATGGTTGGATTAGTTGTAGGAGATGCATTAGGCGTACCAGTAGAGTTTTCTGACAGAGAAGAAAGAAAGCAGGATCCTGTTATTGATATGAGGGGGTATGGGACACATAATCAACCTCCAGGGACCTGGTCAGATGATTCAAGTATGGCGATTGCAACCTTAGATTGGTTCCGTGAATTTAGAAATGATGAAAATAATAAGTTTCTAGATGATCTGGATTATTCCAAATTGATGAATAGGTTTTCTGGTTGGATGATGAACGGAGAATACACTCCGCATGGTAGAAACTTTGATATAGGTATAGCAACCTCTAAAGCAATAATGAATTATGCCAGAGGAATGGAACCTTTAAAGTGTGGTGGTGTTGGAGAGTATGATAATGGAAACGGATCATTGATGAGAATTCTTCCGGCATCTTTATTCTTTCATGTTGATTTTGGGATAAGAATCAATAAATCGTATGTATCATATATTTATAGTATCTCTTCTTTGACTCATGGACATGGTAGAAGCAGATTAGCGTGTCTTATATATACAACGGTAATTGCGAATATATTTAGATTCTCGCAGTTAAGTAAGCAAGAAGTTGTCACAAATGCAATAGCTACAGTTCATGATTATTTATTAAATAAAGAGGATGATCCTACAATCAAATCTGAGATTAATTCATACAATAGATTATGGAATATAGATTCCTTCTCGAATCTGTCCGAAAATGAAATTGGAAGTAGCGGATATGTTGTGGATACTCTTGAAGCGGCAATATGGTGCTTTCTTACAACAGAAAGTTATAGAGAATGTGTGCTAAAGGCTGTTAATCTGGGGGAGGATACTGATACTGTTGGTGCTGTTGCCGGTGGTATTGCAGGTATGTATTATGGAATAGAGAATATTCCGGGTGAATGGGTAAATGTTATTCCAAAGATAGATCAAATTATGAAACTTACAAAAGACGTTATGAAGATGAAAATTGATTATGATGTCTCGATTGTTTGCGGAGATAAAACATATAATATTTAGTACACGGGAGGATTCTGAATGAAAAGAATACTTTTTGAATATAAGTACTCAGTATGGTTGAGTTTTGATAAAAGCACAGAATTAACAGTGTATGAAGAAGATGGAAAATATTATGCGGATTGTCATAGCTTTTCACTTGAGCTGAGAGATGAAAAGGTGTCACTATCTGATGTTGTAGTTGAAAAAATAAAAAAAATATATTCTAAGAATCCTACTATTTTTGAATTTGATGAACCGGAATTTCCACCTGTATTAGATGGATCATCACATGAATTT
Source organism: Eubacterium sp. (assembly GCA_017619835.1). Lineage (GTDB taxonomy): Bacteria > Bacillota > Clostridia > Lachnospirales > Lachnospiraceae > Eubacterium_Q. The sequence goes on from JAFZRN010000029.1 coordinate 48,306, forward strand.
GTTTTTGGTAATGGCGAAGTTACACATGAGGTGAGAGCAAGTAATATCTGGTATTTCAAAGGAATTGATACATCTGATTATCCTAATGGGATTAAATTACTAAAAACATTTGAAAGCATTCGCAGACAGCTTATTAAAGAAGGCGTAAAAAAGGAGTACTTAAGGATAAAATAGATTCCGGATAAAAATATTATGGGGTTAGTATTATAAGTCTGAGGAGGTGCTTATGGATTACAAGAATTTGATAGATGATTTTACAAAAAAAGGATTTTGTGACTGTGATATTGTTCAGGAAATTGTATGGGAATCTGAAGATTATTGTGGTCTAAATGAAAGTTATAAGAAAAAGCTTTTGAAGTGCATTACAAAGGAAGCAGAAGATGGAAATGCCGAAATGTGTAATAAGCTCGGAGCTATGTATGCTGAAGGCAAAATAGTTAAAGAAAACAAAGAGAAAGCCTTTGAATGGTATAAGAAAGGTGCGGATCTGGGCGATGGTTTAGCTTCTAGCAATTTGGGCTTTTGCTATATGTATGCTATTGGTACAGATAAGAATGATGAAGAAGCATTTAAAGCGTTTTCTAAAGGTGCCTTATTAGGATATACGGATTCGATTATTCGCCTTGGAGATATGTATTTGTTTGGTACATATGTTTCTGAAGATAAGAAAACAGCACTAAAACTGTATTTGGATGCATATTATTATTCAAAGGATGAATTACCTGAATGGGGATCTATGCAGGCATATTCTGATGTGTGTAGAAGATTAGGTGATTGTTATTATTATGGTTATGGAGTTAAAAAGAATAATCTGGAAGCCATAAGATATTATACGGAAGCTCTATACTATTATGAAAAAAGAATGGTCATTGGAGACTATTATGCGTCCGAAGGACTGAATAAAACAAAAAAAAGATTAAAAGAAGCTTCAGGAGAATATTTCGGAACGTCTGATGACGGAAGTTTAGTGGAAAAGACAATTACAGTTAATGATATTGCTGATGAAATAGAGCGGATAGTTTTGGCTAGTGAAAAAAGAATAGTAATATCGCCAATGGAATTTATCGCTAATGTATGCAGGGATAAATTTGGATTAGATGATCTTAAATCTTCAAATATTGAATGTACAAGTAATGATATATTTTTTGATGTATATGATATCCTGATTGAAAAATCACGTGATAAGTCTACTCCTTTTTCTATGAGACTTGTTCCGGAAAAAGAAGAGAGATGGGGAATGCCTTATGTTTTTGACTATATTTTCAAGAAAAAAGGATAATTCTTTGTTGGTGGAGTATTGTAATGGATAAAGTTAATGAAGAATTAATTGAATATGGGATAGAGTTTCATGAATTGCCGGAAAAGAAATCATTTAAAGAAGTAATTCCTGTGAATAAAGATGATGCTATCAGATTATCAGGAATTCTTTCTGCGGCTCCAACACTTATCTCTAATGCAGTGATCAACAATGAGCTTGGTGGTTGCTTATATACTATTACAACAGAAGGAAAAAATGTTATTCCTGATATGCTTGTTGAAAAGAATAATGGAAAAATGATTTCAAATCTTAAGGGAGAAGGCGGTAAGTTTGGAAAGCAAGCGGATATAGAGGCATTTGATTCATCAATAATTGATGCAGCAACGATAGCAAGTTCTGTTTTTGCTATTGCCTCTGTTGCTACTTCTCAATACTATCTTAAGAGTATTGATGACAAGCTTTCGGAAATTCAAAAAACTACTCGTGATATTCTGAATTTTCTTGAAGTTGATAAGCAAAGTAAGATAGAAAGTGATTTTGAAATACTTCACGAAATTATAGAACAAATGGATGTTATTAAGGCTGAAGATAATCTGAAATCCATAAAGCTCGAACAAATATCAGCTATCCAAAGAGAATCTAAGGCAAATATTAAGTTTTACAAAAAGTTGCTTGAAAAAGCATTAAATGAGTATAAGTCAAATAAAATGGGTGGTAGACAGGATAATAAGATAATAGGATGGGTTCGACAGGATTATTTTTATTATAGATTGTCTTTGCAGGTTTATTCACTTTCAAAACTTGCTGAAATAATGCTTTTATCAAATTTTAATGAAAAGTATCTCCGAAATATTTATGAAGAGTTACATGATTATTCCATAGATATTAAAGATGACATTAATCGTATATTATCCATAATATATGATTATAGTTATGACAAGTTTGAGAATAAAGTCAAACATGGATTTGCCAGTACAATGAAATCTGTTGGTGGTGCGGTTAACAAAACGCCTTTAAAGAAAACAGATCTGGGCGGTAAGCTTACTAAAATAGGCAATAATACAAATAGAGAAATACAAGGAGATACAAAACGTAAGGCAGATAGGATTGTTACAAAAGATGATTATGGAGTTTTAGAACCATATTCTGAGATGGTTGATAATCTGCTTAGGATGATTAACGGAAAAGTGAATATTGTTGGTAATGACGAAGGAACGTTTGTAATGTTCTAATAATCCTCTTGTATGAATAAAAAAGTGCAAAGAGTGGTGTTTAATATGGCACTGCTCTTTTTTTGTCCTCAAGCCGCTTCTCCTGATTACTAGGTATTTTTTAGGGACAACTGATTCCGTAGAATTAGAAGTGAAAGGATAGGTTTTTGATCTTTTAATGCGTCTAAAAATCCGTATTTTCCGGATGAGGAGCCGGTAGAGGGTAGAGATGAGTGAAGAAGATTATAAGCTATTCCTACAAAGAGAATATGTTAGTGTTTTGAAAAAAGCTGAGACTGTGCTGAATTGCGGTCTTGGCTATTTTTTTATTTATCTATTCGTAAAAGATATCTTTTGCGAAAAGATAAAAAACTCTCATTGCTGTTTTTCTTTCCTGTATTGGGGAAGGGCGGTGGTGCCTATGAAATAAATCATCGAACCTATGACCTTAGTTGTCATAGGTATGGGGTATGTTATAGGAACAATGGGAGAATACTATGAAAGAGGACAGGGAAAAAAGTCGAACTGCCCTAAGGGTAGTACGGCTTATAAAAATGATGGACTTTTTTTCTGATCATAAGAAAACTACTTCTTCAGAGCTGGCAATAGAATTTGATGTCAGTCAAAGAACCATATTCAGAGACTTGGATATTCTTGAAAATGAGCTTAATGTCCCATTTATGAGTGTTGAGGGTTCTCATATAGAAGTTATGCCTGATTGGAAATTTAGATAATGAATAATTCATAAATATACTGCTTGCACTCTGTATTAGTAGTGCGCAGGGTGTAAGCATAGCTCTTGTTGATCTGGCTGAGCATATGGAATTAAAGGATAGTAGCAGTTGAGATTGATTCCGTGTGTTCATCAGGGTAACAAGTTAATCGTTCATTTACAATTTAATATAGAAAAAGACAACTGGACGTTCATGAATAGCAGAGCCGCAAGAACCAGATGCGCCATGACTACATTATTGTAAGAGCGAGAAACATTGTTCGTAAGGAAGATACTGTGGTGGTATCGGGGCTTTGATGCTATTCATTAATAATGATACTTCTATGTGTTACAAGAATGATGATACATAGTCCATAGAGGGACGGTGCGAATCCGATGTGAGCTGTGCCAACAGCTACCAGTAGTTTTATTAATGAGTATGTATGCCGATAAGAGCTTATCTGTTGTGAGAGAGTTATCTATAATCCTGCCGGATAATAACATATGGGTAAGCTCTTATGGGCAGACATACCTTACAGCGAAAGGAGCAATAGTATGATTGATAGTGAAGCAAATATTAACGATATGATTAGATGTGATGATTCGGGTTGTGTATATTATATTCCCAGAGATCTGTTTGCACATCTTGTTCTCAGAACCCAGTATCCCAGAAGAAAATATGTAAGATATAAGGAGGGGGCAGAGTTATATGGAATGAGTTTATGTCATTTTAAGGCATTTGCTCATGAAGCAGGTGCGGTATCTAAGATCAATAAGATGGTTCTGGTCGATATGGATATATTAGATAAGTATATTGAGTATTTTAGAGAAAAATAAAATGGCAGACTTTTATTGTTTGACTCTGTGACCATTTTAAACTATGCTAAGAATCAGATCATAGCACAGTTATACGAATGTGGTCATAGAACAACTAATTCAGATTCGTAGTACGCATAAAGCTCTTTCTATGATGAGGAAGGAGACGTTTATGAGAAATGATGATTCTGATACCAAAGATTTAATAAGATGTGAAGATGGGGAATGTGTATACTATATTCCAAAGAGTTTGTTTGCTGAACTTGTATTAAAAGCTCAAGCCCCAAGACATAGTAAGTATGTTCGCTATAAGGATGGGGCTAAAATATATGGGATGAGTGTAAGGCAATTTACTACATTAGCTCGTGATGCAGGTGCCATTTCGAAAATAAACAGAATGGTTCTTGTAAATACGGAGCTGATCGATAAATTCATCGAATATTACAGGATGAAATAATTTGGCAGACAAAAAACATTGACTCTATGACTGACATGAAGTATGCTAATGGTTAGGTTGATATGGAGGTGCAAATAATTGGCAAAAAGAGGACGCCCAAAATCTGATGATCCTAAAGCTGAACGTATTACGGTCAGATTCACAGATGAGGAATATCAATTGCTTAAGGAACGTGCTGATAATAACAACCAGACCATAGCACAGTTTATACGAGAGGCTGTCAAAGAAAGGTTAGCCCAAGAATCGTAGTATGCATAATCATCTTTCTACATATTATTAGTAGGAAGGAGATCTGATGGCTACAAGAAGAGATAAGCTTGGGAGAGTTCTTAGAAAGGGAGAGTGTTATAAAAGATCCAATAATCTATATGTCTATGCTTATACTGATTCATTAGGTAAGAGAAGATATATTTATTCTAAAGACTTAATGAGTCTTCGAGATAAAGAAGATCAGATTCAGAAGGATAAGCTTGACAGATTAGGTGTGTATTGTATAGGAAAGGCTGATATCAATTATGTTTTTGATAGATATCTGTCTACGAAGAATAATCTTAGAGGACCGACCAGAGCTAACTACATTTATAATTATGATCGTTATGTGAGACCTGATTTTGGAAAAAAGCATATTTCCGATGTCAGGTACTCAGATATTGTTCTGTATTATAATTCTCTTATGAATCAGGGATTAGGAATTAGTACAGTGGATAATGTCCATAGCCTGCTGCATCCGGCATTTGAGATGGCTGTAAGGGATAATGTTATTCGTAATAATCCTACTAATGGTGCATTGGCTGAAATCAAGAAAAGCAGAAATAATTCTGAAAAGCGACATGCTTTAACCTATGAAGAGGAAAGGGCTTTTCTGGATTATCTTGATGATGACAAGAATAGAAGATGGAAGCCGCTGTTTACATTTATGCTGGGAACCGGAGTCAGAGTCAGTGAAGTCATGGGACTCAGATGGTGTGACCTGGATTTTGATCAGAGAGAGATTAGTATTAATCACAGGATAGTATATTATCAGAAAAATGAGAAAGATCATAAGTGTGGGTATGATGTACTGGATGGTGCTAAGACCGAAGCAGGAATAAGAATGATTCCTATGCTGGATCTGGTATATGAAGCGCTCCTGGAAGAGAAAAATAATCAGAAAAAGTATGGTTATCACAGTATAGTTGAAGTTGGTGGGATGAAAGGCTTTGTTTTCTGTAATAGGAATGGGGGCATTCATAATGGATCCACCTTAAACCGTAAGATAAAAAATATTGTTGATGACTATAATGCTGAGGAAGAGATTAAGGCAAAGAGGGAACATAGAGAACCTATATTATTGCCAAGATTCAGCTGCCACATTATGAGACATACTTTTTGTACAAGATTGTGCGAGAATGAAACTAATATCAAAGTGATTCAGTCAGTCATGGGACATAAGGATATTCAGACAACACTTGATATTTATGCTGAAGTTTCTGAAAAGAAGAAAATTGATGTATTTAAGAGTTTAAATCAAAGTAATGTACTGTAGAAAGAGTCCTTGGATTCGATCCAGTACAACAAATACAAGCTGGTACCACAAAATTGCATTAAATATGCAAATGATAGTAGACTATAATAGTCGGAAATGGGGCTTCTGTGTAGGTGGAAAAACCAATAATATACTGTATTGTACGGTATTATATCTTTTACACTAGCCATCCCGACATTAAAGAGTATAAACTAGACTTAAAAAGATGGGAGTGCTCTAAGCAAAACTATTAAATAAACACATTAAAGGGCTGTCTCAAAATATAATGAGATAGCCCTTGACTTTTTCAGGTGATGGTTTAATAAATTATTAGTGAGGAAGAAAAATGATTGTCAGAATAAATGATCCGAATGAAAAAAGAAAGATTGCCCGCTCTATCCTAGAAGCACTTACAGAATGGTTCGAGGTGGAGGAGAGCAGGGAAAAATATATAGCCGACTCTGCAGACTGGATATTCCTTGCGGCTAAGGAAAATGATGATTATAACGGTTTCTTATGTCTTAAGGAAACAGGGAAGGACACCATGGAGCTTGCTGTCATGGGAGTTCTGAAAACGAGTCACAGACAGGGACTCGGAAGACAGCTTTTCGAAAAGGCAAAAGATGTTGCCAAGGAAGAAGGCTATTCATTTATGCAGGTTAAGACTGTGAAGATGGGTGTATATGAGGATTATGATATAACAAATCGATTCTACCTGAGCTGTGGTTTTAAGGAGCTGGAGGTGATCCCCGAAATATGGGGAGAGGATAATCCCTGTCAGATATATATAATGTATCTGAAATAGAATAAGATGAATAATAAAAGAATAAAAGAGAGAGTTAAAATGATCAAAGCATTGCTTACAATAGATGATATAGCTTCAAAGAATACTCCGGCTATAGTTGACTATCTGAATGAAAAAGGAATAAAGGCGCTGATGTTCGCATGGGGCAGAAATGTCGAGTACTACCATGAGCAGGCAGAGTATGCGTTAAAAAACGGAATGATAGTCGGAAACCACAGCTACTCTCATCCTCATTTTTCGGAGATCACTCTGGAAGAGGGTTTAAAAGAGATTGAAAAATGTGAAGAGGTCCTTGATGAGTTATATAAATCTGCCGGTGTGAGCAGAGTCTACAGACCATTCAGGTTTCCTTACGGAGATAAGGGCGGAGGTAATAAAGATGCTTTTCAGAGTTATCTTATTGAAAATGGCTTCAACAAGGTTGATGACAGAGCTATTCCTTATCCCTTCTGGAAGGAGAAGGGACTTGATAAGGATATAGATACATCCTGGACCTTTGATTTTGAAGAATTCTGTATCAGACCCGGCAGCGGCTTTACAAAGGAAAATGTGATGGATAAAATGAATGATCCGAAACCGCCTTACGGTGCTCCGCTTTTTGAAGACGGAGGAGTACATATCCTGCTTCTTCATGCTCATGATGAGACTGAAGAAATGGTGCCCGGATATTACAGGATGTTCATCGACTATCTTTTGGAAAAGGGCGTGGAGTTTGTTGATCCAACATTTTTATAAGATAAGTCCGCTTGTGAAAGAGAGGAAAAAATGGAATACGAAATATTGATGGCGACGGAAGAGGATAGAAATGATATCCTGGCTCTCTATCAGCTTCAGAAGGGACGTAAGTTTTGTCCGTGGACTGAGGAATATCCATCGAATGAGACGATTGATTTTGATCTTTCGAGAGATGCGCTTTTTGTATTAAAGATAGAAGGAAAGATAAAGGCGGTAATATCCCTCGAAGAAGATGAAGACGTTGATAATCTTCCTTACTGGTCTGATGATCTAAGACCCGAAGGTGAGCTTGCCAGGCTTGCGGTATCACCTGAAGAACAGGGGAAAGGACTCGGAAGGGTAATGCTGCAGCATGGAATGGATGAGCTTAAACGACGGGGATATAAAGGAATTCATTTCCTTGTAAATAAATATAATGTAACGGCAATCCGTTGTTATGCGGCGTTCGGCTTTAATGTAGTCGGTGAATGCCATATGTATGAACAGGATTTTTTATGTTATGAGAAGGAATTATAAGATAAGCTGTTAACAGTTGACAGTTTACGAGTTTTTCTTTATTCTGATATCAGTTTATTGTTACAAAAAGAAGGGAGAAAAAGTATGTTAGCTTTAGGTGCAGGAGTTATAGTATTGATCATTGCAGGTATAATACTGCTTATTCTGTTAGGCTGGTTTGTATCCACGTCTAACACTATAAACCGTGTTAAGCTTAAGATCGAAGAATCACTCTCGGGTGTAGAGATACAGCTCAGACAGAGATATGATGTGCTTATGCAGGGTAAAAATGTTGCAGAGCAGTATGCACAGCATGAGCAGAAGGTATTTGAAGGCTTGAGAGGTCTTTCACAGGTTCCAACAAATGCAACCATTGAACAGCTTAATGCAGCATCCAAGTCTCAGGAGCAGGCAGTGAGAAGTCTTTTTGCTCTGGGAGAAGCTTATCCCGAGCTGAAGAGTGCGGAGCTTTTTAACAATCTTATCAACAAGCTTTCCGAACAGTCACAGCAGTATTCTGCTTCAAGACGTGCGGTAAACGGAAACATAACAAAGCTTAATAATCTTATTGTATCATTTCCGTCATCGATCATATGCGGAATCAAAGGTGTTACAAAGATGGATTATATCCATGAAGAGAATCTGGAACAGCTTAAGAATATTGATCTGAAGATGAATCTGTAAGGATGTGAGATATGGAATTAAGCGCATTCAGAAAAAGACTTATCAATGGTGAACTGGATCAGAGCAGGATCGCTCTTCTGAAAAGTGAGCTGGATTACTTTTCATCAATTGCTCCAAGGTCACTTCTTGACAGGATTAAGTCTAATACTAAATTTGCAAATATGGAACAGGGCACAAAGGCGCTTTTTATTATTCTCGGTCTTATGATGATTCCTATAGCTTTGGCGGCTTTTTCGCTTTTTGCTCCACTGGTCATAATAGCATTCGTAGCTTATACGGCTATTACCAGGGGTAAACAGAATCCTGAGTTCAAGAGTTATAATTTTATTGACAGGATAGCCACTCCGACATTGAAGATATTCGATGATAAGCTGGAAGCGAGATTTCATTATGACGCATTGGATCTGGTGGATACCGATATGCATTATCAGGATGCACTGGTCGAGGCTCATATGATCAAGCCTGTTAAGAGTAAATGCTATGGTACCACATTTTCGACATGTTCCTATGACTGGGCCGAGAGACCTACTACGGATTCTTTTGAGTTTGCGGGCTACAAGGTTTCATACGAATGGACAGATTCCGATGGTGACAAGCATGAGGAAATCTATTTTAACGGAGTGATATTCAAGTTCCGCACAAGCTTTACCACTAATGGTATCGTAAATATCATGAGTACCAATTCAAGCAAGGGACTTCTCGGTGGCGAAAAAGAAAAGAATATATTCAAGCCAATTAAGGATAGAGAATTAAGAGTCATTGATACGGAGAATCATGAGTTCGCCGAGAACTTTGATACTATAGCGACTTTTGATGATGAGGCCTACAGATTCCTGACTCCGACGATGATAGAAACATTGCTTAATCTTCGTAAGAAGTACTTCTTCAGTATCTGCATTAAAGGCAATGTTATGACCGTTACGATTGATAAAAGCGGTTATAAGGATGCTACGATGGATGCATTAAAACAGTCCAGACCGTTTTTTGGATTTAAGGATACAGAAGCAGAGGCTAATAATCGTATCTGTAACTGCGGCAAGTTTCTTATGTCTGTATACGAGCTTAAAGATATCCTGGATCCGGGCGGTATATATGCCGGCTAGTAGTATTGGAGGTAACGTCTTGTGACGTCGAAAAACAACCTTTCTACAAAGATAATACTTATGGTTGAGGCGATATTGCTCATATCGAGTATTCTTTTCTGTGCGGTTTCAATTCACAGATCAAAAAACGGTATCAGAAAAGCCATTCAGCAGAGAATGCTGGATATAGCAAACTGTGCTTCGGGCTCTGTCGATGGGGATATTCTTAAGACCATATCCGAAGACAATATCGGCAGCACCGAATATAAGGATGTATATAAAACGCTGGCAGTCTTCAGAGATAATGTCGAACTGGAATATGTTTACAGCATCAAAGAAGAAAGTCCCGGAAAGTTTATATTCACCATGGATCTTGATCAGGTTAGACCTGCAAGCTATGGAGACAGTGTCAAATATACCGAAGCGCTCGCCAGCGCCGGAAAAGGAATAGCCGCGGTAGATGAAGTTCCGTATTCGGACTCATGGGGTGACTTTTACAGTGCCTACAGTCCTGTTATGGATTCGGCCGGAAATGTGGCCGGAATCATTGCGGTTGATTTTAGTGCGGAATGGTTTGAGGATCAGCTTTCCACACAGACCCGTTCGACTATCTTAAGTTATATAGTGATTCTTATATTGTCCCAGCTTCTGGCGGCCGTTCTTGCACTGCTTACGTTAAGACCGTTTGTACGGATGCAGGGCGAACTCTTCGAAGAAAAGGTTCGTGCCGAAAGTGCTAATCAGGCCAAGAGTGACTTCCTTGCCAATATGTCTCATGAGATCAGGACACCTATCAATGCCGTGCTCGGAATGAATGAGATGATATTAAGAGAAGGACGTAAAGCCGAGGAGCTTCCCGATAAAGATGTGGAATCAGTGAAGGACGTTATCAGGAATATCGGATCATATGCAAATGATGTCAATAACGCCGGACATAATCTTCTTGCAATAGTTAATGATATCCTCGATTTCTCGAAGATCGAAGCGGGACGTATGGATATCGTGGAATCACCTTATCAGCTGAGTTCACTTCTCAATGATCTTAATAACATGATCCTTTTCAAGGCTCAGGATAAGAAACTGGATTTTAATATAGATGTGGATTCTTCACTTCCGGATGAACTTCTGGGCGATGAAGTCAGAGTCAGACAGATCCTTACAAATCTTCTGAACAATGCAGTCAAATATACGGAAAAGGGTTCCGTTAAGCTTACTCTTCGCGGCGAGAAGACCGATGACAGAGTTCTTGATCTGACGGCAATCGTAAGCGATACCGGTATCGGTATAAAGCCGGAAGATGTTGAAAAGCTTTTCACAAAGTTCCAGCGTCTCGAGATGGAACGTAACAGTACTGTCGAAGGCACCGGACTCGGGCTTGCGATCACACAGAGTCTTCTTGAGATGATGGGCGGAAGCATTGATGTTGAAAGTAAGTATGGAAAAGGTTCGGCCTTTACCGTGACATTTCCACAAAAGATCATATCGGATGCTCCGGTGGGAGATTTTCAGGCTCATTTTGAAGAGAATCTTAAAAAGGCAGGAACCTATAAAGAGTCCTTCCGTGCGCCGGAAGCTCATATCCTGATCGTAGATGATACGAGAATTAACCTGACGGTTGTAGAAAACCTTCTGAAGAATACCGAGATACAGATCGATACCGCAACAAGCGGAGCGCAGGCTGTGGAAATGGCTGAGAAGACGGTTTATGATCTGATACTTATGGATCAGCGTATGCCGGAAATGGATGGCACCGAGGCTCTTCATAAGATCCGTGAAAATGAGAACTGCCTGAGTAATGTGTCTCCCGTTATCTGCCTTACCGCTGATGCGGTAATTGGTGCCAAGGAAAAATATATGTCGGAAGGCTTCTCGGATTATCTGACCAAGCCGATCGACAGCTATGCTCTGGAAAAGATGCTTATAAGACATCTTCCCGTTTCCAAGGTTCAGAAGATTAAAAGGACTGAAAATGAGGTTAAGGCCGAAGCAGATAAGCCGAAGGGTGAATATGATATTCTGCGCGATTACGGCATTGATCCCGATACAGGGCTTCAGTTTTGCCAGCATGATGAGGATATATATAAATCAATCCTTGCCGAATATGCTAAAGGTAAAGCAGATAAAGCTGAGAATATGCAGAAGTATTTCGAGGAGGAGAACTGGCATGACTATGGAATCCTGGTGCATGCACTTAAGAGTACTTCTAAAATGATCGGGGCTTCTGATCTTTCCGAAAGGACTGCATTTTTGGAAGAAGCGGCACTTAGTGGAGACGCTGAGGCTATAAGGAAGGTTCATCAGAGCATGATGAAGGGGTATGAAACTGTGACGGAGGGAATCATTTCCATGCTTCCCGAAGCAGCTTTGGATACAGAAGATGATGAGATAATGGAGTTTTATCCCGAAGAAGATACCATTTACGACAATTAATTATCTGTTCGCAACAGAATCTGCTTATTCTTATGATGACTGTAGTATTATCAGCTCATCAAAAGAAAAACACTTTCTGGAAAAGGAGATATTAAAATGGGATACGTTAAGGGTTGTGATATAACAAATTTATCAGGTTATGTATTAAAGAAGTTTGATAATCAGAAGATCATGATAGCCGATGAGCTTTCAGGCATTCTTTCACTTGAGCATCTTAAGGAGATGTTTGAAAAGACTAAGGAAAAGTACTATAACGGTAACAATGAAGAAGTAAAGGGCGCTCCTTCAGGTACTATATATGTACTTTACAAAAAGATAGATGGAGTTAAATATCTTCTGGGCGCAGTATTTTTCAGGAAGATGCCCGGTGAAGCAATTACCAAGAAAGGCCTTGCCAAGGTTTTTGCAAACTCCACAGACAGATATGTAATGGAAGAAAGATACTTCGCTCCCGGATATGAGAAGGAAGAAGAGTATTTCGATGAGAGCATACTCTCTTACCTTAAGGACCATGTCGGTATGGGACAGATTAAAGAGGGTGAGTATCTTGATAAGATGGTTGTTGCAACCGATAAGAAGAATTTCTTTGGGATTACAATAGGAAAAACACTTTACTTCATATTTATGCTGGTCGTTTGGGCATATGTTTTCAAAAGCGTTGCATTGGGTATCTGCTTTGCATTTCTCTTTACATCAAGCTTTACGATGATCACAGCCAGGACCAAGACAAAAGAGGAAAGTGTTCCCGCGGGAGAGGATTTTCCCGTAGAAGAGGAAGTCTTATCTGAATAGTAAATGATTCATTCAACCACTTATCTTTCGGGATAGGTGGTTTTTGATTTTCGGAGGAAAAGATTATGAAGGATAATCTTAAGAAGATGGTCAGTTATTACAGGCCTTATATGGGAACATTCCTGTTGGATATGTTCTTTGCTTTTTTAGCGTCCCTTATAAGTCTTGTCATCCCGCTTGCGGTAAGATATATCACTTCAAATATTAAAAATATGGATACGGATGTTGCGGTCCGCCGCGTTATCATCATCGGTATCGTACTTATCGTGCTGGTGCTTATTCAGTTTGTTTCGAATTATTATATTACGAATATCGGACATGTTATGGGAGCAAAGATGGAGCGTGATATGAGGGCCGAGATATTCGGCCATTATCAGAAGCTTTCTTTCTCATTCTTTGATGAAGAGAAGGTGGGACAGCTTATGAGCCGTATCACTTCGGATCTTTTTGAGATATCGGAGCTTCTGCATCACGGACCCGAGAATCTTGCGATATCATTTATCAAGATCGTGGGTGCGTTTATCATTCTGATAAATATCAGCGGATATCTTACTGCTGCGGCTTTTGTGCTCGTGCCACTCATGTTCGTATATGCTTTCTACCTGAATAAGAGGATGAAGAGAGCATTCAGGGAGAACCGTGTCAGGATAGCCGAGATCAATACGCAGATAGAAGATAATCTGTCGGGCATCAGAGTGGTCAAATCATTTGCAAACGAAGATATCGAAAATGAAAAGTTCAGAGTCGGTAACGACGGATTCTTAAGCGCAAAAAAGAACAGTTATTTCTATATGGGATTTTTCCATTCGGGAATGACTGCTTTTACCATGCTCATTAATGTCATCGTTATCATGGTAGGCGGAGTCCTGATGGCTAAAGGTAAGGTTGTGGTTTCGGACTTTGTTGCATTCCTGCTTTATATAAATATATTTACGGATCCTATCAGGACGCTCATCGATTTTACCGAGCAGTTCCAGAACGGTTACTCGGGCTTTGAGAGATTTGTTGAGATACTTTCAATCGAATCGGATATCAAGGACAGCCCGGATGCGGTTCCTCTTACAGATGTAAAGGGAGATATTGTTTTTGATGACGTATCCTTTAAGTATAAGGATACGCAGCACAGGGTATTAAGGCATATAGACCTTAATGTCAAGGCCGGTTCCTATGTTGCTCTGGTTGGTTCATCCGGCGGAGGAAAGACTACACTCTGCAGTCTTATCCCGAGGTTCTATGATGTGACCAAGGGACGTATCCTTATCGATGGTAAGGATATACGTGAGGTGACACTTAAGAGTCTTCGTAATAACATAGGAATAGTCCAGCAGGATGTTTACCTTTTTGCCGGAACGGTTTATGATAATATACTATATGGCAAGCCGGATGCTACGAGAGAAGAAGTTATCGAGGCGGCCAAGCTTGCAAATGCTCATGAATTCATCATGAAGCTTCCGAAGGGCTATGATACAGATATCGGTCAGCGGGGGATCAAGCTTTCCGGCGGTCAGAAGCAGAGGCTTTCAATCGCGAGAGTTTTTCTTAAAAATCCTCCGATCCTTATCTTTGATGAGGCAACGAGTGCACTTGATAATGAAAGTGAAAATATCGTTAAGGAGTCGCTTGAGAAGCTTGCATCCAACAGGACGACATTTGTGATCGCTCACAGGCTTTCGACTATAAGAAATGCCGAAAGGATACTCGTCCTTACCGAAAATGGCATCGAGGAAACGGGAACACATGATGAGCTGATGGCTAAAAACGGAATATATGCACAGCTCTATAAATGGACAAGGTAGAATTATGAATAATAAAGATATACTAAGAATTGCGATGGCACAGTCTGCTGAAGATATCGGCTGTGCCGTCGAAGATTTTACAAAGACAGAAAATGTAATAAAGAAGTTTCAGCTGGGAAAGAATGCCAGAAAATATTACAAGGAACCGATATATGCTGATTTTGTTTCATACGGAAGCAATACGGTGATCGCTGCTTCAGATGATGTCAGGGGGATAGTCGAGGAGTATTCGGCTAAGTATGAGTTTTATCATCTGTTTGAAACACCGAGTGTTTACTGGCTGAATGAAAGACTGGCTGATAAGGACTGTGCCGTGTGTTTTATGGCTGAGTATTATCTTCCCGATAAGGACAGATTCTTCGATAAGAAGCTTTATGAGAATCTTTCCGTGGATTATGAACTCCGGGTTCTGGAACATGATGATTTTGAAGATCTTTATCTTCCGGAGTGGGGTAATGCTCTCTGTAAGGACAGGAGCGAACTGGATGTACTCGGTGTCGGAGCCTATGATAAAGATAAGCTTATCGGACTTGCGGCATGTTCTGCAGACTGTGACGAGATGTGGCAGATCGGTATAGATGTGCTGCCGGATTTCAGAAAACAGGGTATAGCTTCTGCGATAACAAGCAGACTTGCTGCTGAGATCTTTGAAAGAGGAAAGATACCATTTTACTGCTCGGCATGGTCAAATGTACGTTCGGTGAGAAATGCGATAAAAAGCGGATTCGTTCCATCATGGATGGAAATGACCGTAAAACCGATGTCGGTTATAGAGGAGGTTAAAAATGCTACAGGAACTAAAGGCGGAGATGATTAACTATGACTGCGGTTTCATCAAGGGGGACCGAAAGTTCAGATGTCGTGCCGGAGGATTCATACGAAACAAAGACAGGCTGCTTTTTGTTAAGACCGATGAACCCGGAGGATATTATTATATGATCGGCGGAGGTGTCCATATATGTGAAACCTCCAGACAATGTGCCGAGAGAGAAATCTTTGAAGAAACAGGAGTTAAGGTTGAGGCTTCACGCCTCGCTGTGATCACGGAGAATTTCTTCAGAGGAGTTGGCGGAGTCGAAGATGGATACGACTGCCATACCATAGAATTTTATTATCTTATGGAAGTTTCGGATGAGGATGCTGAAAAGATAGGAAAGATAACAGACCAGAATGAGGAGCTGGTCTGGATCCCTATCAGTGAAGTGGAAGCAAGTGATATCAAGCCGGGCTTTATCAGAGAGAGAATACATGAGATTCTTAATACCGATACGGTTCTTCATATAATCGAAGAAAGAGACCGATAAGATCAAAACCTTATATCAGGGGGTAAAAAATGAAAGAAATAATAAAAAGGGAAGGACCGGATTACAGCAGGTGTCTTGTTAATCTGGCTAATTCGATATTAAAAAAGTTTGGTGCCGAGACTACGGCAGATACACTTGGTATAGCAGATGAATATCTTGCCAAGGATTATAAAAATGTAGTTGTGCTTCTGCTTGATGCAATGGGTACATCAATCATAGAGAAGCATCTTGAAGAAGGTGGATTCTTTAGATCACATTTAAAGGATACTTATTATTCGGTTTATCCGCCGACAACTGTTGCGGCTACAACATCCATACTGAGCGGGCTCTATCCTAATGAGCATGGCTGGCTGGGATGGGATGTATTCTTCCCTGAACTAAGTAAGAATGTCACTGTATATACGAATACCGACCAGATGACAGAAAAGAGTGGGGCTGAACCTACGGACAAGAATGGTAAAATGGAGTGGGGAGAAGACTCGCTGATGGAGTTTAAACCTGCAGCGGATTATAATGTCTCATATAAGTACATTCCATATAAGAATATAATTGATAAGATCAATGATGCGGGAGGTACGGCATATCTTTCTATTCCGTTTGCACCGCCTTTTCCGGATACTCTGGATAAGGTGATTGATCATGTCAAAGAGCTCTGTGATGAACCCGGGAAAAAGTTTATCTATGCATATTGGAACGAACCTGATTCAACTATGCACAGGACAGGTACAGTGAGTGATGAAACTCATAACCTGATAATTGAAATAGAGGAAAAGGTTAATGAGTTTTCCGAAAAGCTTTCGGACACTCTTCTTATCATCACCGCTGATCACAGTCATATGGATAGCAGGAATCTATGTTTACTGGATTATCCGGAAGTGACGGACTGTCTTGTTCGTATGCCGTCGATTGAGCCTCGAACACTTAATCTTTTTGTAAAAGAAGAATATAGGGATACTTTTCCTGATATTTTCAAGAGGAATTTCGGAGAGAATTTTCTGCTTCTGACAAAAGAAGAGGTGATCGAGAATAAGCTGTTCGGAACAGGCACTGACCGTGAAGGGCTAAAAGACATGATAGGAGATTATGTGGCTCTTTCCATAGCTGATGTTTCGATATTTAATACACATATTGAGGCTGAGATGATGCCGGGCGGACATGCGGGTCTTACGGCAGAAGAATGCAGGATTCCATTTGTTGTCGTAGAGAATAAATAGTATATAAGTGGGATGAAAAAATGAATATAAAGATAGCATTATTACAACTTCTTCCGGGAAAGACACTGGAAGAGAATAAAGAAATAGGAATAAAAGCCTGCAGAGAGGCAAAGGAGAAGGGTGCTGATGTGGCATTGTTTCCTGAGATGTGGAGTGATGGATATGCACTTCCACAGGATGAAAATGAATTAAACAAATTAGCGATAAGCAAAGAGAGTGACTTCGTAAATACGTTTCGTGATCTTGCGAAGGGACTTGAGATGGCTATAGGAATCACATATCTGGAAAAGAGCAGTGACAAGCCCCTTAATTCAGTTTCATTTTTCGATAGAACCGGTAAGGAGATTCTGCATTATTCGAAGGTTCATACCTGTGCATTTGCAGATGAAGTGGTGCTGGCAGGTGGAGATGACTTCTATGTTGCTGACCTGGATTTCGGAAGAGGCAGTGTGAAGTTTGGTTCAATGATCTGTTTTGACAGGGAATTTCCGGAAAGTGCAAGAATACTTATGCTGAAGGGGGCAGAACTGATACTTGCTCCTAATGCATGCCCTATGGAGATCAACAGGTTGTCGGCACTTAGAACCAGAGCGTATGAGAATATGGTGGCAGTTGCAACCTGTAATTACCCTGAAGGACATCCGGATTGTAATGGACATTCCACACTCTTTGATGGAGTGCCATGGCTGAGAGAAGAACCGGGAGTTAGAGATATGTGTATGTTAGAAGCTCCGGGAGAGCCGGGAATATACGTGGCTGAACTGGATCTGGATAAACTGAGAACACATCGAAATCGTGATGTAATGGGTAATAAGTACAGACACCCTGAAAAATACGGAATACTTTAGGAGTTAATATAGAAGAGGATAGAGATGAACAATATAGAGTATAAAGTAACAACTAAAGATGATATCGAGCTTCTGATGAGCAGCCGTCTGGAAATGCTTCTGGAGGTAAATGATCTGCCTGATGATTATCAGTATGATGCTGCGTTCGTTGATAATAACCGTAAGTATTTTCTTAAAGGAGATCAGTCTACAGTTCTGGCATTGGATGGAGACAAGGTGATCGGATGTGCTTCCTTAAGTTATGTAGTTATAATGCCGACCTTTGACCATCCTACAGGAAAACGTGCGCATCTAATGAATGTATATACCAATAAGAATTATCGAAGACTTGGAATTGCTAAAAAGATGATAGATATTCTGATGGAAGAAGCAAAAAGTCGTGGCGTTACCGAGATAAGTCTTGATGCAACAGAAGCAGGCAGGCCTCTCTACGAGAACTGTGGATTTACAGCTTCAGAGGAATGCATGGTAAAGGTTATGCTTGACAGATAAGAAGCAGTAGTGTAATTTTTCAATAGTAATTAACAAGGAGGAAGTTTTTGTATGACCACACCTGAGTTTAGCGCTTAGCATTGGCTATAGCGAATAAAAATGTAATAGCCGATGCACCCTAAAAGAAAAAAATACATTTTAGGAGGCGCAAAATGGGCTATATAAGAGCGGAAGAAGCACTTCCGCGTGAAATAATAGAGCTGATCCAACAGTATGTTGAAGGAACCAATATCTATATTCCGAGACGTGACGAAAAGAAAGCTGCCTGGGGAGAGAAGAATCAGACCAGACAGAAATTCCGGGAACGGAATACAGATATTTACGAAGCCTATCTTAAAGGTTATAAGGTGGCTGAGCTTTCTTCGATATATTTTCTTTCGGAAAAAAGCATATGGCGTATTGTTGGTCAGGAAAAGAAAAAAGCTGTTTAGTTTTTTTATGTGATTATTTCCTCGGAAAACGTAATGTTTTCCGAGGTTTTATATTTTGTTTTATGATATAATTTTTTTCCAAGGGGGATAATTATATGCAGATAATAGATTTTTTTGAAAAAAAGGATCAGTCTTACTGGATCACCCAGATTGAAAGAAGTGACTGGAGAGCGGCAGCATTTCTTGTAAAGCTGCTTAAGGAAAACGAACTTAAGAAACTATGCGGTGAGAAAACACAGTTGCTGCTTCTTACTGAAGGAGAGCAGCTTATCTCATTTTGTACTTATGCCGAACATGATGAGGTGCCTGATAAGTCGCTTACTCCGTGGGCAGGCTTTGTATATACATTTCCGGAATATCGGGGAAAGATGCGTATGGGAAAGCTTCTGGAACATGCATATTCCCTGGCAAAGAAGGATGGTTACAAAACTCTTTATATTTCTACCGGAGAAAAAGGCCTGTATGAAAAATACGGTTTCACATACTGGAAGGATATGAAAGATCTAAATGGGGATGATACCAGAGTATATAGAAAGTCCATAGTTGATATGGATTACAGCGATGTTATCGGGACCAAGGTAAAGGGAACGATAGACAGACCTTTAGGGTGTCATCATCCCAGACATCCGGAGATGATATATCCGATCAATTACGGATATGTGGATGGAGTTTTTGCGGATGACGGAGCTGAGCAGGATGTTTATGTTTTCGGAACAGATAAACCACTCTGGACATATGAAGGTACAGTTGTGGGAGTGATTCATAGACTGAATGACTGTGAGGATAAATGGATAGTCAGCTTAGACGGAACGCCGATAGATAAAGAAACTATTCTGAAAAATGTAGAATTTCAGGAACAGTATTATATGGGAGAACTTTATCTTTAGAAAGTTAAGTGGCATGTTATTCAAACAAATGTACACCTTATCCCTGTTTAATTGATTTTAGAAAAATGTTTATGTATAAAGAGGTCATGGAGGCAGACAATTGAAGCTTTTTGTAAGAGAAAAACAAAATCTTGCGGAAACAGAAGTAGAGATAAGATGCAGAGAGCGTAATGAAGAGATCGAGAATCTTATCAGTGCCGTAAAATCTGCGGGCGATACTCTGATAGGCGAAAAGGAGAACGGAGATAAAACACCGGTATATATTTCCAGGGTTCTTTACTTTGAAGCTGTAGACAGATATGTATTTGCTTATACTACTTCTGAAATCTTTCGGGTTAAAAAAACTCTTTACGACCTCGAGGATATGACATTGGAACAGTTCTTTGTCAGGATCTCAAAATCAGTCATCGTAAATATAAAAGCTATTCAAAAAATATCTCCTGATAGTTCGAGACGATTAAAGCTTCTTCTGAGAAACGGAGAGTGGGTTATCGTATCAAGAAACTATGTGGGTGATCTGAAGAAAAGCCTTGGAATGAAAGGAGATATGTGATAATGGATAGAATAAAAAACGCAGTTACAAAAAGTTTTTCAAGAGTTGCCATATGTTTTTCACTGAGCATTATTTTTGTAAGTATCATTTTTGCTTTTGGAAATATCTTTATAGATCCGGTCATGATGCTCAAGGTATGGATAACATTTTTCTTGCTGGGAATATTTAATGTCTTCAGGATCCTGGTAAGTACAAGCAAATGGGCTCTTGATAAGCCATATATTTTACCTAATCTGTTATTTATGCCTTTGTTTATGATCACTGCACTGGCTCTTGCCATGAACCTTATTAAGGATGTGGATTTTAACGGCATGTTTGATAAAAGGTGGCTGCTGCTTATTTATGCAGGACTGTTTCTGATCATCTTTTCAGTAAAACAGTTTATTGATTATTATAGATATAAAGCAAAAACAGATCTTATGAACGATGCTCTTATAAGTTTTCAAAAGGAGCATGAATGGGATGAAGAAGAATAATTTTTTAATAGTATTACGCGTTGTTTTTGCAATTGCTGCATGGTGGGTGATATTCAAGGGATATACTGCATTTGTTGAACCGCTGTTTGCTGATAGCATACCTGAAACTTTTGTTTTGATATTAAGATCGATGATAGTACCGTATACCCTGGGATTAGGAGCCTGTTATCTGATCCTTCGTGGAATGGATAAAGGCGAAATGTCAGGTGATATAGCGCCGTCTCCAGGACTTGTTATAAAAGGCTTTTTTATCCAGCAGGGACTTGCTATGCCGGTTATCATGTTTGTGAATATAATCTGTCAGATCTTCGGGATCACAAAGGTCGGAATGACAGCAGATGAATTATTCGGAAAAGAGTGGTTGTTCTATCTGATACTTCTTCTGGTATTTAATCCGATATTCGAAGAACTGCTTTTCAGAAAGCTCTTATTAGACAGGCTGCTTGTTCTCGGAGAGACTCCGGCGATCGTTATATCTGCGATCCTCTTCGGACTTCCGCATATATATTCTATGGGACTTCCGCTTTTCTTCGGTACCTGTTTGATCGGACTGGTATGGGCATATGTCAGAGTACATACCGGAAAACTATGGCCGAGTATCGTGCTGCATTCATTGTTTAATGTATACGGTTCATATTTTACACTTGCCATGGCCGGATCAACTCCGACTACGATGCTGGTTGCGCTGCTGGGATTTATCATCCTTCCTCTGATCGCGGCAATCCTGCTCGTGACTTCAGGTATATTTAAACGGGCAGATAAGGTAGAAATTAAAAAAGCTGCTTGACATATAAGATTTACGTCTGTATACTCTGAAAACATATAACAGGTGAGTCACATGTGACGTGACTAAAAAATATTTAGAAAGGAAACGATTATGCTTAAGTTCACATCTACAACTAAATGGACATCAATGCAGATTATGCACGCGGTCAACGTGTATGGTTTTATAGTGCATTCGCCTGGTGGAATAGATAAGCTATAGGTTTCCGTAGTCAAAGTATATTTTTGTGATCAGAACCACTTATCTATCCGGGTAAGTGGTTTTTTGTTACATATATTTGTCAGGGGATAGGAGAATCATCATGGAAAAGAAAAACGATGTAAGAATAGAGAAAGCCGAAAAGGAAGACCTTAGCGATATCCTTGAACTTCAGTATACGGCTTATCAGAGTGAAGCCGAGCTGTTCGGAGGAAAGAAGATCCCACCGCTCACTCAGACTCTTGAAGAAGTGATCGAAGAGTATAACGATGGAGTCATACTGAAAATGCTGAATGAAGAGGATAAGATAATCGGCTCGGTCCGCGCAAAGGAAGATGCGGGTACAGTCTATGTCGGAAAGCTGATGGTTTATCCCGAATATCAGAAGAGAGGATATGGAACAAGGCTGCTCCTCGAGATCGAAAAATACTTTGATGCTGACAGATTCGAACTTTTTACTAGTACAAGAAGCGAGTCAAATATCCGAATGTACCAAAAAATGGGTTATTACATTTTTGATACAAAGAAGGTGGATAATGAACTTGAGTTTGTTTATCTGGAGAAAAGAAAGTGAGAATATACTATGGATAAATTTGTAGATGAAAGAGATTATAAGTTAATTGAAAATAATAACAAGTATACATTTTTCGTATTGAAGAGAATACTGGAAACAGAGTGTCGCGTGCTTCTGACAGATCATGAGAAACTAATCATATGTCATACTTCGAACCCATTTCCGGTATGGGTATGGACACCGGATGATGCATCAGAGGAAGAACTTGAAAATGCTTATAAACTTATAGACGAATCAGTTCCGATAAAGGATGGTTATACCTATAACCTGAAATATGATCTTGCCGAATACATAATTAAGAAAGAGGCTGAGGCCGGGAATTCGGTATCCATCAAAACCAACATGTTTGCGTATGACTGCCCGGAGTCGATTGTACCTCATAAAGAAGCAGAAGGCAGTATTCATCATTGTACCGTGGAAGATATCGATGAACTGACAGAATTAATTGATCTTTTTCATAAAGAGATCGGTATAGATGAAGAGAGTCTTGATGAATACAGAAGGAATGCCAAAGAACAGGTAGATTCGGGAATTGTTTATTTTTGGAAAGATGAAACCGGAAGAACAGTGGCATGCTGCAACTGGCGTCCGGTCGGAGAACCGAATTCAAAAGACAGTATGGCATCAATCGGACTGGTCTATACCAGAGAAGAAGACAGAAGAAAAAATTATGCAGAGAATCTGGTATATCAGGTAACTGAGATAACGAGAAAAGCAGGCTACCTTCCGATGCTATATACTAATGCCGATTACTTAGCATCTAATGCATGTTATGAAAAGATCGGTTATATACTAAGAGGAAAGCTATGTACTATTGGTCTTGAATGACAGGAGAAATCTTATGAATGATGACATGATACTCCGCCCTTATGAACCGGGCGATGCAGAGATTATCATAAGCTGGATAAAGGATGAAAAGTCTTTTCGAAAATGGTCTTCTGACAGATACAAATCCTATCCGATCACAGCGGATGATATGAATTATAAATACATTGATTGTAACGGAGACTGCGAGGGACCGGACAGCTTTTTCCCGCTTACCGCAGTTTGTGATGAAGAGGTTGTAGGACATCTTATCTTAAGGTATACTGATGAAGGACACACGGTCATCCGTGTTGGATTTGTAATCGTAGATGATGCAAAAAGAGGCATGGGTTACGGAAGGAAAATGCTTCGGCTGGCTGTAAAATACGCAAAAGAAGTACTAAAAGCCGAAAGACTCACACTTGGAGTATTCGATAATAATCCGAATGCATATAACTGCTACAAGGCAGCGGGTTTTAAAGAAGCCGAAAAGCAGGAGAGATTCGCTTACGATTACAATGGGGAAAAATGGAAATGTATCGAAATGGAGATGGTTTAGTCTTCGCTCGGGAAAGGGGTTAGTCCATGAGAGAAATAGTATTGGGGAAAACAGGAATTAAGACTCCGCAGAATGCTTTCGGTGCTCTGCCGGTTCAGAGAGTTGATATGAATATGGCGGTTAAGCTTTTACGTGGAGCTTACGAAGGTGGTATGAGATTTTTCGATACTGCCAGAGCATATTCCGACAGTGAAGAAAAGCTTGGCGAAGCTTTTGACGGGATGAGAGATAAGATATTCATCTCCTCAAAAACTATGGCAAAGACTCCTGAAAAATTCCGGGAGGATCTTGAGACCACCCTTAAAAATTTAAGAACAGATTATCTGGATATATATCAGTTCCACTGTGTAGAAAGATGTTATAAGCCGGGAGACGGAACCGGAATGTATGAGGCTATGCTCGAAGCTAAGGAGCAGGGAAAGGTAAGACATATCGGAATCACTGCTCATCTAATAGGAGTTGCAGAAGAGATAGTTGAAAGCGGCCTTTATGAAACACTTCAGTTTCCGTTCTCATATCTGGCATCCGAAAGAGATATCGAACTTGTGAAAAAGGCCAAAGAAGCAGATATGGGCTTTATCGCAATGAAAGGTCTTTCGGGCGGACTTCTTACTAACAGTGAAGCGTGCATGGCTTTTATGAGCCAGTATGATGCACTCCCTATCTGGGGAATACAAAGAGAAGAGGAGCTTAAGGAGTGGCTCAGCTTCTTTGAAAAGGATGTTGAAATGACTGATGAGATCAGGGCGTTCATCGAAGAAGACAGAAAGAGTCTGATGGGTGAATTCTGCAGAGGATGCGGCTACTGCATGCCTTGTACAGTCGGGATACAGATCAATAACTGTGCCAGAATGATTCAGCTGATAAGACGTGCACCGTCAGCTAACTTTTTATCAGATGAATGGAAGGCAAATATGTTTCAAATTGAAGATTGTGTAGATTGCGGACTTTGTAAGTCCAGATGTCCTTACGGACTTGATACCCCGAATCTTCTGAGGAAGAACCTTGCTGACTATAAGGATATCCTTGAAGGAAGAGCAAAGGTATAAAAGTATTACATTTTTCTGGCTTACGAAGTTACTAGAAGGTTAAAGAAATGAAGGAAAATAAACTTAGTAAAAAGGCTGCGATGCAGCTGAAGAATTATAATATCGAAGAAACCGATATACTTTCGGTCTGTCCGGTGGATCTTTCCCTTGGGAGTGATTACCTTTCGGGATATATCTTTCTGACAGACCGGTATGTGGGTCTCGCAACAATAGAGACTCCGGCAGAATATATACATTGTTTCAGAGGAATTAAGAACCAACCGCCTGTTACTGATGAAGAGCTTGGCGATTACGAGGTGAAGCTGTATGAACTCGCGAAGCTTGAACATATCCATCTTGACAGAGGAGTTGGTTCTATTATTGTTACCGCAGAGTATGACTCGGAACCGGTAAGTCTCTCAGCTCTTACCTATACCTATCTCGGACAGATGAATATATTTGTCCGTCAGGTTAAGAATGTTAAAGAGGGAAATGATATCCTTGACGGCATTCCCGAAAAGGACGAGGAGCAGGAAGAGGAAGAGAGAAAGATAAGCAAGAGATCGATCTTCGGAAGAACTCTCAAGTACTTCCTCAGATATAAGCTTCAGCTTCTGATCCTGGTACTTACATATACTACAACTGCAGTGATAAGCATTGCATGGCCTTATCTTATAGGTAAGGTTCTGTTTGACCATGTACTCGAGAAGGATGATGCTTATCTTTCAAGCTTCGGCCTGGGAGGAAAATATGTTCTTGCACTGTTCTTTGTTGCGATAGTTATGGTAGGCTGCAGACTCATAGCCGAGCTCTCAACTTATCTGCAGATCTTTGTAATGGCAAAGGTTGCAAGTGTATCCGTAAGAGATATCAAGACAGATGTATTCGATGCCATGAGCAGACTGTCACTTAACTTCTTTGTTAATAAGCAGACCGGCGGTCTCATGACGAGGGTCTTAAGAGATTCGGAAAGAGTAAGAGACTTTTTCATAGACGGACTTCCGATGATCTTCGTACATGGTATAACGATAATCGTCACATTTGCGGTAATGTACAGGCTGAACTGGCAGATGGCACTTATAGCATGCATACTGCTTCCGCTTCTTGTATTCATGACCGTAAGATTACGTCCGGGACTCTGGACACTTTCGGGCAAGAGACACCGCGCCGAAAAAGCAGTTACCGGAAAAGCAAATGATAACCTGATGGGTGCCCGTGTCATCAAAGCTTTCGGACAGCAGAAGGCTGAGATCGAACGCTTCAGGCATCCCAATAAAAATCTGCGTGATGCAGAGATAAATATAGTTAAACTGAGAAACCGTTTCTCGATCCTTTACAACATGGTTCAGGAAGTATCCAGCATCTGGATCTGGATCATCGGTGTATTCTTCGTACTGAAGACGGATAAGATAGACCTCGGTGTACTGATCACATTTGTCGGCTATGTTATGCAGCTGAACGGCCCGATGAATTTCTTCTCATGGGTATTCAGAATGTGGTCTGACAGTATCAATTCGGCAGAACGTCTTTTCGAGATAATAGATGCTGTTCCCGAGATTCAGGAGAAAGAGGATCCGGTAAGGCTTGAAGAGCCGAAAGGTGAGATTGAACTTGATAATGTTACCTTCGGATATCTTGCCGGAAGACCGGTACTTAAGAATATCAATCTTAAGGTGAGAGAAGGGGAAATGCTTGGCATAGTAGGAAGATCCGGTGCAGGTAAATCCACACTCGTTAATCTTATCTCACGTCTTTATGATGTAAATGAAGGCACTATCAGGATAGACGGAACGGATGTTAAGGACCTGGCTCTTTCAGACCTCAGAAAAAATGTAGCCATGGTATCCCAGGATACATATATATTCATGGGTTCGGTTGCGAAGAATATCGCATACGGAAATGAGAATGCTTCGAGAGCAGATATAATCCGTGCGGCTAAGCTTGCAAGCGCTCACGAATTTATATCCAAACTTCCGGATGGCTATGACACCATAATCGGTGCTTCCGGTATGGGACTTTCCGGTGGAGAGAAGCAGAGGATATCGATCGCAAGAGCAATCCTTGCTGACCCGAAGATACTTATACTGGATGAGGCTACAGCCAGCGTTGATACAGAGACAGAAAAGGCGATACAGAATTCGCTTAAGATGCTTGTAAAGGGAAGAACTACACTTTCCATAGCTCACAGGCTTTCCACGCTTCGTGATGCAGAC
This sequence comes from Eubacterium sp., assembly GCA_017619835.1. Taxonomy (GTDB): domain Bacteria; phylum Bacillota; class Clostridia; order Lachnospirales; family Lachnospiraceae; genus Eubacterium_Q. Next base: position 75,448 of record JAFZRN010000029.1, read on the forward strand.
CGTCTTATAGTTATTGACGGCGGACGTATCGTTGAGGAAGGAACTGAGGAAGAACTTAACAAAAATGAAGAGGGTATCTTCCACAACCTGCTTGAGCTTCAGAATAAATCGCTGTCTCTTAATGTAATGTAAGGAGTAAATCATGTCAGATAATACGTTAAACATATATGAGAAAAAAGCCGAGGAAATGACGGCTACTCACATAATAAAACCAACAGATAAATTTGAACGTACCGAGGGTGGTTTCGTAAGCCTTGATTATGAGGGCGAGCATTATGACCGCGTCAAGGTGGTGAGACTCTTTCCGTTCACCGATGCGGATAAATATATCTCAATCCGCGAACACGGAAACGATGGAAGAGAGATAGGAATAATAGAAGACTTAAATGCCATGCCCGAGGAGACTGTAGCAATCCTTAAAAAGCAGCTTGACTTAAGCTACTTCACACCTGTCATTCAGAAAATATTCAGCATAAAGGATGAGTATGGCTATGCCTACTTCCATGTAATGACAGATAAGGGTGAATGCAAGTTTTCCATTAATATGGGATCGAATGCGGTAACAAAGCTTTCGGATACGAGACTCATCATATCCGACGTTGACGAGAACCGTTTCGAGATACGTGACGTTGATGCTTTAACACAGAAGGAACGAAGGATGCTGGATCTGTTCCTGTAGAAATAAAAGGATTTAAATTATGATACTTAAGTATGATCTTCCGAAAGATATGGAAAGTCAGATCGAGCTTACACAGGATGAACGGATTTATTATGCGGTTCCCATCGATATTGATACGGATGGCAACTGGACAAATGATTCGTATCTTGCTGTAACTACAAAGAAGATCTATATCTTCGGTGAAAATAAGACAATTAAATATGATATAGCAGTTCTCGACTCTGTAACTGCCGAGCCGGGAGTCGGAGGCGGTATACTTACCGCCAGGGAAAAGGACGAGGAAAAAGTCCTTGCCCATTATTCTTCGAAGCATCTCAGCCGCTATGCTTATGTGGCGAGAGGTATCAACATTCTGATATCGGGAAGATTCGAAGAAGTAGAGAGCACGGAATATGAAAAGATATGTCCGATATGCGGACGTGCGATCCCGGGCACAAGGCATTGCCCGAAATGTTCGAAGGAGGGTGGCTTCTTCAGCGTATTTATAAAGATGGCCGCACCTTATAAAAAGGAATTCTTCGGAATCTTCATTCTGATGATCCTTGCCGCTGTTACAACGCTTCTCAATCCCGAGGTTCAGAAGCACCTTATCAATGACGTGCTTAAAACCGGCGGAGGGATGCGCCAGGCACTTGTATTCCTTGCTATAATGTTCTCGCTCAGTGTGGGAATAGTAATAGTAAACGTGCTTAAGAGCAATGCATCCACAAAACTCGGAGCCAGGATATCGGCAGACCTCAGGGTCGCACTTTTCGATAAATATCAGAGCCTGCCGCTTGAATTCATAAATGACAGAAGACCGGGTGAGCTGCTGAACAGGATAGTACAGGATACTACATTTATCCGCGAATTCATGGAGGATGTTTTCTGCAACCTTTTTGCGGTATTCTTCATCTTCTTCTGGGATATAGTATTCATGCTCATAATAAATGTGAAGCTTGCACTTTTAACATTTATCTTCGTGCCGGTCGTATCGCTTTTCATCCTTATGATGAGAAAGGTGGTAGAAAGGGTATTTCATCTTCAGTTCAAGAAGAGTGATGACGTATCCAGCGATCTTCAGGATGTTATCTCCGGAATGCGCGAGGTAAAGAGTTACGGAAGAGAAAAAGACGAATCCGAAAGATTCAAGTTTCTTTCCGATGACTTTGCCGAGATCCAGAAGAGGAACGAACGCTTCTGGGGCATGTTCAACTTCGTCATATCCTTCCTTATGGGAATGGGCGTTGTAGTCGTTGTTTATTTCGGTGGAAATGATGTCTTTAAGGGTAAGATGTCTGCTGGAGAACTGTATCAGTTCATCACCTACACACTGCTTCTGTTTCAGTATATAGGCTGGCTTGGAAGACTTCCGAGAGAGCTCTCAAGACTTACCAGCAGTCTGGAACGTATATATGATGTACTTTCCCAGGAGGTTAAGCCGAGGACCGGAGATCCTATCGATATAGATATTAAGGGCGAGGTAACATTTGACCATGCAACCTTCGGATATAAATCCTATCAGCCGGTGCTTGAGGATATCAATGCAGTGATAAAACCGGGAGAGATGATAGGTATCGTAGGTGCTTCCGGAACAGGCAAGTCCACATTGATAAATCTTCTTATGGGACTTTATGAGGTTGATGACGGAAGGCTTCTTATAGACGGACATGATATAAAGACCATAAGCAGAGCGTCATATCATTCGCAGATCGGTGTTGTGCTTCAGGAGACATTCCTCTTTTCGGGAACGGTCATCGACAATATAAGATTCTCGAAACCCGATGCAACCTATGAAGAGATAATAAGAGCTGCCAAGCTCGCAAATGCTCACGACTTTATATGTCAGCTTCCCGACGGATATAATACTTATGTCGGTGAGAAGGGACATACGCTTTCGGGCGGTGAACGTCAGAGGATAGCGATAGCAAGAGCAATCCTTCCCGACCCGAGACTCCTCATCCTTGATGAGGCTACGGCAAGTCTTGATACGGAAAGTGAATTTCTTATCCAGACGGCTCTGGAGAGACTTACAAAGGGTAAGACGACATTTGCCATTGCTCACAGACTTTCTACATTAAATAAGGCTGACAGGATAATGGTAATCGACGGTCACAGGATCGCCGAGATAGGAACCAGGGAAGAACTTATAGCCCGGAAGGGAATCTATTACAACTTATATACTGCGCAGCTTGCAAGATAATCAGTCTGTTAAAGAATTATATTTTGTGTTATATTAGGATGTGTGTGCCGGAACAGGAGTCCGGCATCCGCATCCTATTTTATTACTGAATGGTACCGTTATGAAAAATCTTCTTCAGAACAGTTTTACAGGGAAAAGGATAAATGAGATGAAGCTTCGTAACAAGCTGATTCTTCTATTTGTGGTGTGCGTTATCCTCCCCATCATCGTAACCGACGGTATCGTTATCTATAACGTGTACAGGGTTTATAAGATACAGAGGATACAGGAGGTTCAGAGTGATGCGACTGCGGTCAAGTACGACCTCATAGATAATCTGGAGTATCCGGCTGCCATCATCAGAAACATTTATAAGAATACCTATATCGAAGACCTTCTGAATAAGCGTTACAGAAATGCGGTGGAATACTATGATGCCTATACAGATTTCAAGAGAAATTCTCTCTATGAAAGCTGGTTCAGTAACGGTATAGAGACCGTTGAGATCTATGCCGATAATGATACGATCCTGAACGGCGGCATGTTCTATCGCCTTTCCTCAGTGAAGAATAAGGACTGGTATAAAAGGCTCGGAGACGATGACAATATCGTACTTATGTTTGCGCTCGATAATAATGTGACAGATGCCTATGGAACGAGAAAGGTCTATCTGCTTCGAAAGATAAACAGAGGAAAGAATAAGAACTGCGAAAAGGTTCTTAAGATGGAGATCAACTACAGATTCTTCAAGGATCTCGTTTTAAATGACAGCATCAAGTCGGATATCTACGTCTGCCATGATGACAGACTTATAATGTCAAATGTAGTCAGCGCGGGTAATACCGAGGACTATCCTGTCTTTGACAGATCCACAAAATATGATTATAAATACGACATCAAGCTATACGGAGATGATTATACGGTTTATGTAAGGAGCCGCGAGAGAAGTCTGTTTGATTATAAAGGCACCCTGATCCCTGCGATCATTTTCCTTATCATAATCAATATCGTGCTTCCGACCTTCATGATCTACAGGCTGGATATCTCCGTTGCCCGAAGGATATCGAGACTGGATAACGTATTTGAATATGCCAATAACGAAAACCTGAAAGAGGTTGAGAAGATACAGCATATAGAGGGTAATGATGAGATCACCTCACTCATGATCAATTACAACAAGATGGCCGATCGTCTGAATGAGATGATGCAGACAGTGTATGTTAACAGGATCAAGGAGCAGGAGATGGATATCGCAAGACAGAATGCCGAGCTTCTTGCCCTGCAGAGCCAGATTAATCCGCACTTCCTTTTTAATGCTCTGGAAAGTATAAGGATGCACAGTCTTATAAAGAAGGAAGACGAAACGGCAGAGATGGTTGAGAACCTTGCCCTGATGCAGAGAGCAAATGTGGACTGGAGCGCCGACACTGTTGCGATAAACGGAGAGATGGATACGGTCGAGGCTTATCTTAAGCTTCAGAAGTACCGTTTCGGAGACCGTCTTAAATTCAGCCTGGATATCGCTCCCGAATGTAAGAATATGATGATCCCCAAGCTCTCAATAGTTACCTTCGTTGAAAATGCCATCATCCACGGCATAGAGAACAAGGCCGAGGCGGGCTGGATCTTTGTAAGAGCCAATCCCGATGAAGACGGTTATATCCTCGAGATAGAAGATACGGGCGTCGGAATGGAAGAGGAAGAAAGAGTTAAGATGGTTGAGCTTATGAACAATGCCAGCCTTGAGATAATCAAGTCACAGAAGAGTATAGGTGTGGTAAATGCCTGCCTGAGACTTAAGATGATGACAGATAATAATGTAAGCTTCGATGTGGAGTCGGAGCCCGGAATAGGAACTACCATTATAATAAGAATAAAAAGAAAAGGGATGTAAAAAGTGTTAAGGGTACTTTTTGTAGATGACGAACCATATATACTTCAGGGACTTCAGGTACTGATCGACTGGGAAAAGGAAAAGTTTGAGATAGCCGGCATGGCATCAAACGGAGTTGAGGCCATAGAGTTCCTCAAGAAAGAGGAGGTTGACCTTATCATTTCCGATATCAAGATGCCCCTTATGTCCGGAATCGAACTTCTTAAGACGGTTAAGGAACAGAAGCTTTCGGATGCTTATTTTGTAATGCTCAGCGGATTCAATGATTTTGAATATGCCAAGGAAGCAATGCACTACGGATGTCTCGATTATCTTCTGAAACCCGTAAAGAAGGAGGAACTTATCCAGATCCTTCACAAGGTGAGCGAGATGAGCGAGGCCAGCCAGCTTAAGGAAAAACATTATAAGGAGACTGAGACCGCATATCTTCAGAGACATCTGATATCTCTTATTGTGGGACGTTATGATGATGTGAACCTGAACTACGTGAAGGAAAACATGAAGCTTTCGGAAGGCGTAAGATATGTGATCCTCGAGCTTCCCGATATCGAGGAAAATGATGTCTTGGAGGGAAGCCTTATGATGTACAGGCGTGAAATGAACCGGACGGCGGATGCTATCCTGGGAGAAGACGGAAGCCATCTTATATATGATGTTTCTCTCAATCACAGCAGATACGATACCGGATTAATATATTGCGACTATATGGCAGCCGAAAAGGGAATGGACGAGCTGGAATACCTGAAGGATTTTCAGGAACGCCTCGAAGCATCTCTCGGAGAAAAGGTAAGGATAATCTCCGGAAAGAAAGTTGCGGATATATCAGCTATATCAAAGTCCTACAGCTCTGCCTGCATCCTTAAATCACAGGAAGTATTCCATGAGCCGAGACCTATCGTTACCTATGAAAAGGAAATGAGCATCAATCCGGGTAAGGAGCTTCTGTTTAAGAACTCTCTGGATGAACTGATAAATGCCATCGAGCTTAATGATACGGATCTTATCCATAAATGCGTGGATTCCTTCTATGAAGATATAGCTGCTGCCGGACTCAGTGATTCGGTCCAGCTCAATATCAACTATCTTCTGTTCAGACTTATACATATAGCTGTTGAGATGGACAGCGAGCTGGATCAGGAGGAGGTTCTTCACAGGATAAGCGAGAGCTCATTTGACGAAGGAATAAAACGAGGCAGCAGCAAGCATATCTACAGATTTGCCTGCGAATATGCCGAATACCTTGCCCAGCTCAGGAAAAATGTGTCCGGCGGTATACTTAAAAAGGTAGAAAACGAGATAAAGGAACATTACAGCGAGAATCTGAGTCTTAAGAACTTAAGTAAAAAGTATTATATAAACAGCAGTTACCTTGGAATCCTGTTTAATAAGAAGTACGGAATGTCCTTTAAGGATTACCTTACGGATTACAGAGTTAAAGAGGCCGCAAAGCTGCTGATCAACACGGATGAGCGGGTTGTGGACATTGCATCGGTGGTCGGATACAAGAACAGCGACTATTTTATCCGCCGGTTTATCGATATTATGGGCATGACTCCGTCTCAGTACAGACGTAAAAACAGGGAATGATGCTGTTATGATGTTTTTTAAGAATTTGTAGGGGTAATTATAAGAGTTTGTAGGGGGAAAAAGAGAAAAAATAGCGATATAATGGAGGTACTTTAATTTACTCTTTTAAGAGTGCATACTATATTAAAATTTTAAGGAGGTTAAGTATGAGATTAAAGGCAAAGAAGCTGGGAGCTCTTGTCCTCACTGGAGCAATGATGATGGCAATGCTCTCGGGATGTGGGGGCGCAGCTGACACATCCAGCACAAGTGATTCGGCTGATACAACAGCCAGCAGTTCTGACGACACCAGCGCTCAGACAGACGTAGCTGAGGATACATCTGATGATTCTTCAGCATCTAGTGGCGAGGTTAAGGAATTTGATATGTTCATAGCCATGCCTGGTACAGAGATCAATGATGACAATGAGATTCAGCAGATTATCGCTGAGAAGACCGGTGTTAAGGTTAAGGAAACTTGGCTTACAGGTCAGACAGACGCAGAAGCAGTTGGTACTATCATCGCAGGTGGTGAGTATCCTGACTTCATCAACGGTGGAGAGGCTATGATGCAGCTCTATGATAATGATGTTCTTGTAGCTTGGGATGATTATCTTGATAACTATCCTAACCTTAAGGCATTCTACACAGACGAAGAGTGGGATAGCTTCCGTATGGACGACGGAAAGATCTACTGGATGAACGTATTCGGAAATACACTTGGCGAGTCCAAGGCTACAACTCATAATGATGAGGCATTCTGGGTACAGGCTAAGGTTCTTGAGTGGGATAACTATCCGAAGCTTGAGACACTTGATGATTACTTTGATCTCCTTGAGAGATATTATGCAGAGCATCCGACACTTGAAGACGGAACTCCTGTTATTCCTTACACAATGCTTTGTGAGGACTGGAGATACTTCTGTCTTGAGAATGCTCCTGAGTTCCTTGATGGATATCCTAATGATGGTTCTGTAATCGTTGATAAGGAAAACCTCAAGATCGTTGACTACAATACAACTCCTACAGCTGAGATGTATTTCAAGAAGCTCAACGAAGAGTACAACAAGGGCATCATCGATGCTGAATTTGGTACACAGACATATGATGAGTATATTGCTAAGCTTTCTACTGGTGCTGTACTTGGTATGTGCGATCAGAACTGGGATTTCAACTATACTATTACTGACGTATTCAAGCAGTCCGGTCTTGATAAGGAAGGCTGCAGCTACATTCCTTTCGGTCTTACAGCTAAGCCCGGTATGGAAAACAGATGGCATACATATGATGATACACTTAACATGTCAAGTGGTGTAGCTATCACAACAGATTGTGATGATATCGAAGCTGCATTCCAGTTCCTTGATGACCTCTGCACACAGGAGATCAGAGATCTCAGATTCTGGGGTGTTGAGGGTGTTGATTACGAAGTTGATGATGATGGACTTTTCTATCGTACAGACGAGATGAGAGCTAACTGGGCAGATCCTACATATAAGGCATCACACATCTGTCAGTACAGCTACATGCCTCAGTATCATGGAACATCTGAGGATGGAAAGAACGCTAATAAGCCTGAAGAGCAGACATCTGAGTTCTTTACTACTCTTCCTGAGCCTGTAATTAAGGTATTCGAGGCTTATGGTGCTACAACATATCCTGACCTTCTTGGTTCAGTAGTAGAGCCTAATGCTCCTTGGTTCCCGATGTATTCATATTCAAACAACATGACAACAGATACACCTGGTGGTGTTGCATGGGTTAAGATGGGCGAGACAAAGCATGAGTGGCTGCCTAAGGTAGTTATGTCATCTAACTTTGACTCAACCTGGAAAGAGTATATGGATGCTTACAATGCTTGCAATCCTCAGGACTTCCTTGATGAGATGCAGACAGAGCTTGAAAGAAGAGCTGGCAAGTAATTAATCTGAAATACTAATAGAAAGGGATGCAGTCATAGAAATATGGCTGCTCCCCTTTTATAACCAGGAGTATATAGTTATGAGTAGAGTAAAAGCTGAAAAAGTTAATCCGCCAAAGGTAAAATTTTCGGTTAAAGAGGTTAAAAGACAGTGGCCGCTTCTTGCATGGTCCCTGGTATTCTTTTTGTATGGGGTAATTTTTCATTATCTTCCGCTTGCCGGATGGATGATGGCATTTCAGAATTACAAGCCTAAGACCGGTATTTTCCATTCCAAATGGATTGGACTTACAAAATTTAAATTCCTTTTCTCTGATAAGAATTTTATTCTTGATATCAGAAACACACTTGCAATGGGAGTCCTGAACCTGATCGCGACATTTTTCATGGCTATCCTTTTTGCAATTCTCTTAAATGAAATTCAGACCAGAATCAGTAAGAAGGCTATTCAGACAATTTCTTATCTTCCGCATTTCCTGTCATGGATCATCGTTACAGGAATCCTGCATGATGCTCTTTCTTCATCTGGTATCGTAAATGAACTCCTTGTTAACCTTCACATTATTGACAGAGGAATCAATTTCTTCGCAGAACCCAAGTATTTCTGGGGCATAGTTGCATTTGCAAATGTATGGAAGGAGACAGGTTGGAACGCGATCATATATCTTGCGGCTATTACTTCTATTGATCCTAATCTGTATGAAGCAGCTGAGATCGATGGTGCCGGAAGATGGGGTAAGATACGACATATCACGCTTCCTTCACTCAGACCTACAATAATGATACTTCTTCTTATTAATATCGGTAACGTTCTTAATGCCGGTTTCGAAGTACAGTACATTCTCGGAAATGGTCTGGTAAAGAAAGTTTCAGAGACTATAGATATTTACACACTGACATGGGGTATTAGTCAGAACGACTATGCTCTTGGTACTGCTGCCGGTATATTCAGAAGTGCGGTTTCCATCGTGCTTATTCTGCTCGCCAACTATCTGGCGCGTAAGACCGGTGACGACAAATTATTCTAAGGAGGTAAAGTTATGTCAGAAGAATTTAACGATGCTGAATTAGATTATTTGGATCAGGAAGACAGGTTCCTTCCCGCTCCGAAGCCGGTAAAGTACAAGAAATCAATACCCGATCATATATTTGTTGTATGTAACTGGATATTTATGATCTGTTTCGTAGTTATTACGATCTATCCTATCCTCAATACACTCGCTATATCATTTAATGATGGTATCGATGCTGTAAGAGGAGGAATTCATATTTTCCCGAGAAAGTTCTCGCTTAACAACTACAGCGTTGTGTTTAAACAGCAGAACCTGAAAACAGGCCTTTTCATCTCGGTTATGAGAACAGTTATCGGAACAGCACTCGGTGTTGTTGCAAATGCTATTCTTGCTTTCCTTGTAAGTAGAAAGAGATTCCTTCTCAAAAAACCTCTTACGGTTTTCTGGGTAATAACAATGTATGTAAACGGTGGTATGATCCCCGTACTTATCCTGTTCAAGAATCTTAAACTTACAGGAACATTCTGGGTATATGTTATCCCGGGTATGCTTGCTGCATTTAACATGCTCGTTATGAGAACCTTCATGGAGGGAATCCCTGATTCACTTGAAGAAGCTGCTCAGATCGACGGTGCAAGCTATGGAACAATATTTATAAAAGTTCTTTCACCTCTGTGTAAGCCCATGTACGCTACCATAGCTCTTTTCATTGCTGTAGGTCAGTGGAATTCATGGTTTGATACAATGCTTTATAACAGAATTTCAAAGCAGTACACAACGCTTCAGTACGAGCTTATGAAGCTGCTTGCATCTGTATCATCACAGTCAAGTAAGACAGACCCTAACTCAACAGAGGGCGCAAATCTTACTCCTGTAGCAGTTCGTTCTGCTGCAACAATTGTAACAATGGCACCTATAGTATGCTTATACCCGTTCCTTCAGAGATATTTCGTTACGGGACTTACAATCGGTGGTGTTAAGGAATAATGTTTAAAAACTATTTTGAAAAATTTGGTGTATCCCGTGAAGACGCCGCTAAAAGATGTCAGGAGATCTTTGATACGATCTTCTATGGATCTGATGATGAAAAGTTTTATCATACAGCAGGCGACGACATGGGATACATGGAAGATACAGGCAATCATGATGCACGTACGGAAGGCATGTCCTATGGCATGATGATGTGTGTCCAGATGGATCGCAGGGAAGAATTCGACCGTCTCTGGAAATGGTCCAAAACATATATGTTTATGGATAAGGGACCTAATGCTGGATATTTTGCATGGTCCTGCAGAACAAACGGAAAGAAGAATTCCTTCGGTGCTGCGCCTGATGGTGAAGAGTTCTTCGTTCTCGACCTCATTTTCGCAGGAAACAGATGGGGAAACGGAGAAGGAATCTTCAATTATCATGAGGAGGCAAAAAAGCTTCTTCATACAATGATCAATAAAGGTTATGACGGCTCCAAAGGACGTGCAATGTTCGATAGGGAGACCGCATATATCAAGTTTGTAGCAGAAGAGGACTTTAGTGATCCTTCATATCATCTTCCTCATTTTTATGAGCTCTATGCTCAGGTTGCCGAGGGAGAAGATAAGGAATTCTGTAAGAGAGCGGCGGCTGCCAGCAGAGAATACTGGAAGAAAGCCTGTCATCCCGTTACCGGTTTTTCCGCGGAGTATGCCGAATATGACGGAACACCGCACCATGGAGACCTTCATAAGTTTTTCGGAAGACATGACTGGTTCTACAGTGATGCTTACAGAACTATCCTGAACATTGCTCTTGACAGTATCTGGTTTGGATTATCAGACTGGGCAAAACAGGAGGGTGAAAGATACATTGCCTTCTTCGAGAGACCTGAAAATGCCGATGACTGGGATCACATCTATGAATTAGATGGAACAAAGCTCAGTGAAAAAGCACTTCATCCCGTAGCGATGATAGCTACGAATGCCTGCACAGGCGCGCTGGTGGAGAATAAGGACTCCGACAGATGGGTTAAAAAATTCCTCGACACTCCTCTTCGTATGGGAGACAGAAGATATTATGATAATTGTCTTTATTTCTTCTCCTATATGCTGCTAAGTGGTAATTACAAAATATATTAGAACATTCTAGTGAAGGTTTGAGGATATATAGGTATATGAGCTTAATTAGTTACGACAGTGATTTTATGGGGATTATAAGCAGAATAGCGGACCTTGCCTGGTTAAACATTCTGTGTTTTATCTTCTGTATTCCAATTGTAACATCGGGAGCTGCCGTGACTGCCAAGTACTATACCGCCATGAAACTAGAAAAGGGAGAGGCTCCGGGTGTAACCAGAGCCTTTTTCCATTCTTTTAAGCAGAATTTTATCCAGGATCTTAAGATCACGCTGATCCTGGTTCTTGTATATGCTTTCTTCGCAGTTGACTGGTATCTTGTATACAAGTCAGATTCCATGGGATATCTCGTCATCGGAATGCTGGGAATATTCACACTTATGGTGGGAATGACCACATTCTGCATCTTCCCCCTTATTGCAAGATTCGAAATGAAGACTATCGAAGCATTTAGAAATGCACTCGTATTCGGAGTGGCACATTTTCCGAGAGTGCTTCTGGGTGTTTTTCTTGCGGTGATCCCGTATTTTATCGGCATATGGTATTACAAGTGGGCATGGCTGATATGGCTCTTTATATATTGTATGGCGCTATATTATAATGCCAGATTCTTCATAAAGAAGTTTGATAAGCTTGAGGAACAGGCGTTCGGTCCGAAGGAGGAAATCCTTACTCCCGAGCAGAAGGCTAACATGGAGGGCGGATACGAGGAACTGAAGCCTCTGAGATTCGATAAACCAGTAGAAGAGACCGAAGAGACTGTTGAAGAAACCAAAGAAGAGATATCCGGGGAGGCTGAAGAAGAATGATACCGGGTCTTACCTTTAAAGAATATATCGCGCAGGAAAAAGAAAAGCTTGCCGAGATGACCGGGGAAGAAAAGAAGCAGTACTTCAAGGATTATTATCTCAAGTTTGTTATCGGCGGAGTTGTGGTACTTATCCTTCTGATATGGTTCATCGTTGATATAAGCTTTAGTGCAAGACCTGTTGCAGCTTCCGGAGGAATGATCAATCTTACTCTGAGTGATGAGGGAAAGACATTTCTTACTGATGATTATCTGGAATATCTTAAGCTGAATCCTCGTACGAATCAGGTTCAGCTGGCATCAGACATAATCCTTTCAAAGGGAAGTGAAACATCATATACGGATTTTATGGCGATGCAGGCAGAGCTTGCGACGAATTCTTATAACTATCTGATAGTAAATGAAGAAGGGCTCGAATGCTGCCTGGAGATAGATTATTCGATGTTTGAAGATCCGAATAAGATCCTGGATGATGATTTAAAGAAGGCGCTTGCCGATAAGATCGGTTTCCATCTTATGAAGGAAGCTGAAAGTAGTGGTATCAAAGAGACAGATAAGGACGCACCGGGTTGTTATGCGATAGATATTACCGGTACGGAATTTGTAAATAAATATATAACATCAAATGGTTCCGTATATTTTCTGTTTACGGGAAGCATGGATGATTATGACCGGGGGATGTCGGTTCTGAGATATATATTGGGAATGTAAATATTTGATCGAAACAGACGTATCTTTATAGCATGTATCATCTGATGTGACATGGCTATATTTGGTACGTCTAAATTTATAAAGGAGCATGAAAATGAATTCAATGGACATGAAAGTTACGAAAGAAGCTGTTAATCCGTATCTTCCTTCGTGGGAATATATTCCGGATGGAGAGCCCTATGTTTTTGACGGAAGAGTATATGTTTACGGATCACATGATCTTTATGATGGTCCTACCTTCTGTATGGGAGATTATATCTGCTACTCCGCACCGGTTGATGATCTGGGTAACTGGAGATATGAGGGTGTTATATATCCCAAGACTTCCGATCCTTTGAATCCGGACGGAAGAATGTGTCTTTATGCTCCCGATGTAACGATCGGTCCCGATGGAAGATATTATCTTTATTATGTTCTTGATAAAGTGTCTGTAGTATCCGTTGCTGTATGTGATACACCGGCTGGACGATATGAATTCCTCGGATATGTTCACTATAAGGATGGAACAAAGCTCGGTGACAGAGAAGGCGATGAACCGTCATTTGATCCGGGAGTTATAACCGAGGGAGATAAGACATATCTTTACCTTGGCTTCTGTCCGAGAGGAGATGACAGAAGGACCGGTTCCTTTATGACAGTCATCGGACCGGATATGCTGACTATAGAAGAAGCCCCCGTTCGTGTGGCTCCGGGAATAATGAATCCCGAGAAGAGAGGCTTTGACGGACATGAATTCTTCGAAGCTCCTTCCATCAGAAAGAGAGGAGATAAGTATTACTTCATTTATTCCTCTATCTGGATGCATGAGCTCTGCTATGCGATGAGCGATTCTCCCGCAGGACCTTTTGAATTCAAGGGAACGATAGTAAGTAATGCCGATATAGGTATTGATACATATAAGAAGGGTGATATGGCATCAATGCCAGGTGCCAATAATCACGGAAGCATAGTTGAGATAGGTGACAAATGGTATATCTTCTATCACAGACACACCAATGGAACCTGGTACAGCCGTCAGGGCTGCGCTGAGCCGATAGAGTTTAATGAGGACGGAACGATCCCTCAGGTTGAGATTACTTCACAGGGATTAAGCGGTGCGCCGCTTACAGGTAAGGGTGAGCACCTCGCGTATACCTGCTGTAATCTCTTTACCGATAAACCTCAGCTTTATATCGGTGAGCCGGGACGTCCTACAGTAAGACAGTGGCAGACTGAGGATATGGAAAATCCCGAAGCGTTTGTAGCAGGGATCGCGGATAATACGACGATTGGTTTTAAGTACTATAAGTGTGAGGGAGTGAAATCATTTTCAATAAAATCCAGAGGCTACGGAGACGGAGTATTCGAGCTCAGGACAGAGATAGACGGTGAGGTTCTCGGAAGTGTCGAGGTTCATAATGAAAATATATGGACCGAGTATTCGACGGAAATCGAGCTGCCTGATGGTGTATATGCAATCTATATTACATTTAAGGGCCAGAGCTCATCACTTCAGCTGAGAAGCTTTACTTTAGGATAAGAGGAAGAATTATGAAAGCAAGTATTAAATTTTCAAAGGATGCAGTCATCAGCAAGATCGATGAAAGGATATACAGCTCCTTTATAGAGCATCTCGGACGTGCCGTATATGGCGGAATATATGAGCCGGGTCATCCCACAGCTGATGATATGGGCTTCAGAAAGGATGTAATGGAGCTTATCGCCGAGCTTAAGGTTCCGATGGTAAGATATCCCGGCGGTAATTTTGTTTCCGGTTATAACTGGGAGGATGGAACAGGCGACAGGGCCAAAAGACCTAAGAAGCTCGAGCTTGCCTGGAATTCGGTCGAGACCAATGAGGTTGGAATCGATGAGTTTCAGGAGTGGGCAAAGAGAGTTGGGACTGACGTGATGATGGCGGTCAATCTCGGAACAAGAGGTCCGGAAGAAGCAAGGAATCTTGTAGAGTATTCGAACCAGAAGACCGATACCTATTATGCTAATAAGCGTCGTGAGAACGGCTTTGAGGAGCCATTTAATATAAAGACCTGGTGTCTTGGAAATGAGATGGACGGCGACTGGCAGATCGGAACAAAGAGAGCCAATGAATACGGACGTATCGCCTGCGAAACCGCAAAGCTCATGAAGATGGTCGATAAGGATATCGAGCTTGTGGCATGCGGAAGCTCAGGTCCGTTTATGCCGACCTTCGGTGAGTGGGAGGAGACAGTGCTAAGAGAAGCTTATGAGCATCTTGACTACCTTTCCCTTCACAGCTATTACGGGAATCCCGAGGATAATTCACAGGAATATATGGGCTCTGCCTGTATAATGGATTCCTTCATCAGGAAGGTCGTTGAGATCTGCGATAAGATAAAGGAAGAAAAGAAGTCCGATAAATCCATCATGCTTTCCTTTGATGAGTGGAATGTATGGTTCCACAGCAATGAGCAGGATAAGGAACAGGAGCCCTGGCAGATAGCGCCTCCGCTTCTTGAGGATATGTATAATCTCGAGGATGCGATCGTTGTCGGCGACCTTATGATAACTCTTCTCAAGAATTCCGACAGAGTTAAGATCGCATGTCTTGCCCAGCTTGTAAATGTCATCGCACCGATAATGACTGTAACAGGTGGCGGAGTATGGAAGCAGACCATATTCTATCCGTTTAAGTATACATCTCAGAACGGAAGAGGAACGGCTATAAAGGCCGAGATCGAGGCCGGCACATTTACCGAAGGAAAAGCTGAGAATATCCCGAATGTGGATGCTGTTGCGGTTCTTTCCGAGGATGAGAAGGAGCTTGCTGTATTTGCTGTCAACAGAGTGATCGGTGAGGATGCCGAGGTAGAGCTTAAGCTTGACGGTTTTGAGGGCTATAAGCTTACAGAGCATGTTTCAATGGAAGGCGCCGATCTTAAGGCAGGAAACAGCATTGACGAGCCGGAAAAGGTAGTTCCGGTTATTAAAGAGATCGGTGAAACATTAAAGCTTACTGGCGGCTCATGGAACTTCCTTAAGTTTGAGAAATAATATCACTTTTGTGATGAATGAATAAATATGATTATTGATAAAAGTACGAAGATCAATTTCATATATGACGAAAAGACTCCCTCGGGTCTTAAGAAGATCGCGTCAAAGGTTGCCGGGGATATCCGTCTGGTAACAGGTGGAGAGGCGGGACTTGCTGCTGAAAAGAGTGGCGGGATCGACGTCATTTTCGGTATTGCGGGAATTACTGAGTTTCCGGAAAGTATCGACGTTTCGGGAGTCATCGGGAAAAGAGAAGTTTATCTTTTTAAGCCTGTTCCCGCGGAAAATGTGATCTATATCGCAGGAAGCGATAAGAGAGGAACTATCTACGGGCTTTTCCATATCTCGGATCTGCTTGGGGTATCTCCCCTTGTGAACTGGTCGAATGTGGTTCCGGTGAAGAAGAGCCTTACATTAGGCGCCGATGATGAGTATCTTTCGAAGGAGCCTTCGGTAAGATACAGAGGCTTTTTCATAAATGATGAATGGCCCTGTTTCGGTAACTGGTGCATGAAGCATTTCGGAGGCTTCACGGCCGAAATGTATGAGGGAGTATTTGAGCTTCTGCTTCGTATGAAGGGCAATTATCTCTGGCCGGCTATGTGGTCTTCCTGCTTTGCGGAGGATGGTCCGGGGCTTAAAAGTGCCGAGCTTGCCGATGAGCTGGGAGTTGTCATCGGGCTTTCCCATCATGAGCCCTGCCTTCGCCATGGTGAGGAATATTCACATGTCCGCGGCAAGGATTCAATCTACGGAGATGCATGGGACTTCAGGTCGAACCGCGAGGGGATAATCCGTTTCTGGAGAGACGGCCTTAAAAGAAACGGTCATCTGGAAAATGTCATCACCATCGGAATGAGAGGCGAGAGGGACTCGAAGATCCTCGGAGAGGATGCGACTTTAAGAGATAATATCGAGCTGCTTCGCGATGTCATAAAGACCCAGAATCAGCTGATAAAAGAAGAAGTAAATGAGAATATAGATGAAGTTCCGAGAATGCTCGCTCTTTATAAAGAAGTTGAGCCTTATTACTACGGAAGAGGCGAGGTTAAAGGCCTCAGGGGTTCAGAGGACCTGGATGATGTCATCCTTCTTCTCTGTGACGATAATCATGGCTATGTGAGAAGTCTTCCGGATGAGGAGATGAGAAAGCATAAGGGCGGCTTCGGAATGTATTATCACTTTGATTATCACGGAGATCCGGTCTCCTATGAGTGGATAAACAGTACTCATCTTCCGGAGGTCTGGGAGCAGATGACCACAGCCTACGAGCATGGTATCAGAAGTCTCTGGATCGTAAATGTCGGAGATCTGGGACTTCAGGAGACGCCGCTTTCGTATTTCCTTAGCCTTGCATATGATTATGATAAATGGGGCATTACAAATCCGAATAATACAGAAGACTATCTTAAGAGCTGGTTTACCCAGCAGTTTGGCGGAGCCTTCGATGAGGCCGGTCTTGAAAGATTATGTTCCATGTATGTAAGGTACTCGAGGCTTGTTCATAACAGAAGGCCGGAGCATCTTAATGATAAGGTATATCATCCTCAGAATTATCATGAGGCCGAGCTCATCCTTAAAGAAGCTGAGGAGGTTGCTTCTATATGCGAGGAGCTTTACGCCAAGTGTCCTGCAGAGAATAAGGATAGCTTTGAGGAGCTCGTATCCTATAACGTTCTTGCGGGAATGAATCTTATAAAGCTCTGGATAATGAGAGCATATGATCATTACTTTGCATCCATCGGTGCCGTAGTGGCAAACGACTATGCGGATGAGATAAGAAAATGTCTTGCTAAGGATGATGATCTGAGAGATATATTCCACAGCGCAGCTGACGGCAAATGGGACGGCTTCGGGCTTGCCGAACATATCGGCTTTAAGCACTGGAACTCCGAGGAATGTGCTTATCCGATAATAGAAACCGTAACTCCTGTAAGAAGGCCCGAGATCATGGTCGGACTTATGGGTGAGAGAGCTGAAACCAGCGGTCAGGAATGGACGAAGAAGGTTCTTAAGATAAGTAATTATCCGGATGCAGATAAGGATGTGCTGAAGACCGGGTTCTTCATTGCTCTTACCGGTGACAGGAAGGTTCCTTATCGGATTACTACCGATTCCGATGAGGTGAAGCTTTCCGATACGGAGGGGTCAGTGTCCTTAGATAAGCCGATGGAGGTTATTGAGGTAAGTATCGGAAGGAAGGCATTTGACAAAGAAAATAAAGCTCATATCTATGTGACCTATGAACTGGGCAGGGTTGAAATTGAGCTTTGTCCTGTTACGGACAGTGTTTATATCCTGGATGCGGATGAGTATTCGGCTGAACAGTCCGGTAGCGGTGAGTGGCTTCCGGTTAAGGATATCGGAAGACGTGAGAGTGGTATGAAGTATCTTCCGGTAATCGAAGATAAGGTTCCGGATGACTCGGCATATCTTGATTATAAGTTTGATGTAATAAGAGGCGGAACTTACAGAATTCTGTTCCAGCTGCTTCCGACGAATCCGTATACGTTCGGGCAGAGGATAAGGCTTTCCTATTCGGTGAATCCCGGTGAGGCGGGAGAAACGAACGGTGATAAGGCAGAGGTAAAAACGGTTTATGTTACGAGCGAAGAGTATGAGCCGGGAGTGACAGCCGACTGGGGACAGGGTGTACTTGACCATGTGAGGATGGTCGAAGTCAGGGCTGAACTTAAAGGCGGCGAGAATATTGTAAGGTTCTATGCAACTTCCAGAGAGAATGTGCTTGAAAGGGTCATCCTTGTTGAGGAGGGCTATGACCTGCCGGATTCTTACCTGGGCCCGCCGTCAAATAAAATGTGACAAACTGATCTGAACTGTTTGTCACATTCTGAGGTGAATGAAATGAAAATGAGCTTTCGCTGGTATGGTACCGGCAATGACTCTGTTTCTCTTTCGGATATAAAGCAGATACCCGGAGTTGAGGAGATCGTCTGGGCGCTGCATCATAAGCAGCCCGGTGAGATCTGGTATAAGGAAGAGATACAGAAGGTTAAAGATGAACTGGATGAATACGGCTTCGGAATGGCAGTCGTTGAATCCGTAAATGTTCATGACGACATCAAGACAGCAGGACCCGGAAGGGACCTATATATAGAGAATTATAAAGAGACGCTCCGGAATCTGGCTGAGTTCGGTGTCAAGGTTGTATGCTACAACTTTATGCCTGTCTTTGACTGGACCAGAACAGATCTTTGGCATCCGCTTCCGGATGGATCCACGGCTCTTTATTATGAGAAGGCAAAGATAAGGCAGGATCCGCAGGAGATGGCAGACTATATCCTTAAGGAGTGCGAAGGATTTACGATGCCGGGCTGGGAGCCTGAGAGAATGGCAGTCCTGGGTGAACTTTTCAAAATGTATGAGAAGGTCGATAAGGAAACACTCTGGGAGAATCTTAAGTATTTTCTTGAAAGCCTGATGCCGGTATGTCACGAGACCGGGATAAAGATGGCTATACATCCGGATGATCCGCCATGGGATATATTCGGACTTCCGAGACTTCTCGTTGATGCGGAGTCTGTGGACAGATTCATTAAGATGGTGGATGATCCATATAACTGTCTTACTCTCTGCAGCGGTTCGCTTGGTTCGAATCCGGATAATAACGTGGCAGAGATCGTAAGAAAGCATGCGGACAGGATCGCATTTGCCCATATCAGAAATGTAAAGCATTATCCGAACGGTGACTTCAGTGAGACTTCACACAGGGACTGCGACGGAGATGTGGGAATCCTGGATATAATAAAGGCTTACCATGATGCCGGCTTTGACGGATATATCAGACCGGATCACGGAAGGCATATATGGGGAGAAAAATCCAGGCCGGGTTACGGCTTATATGACCGGGCGCTCGGGATCATGTATATCCTCGGCGCATGGGATGCACTTGATAAATACGACAAATGAGGTACAGGGGTTTGGTTTTAAGTATTAAAGGAATCACAGGGGAAAAAGAAAGATGGAAATCTGCGGGGGTCGATATTCCCTCTTATGATATTCCGGCAGTAAGAGAGGCGACAAAGGATTCTCCGAAGTGGCTTCATTTCGGAGCCGGCAATATCTTCAGAGGATTTATCGCTGGTCTTGCCGATACTCTTATCGAGGAAGGTAAGCTGGAGTCGGGGATCGTCGCCGCGGAAACCTTTGACGGTGAGATAATCGAAAAGATATATGAGCCTTATGATAATCTTACTCTTTCGATTGGCTTAAAGGCCGACGGAACAAGCGTAAAGAAGGTTACGGCAGGAATAGGGGATGCCATAAGACTTGATCAGGGCGATACAAATGAACTTCGCAGATATATGAAAATGTCTTCGCTCCAGATGGTATCTTTCACAATTACCGAAAAAGGCTATGCATATATGGATCTTGCGGGAAATACTCTCGGACCGGTGGAGATGGATATTGAAGCCGGACCCGAAAATGCAAGGACCGCAATGGGAATCGTGGTATCAGCTTTAAATGACCGATATAATGCGGGGGCATTTCCAATAAGCATGGTCAGCATGGATAACTGCAGCCAGAACGGAAGGAAGCTTAAAAACGCAGTCCTTTTCATAGCCGAAAGGTGGTTCAAGAGAGGATTTGTGGAAAAGGGCTTCATAGATTATATAAGTGATGAGACGAAGGTGGCATTTCCCTGGTCGATGATCGATAAGATCACGCCGAGACCGGATGAGAAGATCGCTGAGTCACTTGCCGGACTTGGGATAGAAGGTATGGCTCCGATCGTTACCGGCAGGAAGACATTTATCGCACCATTCGTAAATGCCGAGATACCGCAGTATCTCGTTATAGAGGACAGCTTCCCTAACGGACGTCCGCCGCTTGAAGAGGCCGGGGTTTATATGACTGACCGCGACACAGTCAACAATGCCGAAAGGATGAAGGTAATGACCTGCCTTAATCCGCTCCATACGGCACTCGCACTTTCGGGATGCATTTTAGGATTTAATAAGATCTCGGAGGAAATGAGGGACGAGGACTTAAAGAAGCTGGTATATAAACTGGGCGATGAGGGGATGAAGGTTGTGACCAGTCCCGGAATCATCGAACCGGAGGATTTTATAAAAGAAGTGCTTGAGGAGAGGCTTCCGAATCCCGCGCTTCCCGATACACCTCAGAGGATCGCGACCGACACCAGCCAGAAGATGGCGATAAGATTCGGCGAAACGATACATGGATACATGAGTCAGGGAATGGAAGAGGATCTGAAGATAGTTCCATTCGTTATCGCAAGCTGGTTCAGATATCTTACAGGACTTGATGATGAGGGCCGTGAGATGTCTCTCAGTCCGGATCCGATGACGGATGTCATACGTTCCGCACTGGTGGGACTTGAGCTTGGAAAAGATAATGACGATATGTCCGGGATCAACTGGATCCTTACAAATATAGAACTTTTCGGAAGTAACTTAATGGATATTGACAGTTTGGGAGATAAGATTAAAATCTATCTTAAAGATATGCTTAAGGGCCCCGGGGCCTACAGGAGGACACTGCATCAGCTCGTTAACGGGTAGAAAGGAAAACCTATGATACAGCTTTCTAGTATATTCGGTGATTATATGGTACTTCAGAGGGATACCGAGAATCTCATATGGGGATATTCGGATCAGAAATCTGATGTTATCGTCATCATAAAGGATAATATCACGGGAGAGATTGTCTTTGACAGCAAGGTAACACTTTCAAAGGACGGTCTGTTTGAACTCGCGCTGGAACCGTATCCGGCAGGCGGAGATTTCAGATTTGTGATAACTGATGCCGATGATAAAAAGAGTATAGATCATATAACCTTCGGCGATGTATTCATCTGCGGAGGACAGTCCAATATGGAGCTTCCTCTTCAGCGTACGCTAGAGAGATACGAAGAAGAGATAAAGGCTGCATATGATGAAGATCTGAGATATTTTCATGTTCCCGAAAAATATAATTTCCATCATACCGAAGATCTTCTCGAGGGCGGTGAGTGGAAGTATGATAAGTATCCCGACAATCTGGATTTCGGTGCCGTGCCTTACTTTGCGGCAGTAGAGATAAGAAAAAATAAAGGTGTTCCCGTCGGGATCATCAATACCGCTATCGGCGGCACTCCCATAAAGTCATGGTGCTGTGAAGAGACCATCAGGACACTAAATATGCATGTAAAAGAGTTCGAGCAGTGTCAGGATGACGAATATGTAGCAGAGACAATTAAAAAAGATCTGGATGCTGACATGAAGTGGAGAGAGGAAGCCAACAGATCATTTGATGATATCAATGAATCAAACAGGAGAGGTACGGTCTTAATGCCGGGCTTCTTCGAGGATATTCCTGAGCTTGCCGGTAAGCAGATGGCTATCTATATGCATAAGGAGATAGAAGTTCCCGCAAGCTTTGTTGATCAGAACTGCAAGCTCTATCTCGGAGCGCTTATCGATTCGGATATGACCTATCTTAACGGTGAGCTGGTAGGTGAGACCGGATATCTCTATCCGCCGAGAATATACAGAATCGCTCCGGGAACACTCAAGGAAGGAACCAACAGGATAGATATCAAGCTTCTTGTCTTCAGAGAGCAGGGAGGCTTCATGCCGGGAATGCATTATATGCTTAAAGCCGAAAGCGGCGAAGAGATATCTCTTGAAGGAGAGTGGAGCTACGAGATAGCTAAAAGAATGCCATATCTTCCTAACATGACATTTTTCTCATATAAGGCTACGGGCGTTTATAACGGAATGATCTATCCTTTAAGAAGACAGAAGCATAGAGGCATCTTCTTCTATCAGGGAGAGTCAAATATAGAAGAATACAGAACCTATAAGATGGAATTCGAAGCCTGCATCAGGGACTGGAGAAAGCTCTGGAATGATCCCGAGATGCCATTCATCTTTGTTCAGCTGGCAAGCTGGTGCGAGGGTAAGAGTGTGTTCGGAGAAAAGAGAGCCTGCCTTGCCGAGGAGCAGCGTAAGTGTACGCATCTTCCTAAAACGGCTCTGGTCCAGGCACATGACCTCGGAGAATATAATGAGCTTCATCCTACCAATAAAAAAGAAGTGGGACGAAGGATCGCTCTTGCGGCAGATGATCTTGTATATGGTGAATCTAAGTATGTTCCGGGACCCGAATATATCGATGTTTACAGACCAAAAGACCAGCCTTTGGATCATCTTGAGGTAGAGGTAACATTTAATGACGAGCTTATCCTTTCACATGGTTACGGCGTGATCGTGGATAAAGATCGTGATGAAGAAAATATAAGAGGCTTCTTCTACATAGTTAACGGACAGAGGCATGTTGCAGAGGCAGAGTTTATCGAGCCAAATAAGATACTCTTAATGATACCGAAGAATGCCGAGGCCATAAGCTATGCATGGGCAGACAGCTGTACCGAAGCAAATCTTTATTCGAAGGACAGACTGCCTGTTGTACCGTTTTTAAAGAAGCGAAATAAACTATCGTTGAAAGGATAATGAAAAAATGATCAGAGAGGTGAGGGTAGAAAACGGAATCTTAAGAGGAATGCCGTCGGCAGATCCCAGAGTTACAGCATTCAGAGGAGTGCCATTTGCAGCGCCCCCTGTGGGAAAGAACAGATGGAGAGCACCGCAGCCCTGTGAAAACTGGGAGGGCGTAAGAGAGGCCTACACATTTGCACCTATATCAATGCAGGATCAGCCTGCAGTCGGAGAGGATGTATATTGCAAGGAGTGGCATGTGGATAAGGATATCCCTATGGATGAGGACTGCCTTTATCTGAATGTCTGGACTCCGGCAAACAGCGTGGATGAAAAGCTTCCCGTTCTGGTATGGTTCTTCGGAGGAGCTTTCCAGTGGGGCTATACAGCTGAGATGGAATTTGACGGCGAGAGACTGGCAAGAAGAGGCATCATCGTTGTCACGGTCAACTATAGACTTGCCGTGATGGGCTTCATGTGTCATCCCGAGATCACAAAGGAAAGTCCCGACGCACCGGCTAACTTCGGTCTCCTGGATCAGCAGGCCGGACTTCACTGGGTATACAGAAATATCGCCGCATTCGGCGGAGATCCCGAGAATATAACGATAGCAGGACAGTCTGCAGGTGGCGGAAGCGTGCTTCAGCAGCTTACCTGTGAAAAGAATTATGATATCGTAAAGGGCGCCGTTATCATGAGCGGCATGATCGATATGGAAGGAATGCCCGGCGATATCTTTAAGCCGCTTACTCTTGAAGAAGCTGAGAAAAAGGGCGAGGAGTTCTTTGAATATATCGGAGTAAAGACTCTTGAAGAAGCAAGAAGCATCGATGCTAAGCGTATCAGAGATCTTTACGGAGAATACTCACCGATGAATTTTGCTCCCAACAGCCCGCCAGATATCGGAAAGAAAATGTTCCCTATAATAGACGGAGTTAATTATCTTGGGAATCCTCTTACGAGAGTAAAGGAAGGAAAATATCCTGATGTTCCGGTTATCACAGGATATACAAGCGATGAGTTTACCTTCGGCGGTGTAAATATAGTTAAGAAGAGTGTTACCAATGCAGTAACAGCTGCTCTGGAAAATGCAAAGGCGGCCGGAAAAGATAAAAAGTTCTATGTTTACTGCTTCGATCCCGATATTCCGGGTGAAGATAATCCGGGAACCTTCCATTCAGTAGATCTATGGTTCTGGTTCGAGACGATCAGCAAGTGCTGGAGACCGTTCAGGGGAAGACATTATGATCTTGCAAGAAAGATGGCGAATTACTTTGCCGACTTTGTTAAGGCACATGATCCTAACGGCGTGGACGATGACGGTAAGGAAATGGCCGGCTGGAAGCCATTTTCAATTGAAGATAAAGAAGAAATGGTCTTTAAATGTGATCAGGAGTAAAGATGTTCATAACAGATGACTTTATGCTCTATAACGATGCGGCGCGTGAGCTTTATCATGAGCATGCCGAGAAGCTGCCCATAATCGATTATCATAATCACCTGAGCCCGCGCGAGATAGCGGAGGATAAGACTTACTTGAATATGACCGAGGTCTGGCTCGGCGGCGACCACTATAAGTGGAGAGCTATGAGAGCCCGCGGCTATTCGGAAAAATTGATCACCGGCGACGCCGATCCCTATGAAAAGTTTCTTGCTTATGCAGATACGGTGCAGGCTTCGATCGGCAATCCGATCTATCACTGGACGCATCTTGAGCTTAAAAGATATTTTGATATAGACGAGACGCTGGATAAGGCTTCGGCACCATCAATCTGGGAAAAGTGTAATGAGAAGCTGAAGAGATCTGAATTTTCTGCGCTAGGGCTTCTTAGAGCGCAAAATGTAAAGGTGCTCTGCACTACCGATGATCCGGTGGATGATCTTAAATGGCATAAAAAGATCCGAGAGGAAATAAAAGATATCAGCGTTTTTCCTTCCTTCAGGCCGGGAAATGTCCTGGATATCGAAAAGGCTTCTTTTAAGGATTATATCGCAAAACTCGGAGAGGTTTCGGGTATTGATATAGGTGATTCCGAGGATTTGATTTCGGCGCTTAAAGAAAGGCTTCTTTTCTTTATTGAAAACGGCTGCAGAGTTTCGGATCACAGCCTTGAAAATGATTTCTTCAGGCCTTGCCGAAAGGCCGATGCTGACAGGATCCTTGCTGCAAAGCTTAAGGGTGAACAGGTTACTTTGGATGAGGCTTCGATGTTCCGCGGATATATCCTGACAGAACTCGGAAAGATGTATGCAAAGTACGGCCTTGCAATGCAGCTTCATATCGGAGCTATAAGAAACAACAGTTCAAGGATGTTTGAAAGAGTCGGGGCCGATACAGGCTACGATTCGGTAAATGATATAAACTATGCCCCGCAGCTCGGGGCACTCCTTAATGAAATGGATAAGGAAGAAAAGCTTCCGAAGACTATACTTTATTATCTGAATCCGAAAGATGCGGTGATGCTTGCAACTATGGCAGGCTGCTTCCAGGGAAATGAAGAGGGTATAAAGAGTAAGGTTCAGCTCGGAAGCGCATGGTGGTTTAATGATCACCTTCACGGAATGGAGGAGCAGCTTCAGGTGCTTTCCGATACCGGACTTCTTTCCGGTTTTATCGGAATGCTGACTGATTCGAGAAGCTTTCTTTCCTTCCCGAGACATGAATACTTCCGCAGGATCCTCTGCAACAAGGTAGGAGAGATCGTGGAGAAGGGACAGTATCCCCGCGACATGGCATACCTGGGTAAGATGATAGAGGATATCTGCTACTACAACGCAGAAGAGTATTTTGGATTGAGTATATGAATATAGCTGAGTTAAGAGATAAACTACAAAGGGCGGGGATAATCCCCGTGATCGTGATCGAGGATGCTGAGTCGGCCGAGCCTCTCGCCGAAGCACTCATCAGGGGCGGGATCCCATGTGCCGAGGTTACCTTCAGGACAGAGGCTGCACCGGAAGCGATAAGGAGAATGTCAAAGTATCCCGAGCTTCTTGTGGGAGCGGGTACGGTCCTTACTCCGGAGCAGATGGATAAGGCTGCTGAGTCGGGCGCAAGCTTCATGGTAAGCCCGGGCTTCAATCCCGAAACGGTGAGATATGCCAAAGAGAAGGGCTATCTTTTCATTCCGGGAACCCAGACTCCGGGCGAGATGGAGCAGGCTATGACTCTTGGCTATGACACCGTAAAGTTTTTCCCGGCAGAGCCTTCGGGCGGCATAAATATGATAAAGGCCGTTGCGGCAGCTTATACGAATCTTACTTTCATGCCGACCGGCGGCATCAATCCCGAAAATGTATCGGAATATCTTAAGTATGATAAGATAATCGCCTGTGGCGGAAGCTGGATGGTAAAGAAAGACCTTATCAGTGAAGGCCGTTTCGATGAGATAGAAAAGCTGGTAGCCGAAGCTGCCGGCATAGTCAAGACCATAAGAGGATAACAGAGGACAAGGTTTATGGATATAAATATCAGACCTGAAAGTGAATGCAAATTTGATATGGTAAGCCTCGGAGAGGTAATGCTGAGATTCGATCCGGGCGAAGGAAGGATCCGCACAGCCAGAAGCTTTAAGGTCTGGGAGGGCGGCGGCGAATATAATGTTGCGAGAGCCCTTCATAAAGGCTTCGGAATGAATACAGCCGTAATAACCGCTATAGCCGATAATGAGATCGGAAAGCTTCTTTTTGATCTGATCGAGCAGGGCGGAGTATCGACTGAGCTTATATATAAGATGAAGACGGATGCCATCGGAAAGACGGCAAGGAACGGTCTTAATTTTACGGAAAGAGGTTTTGGAATAAGAGGCGCCATGAGCTGCTCGGACAGAGCGGGAACCGCGATATCAAAGGCGACTTCAGAAGATTTCGATTTCAAATATATCTTCGGTGATCTTGGAGTAAGATGGCTTCATACCGGAGGCATATATGGGGCACTTTCGGAAACCTCCGCAAAGACTCTTCTCGAAGCTGTTAAGACTGCAAAGAAGTATGGCACTGTGGTTTCATATGATCTGAATTACAGAGCTTCTCTCTGGGACATAAACGGCGGACTCGAAAAGGCAAGAGAGATAAATAAAGAGATAGTAAAATATGTGGATGTGGTCATCGGAAGCGAGGAAGACTTTACGGCATGTCTCGGCTATGAGCCGGAGGGCATTGATGAAGGTCTTACAAACCTTGATCCGGAAAGCTTTAAGAAGATGCTGGATCAGGTGGCAGCCGATTATCCGAATCTTAAGCTTATCGCAAATATGCTTCATACGGTAAAGACCGCATCGGTAAATGACTGGATGGCGATCTGCCGCACCGATTCGGGGGTTCTTAGATCTCATGAATATAAGGATCTGGAAGTGCTCGACAGAGTAGGTATAGGCGACTCATTTGCGGCAGGATTCATATATGCGATAATGAAGGGAATGGAGCCTCAGGAGGCTCTTGAATACGGAACAGCTCACGGAGCGCTGGTTATGACTACTCCGGGAGATACATCGATGGCCTCGGTCGAAGAAGTTGAGGCAGTGATCAATAACAGGGGAGCCAGAGTAAAGAGATAGAATAATTAAAGCGTGATTATTATGAGAAAAAAAGTGGCGGTTTTAGTATCAAATATATATGGGTCCATGATCTATGAACAGCAGGAGGGACTGATCGACGCTGCCAGGGAACTGGATATAAAGCTGATATTTCTTACCAGCTTCAGCGACGGCTTCAGCAGCGAGTTTTATGATAAGTATGTAAAGTATGACGAGGGTGATCTCGTCTCATTCCTGCTTACCGATCTTAATGATTTTGACGGGATCGTTATCCTGTCCGATTCATTTTCGGTGGAATATAAGAACAGGCTTAACAGGCTTCTTGAAAATGTCACGATCCCGATAATGAATATAGGAAGCAACGACTGCAAGACCTATTACAATCTTGAAAATGTGGAGGACAGATCCTTCAGCAGTGTAGTAGAGCATGTCATAACCGAGCATGGATGTAAGGATATCTATCATGTTGCGGGACGTAAGATCAGTGATTTTACTTATGACAGGATAAATGCCTTCAAGCTTACGCTTCAAAGGTACGGACTTCCCTGCGATAACGAGAGGATATATTTCGGAACTCTCTGGAAGGATACGGGAAAGCCTGCACTGGAGTATATACTTAAAAAATGTGCAGAGAGGGGAACCAAATATCCCGATGCCATCATCTGCGCAAATGATTACATGGCGATAGGTGTTGTGGATGCCTGCAAGGAAAAGGGCATCAGGGTTCCTGCGGACATAATCGTTACGGGTTATGACGGAATTGCTGCGGCAAGTGAGGGACGTCCCACTATCACGACCTCGAGACAGCCTTTCCATGAAAAGGCCGCTCTCAGTCTGAAGCTGCTGACAAAGATATGGAATAATGAAGAGATAGGCGAAAAGGTGACTGCCGAAGGAGAACTGATACTGAATCAGTCCTGCGGCTGCAAATCTCTCGATCTGGATGACAGTAACGAGATCCGTTATTCCTACAGTGAGAAGATGGATAAGATGGAATATCTAGCCCAGTCAACTACGAATATGATCCTAAGCCTCTCGAACAGCAGTACGCTGGAGGAGGCATTTGACGAGATAGGCAAGAATGCCCAGGTGGATACCGGTTTTAAAGATTTCTTCCTATGCCTTGCTCCCGATTGGGATAAGCAGAGAGTCGTTAATGACTTGAGCAATATGGAAGATGAAGAGATGACGGTCGTCGCGGGCTTCAGAAAAGAGGGAGAGGTTAAGAAGGTAACCTTCAGGAGAAAGCAGCTCCTTCCGGATGAACTTCTAAACGACCCGAACCCCTACTACATATTTGCGGTACATCATCTTCAATATTACATGGGATATATAATCGTATCACCCAACTTAAGATCCTATAACCAGCTGATCATGAAATCCTGGCTGGTTAATCTCGGCGCCATGCTCGAGAACTGGAGGATAAGACAGAAGCTGAATGAAACTGTTGACAGACTTGAGGATCTTTATAACAGGGATATGCTGACGGGGCTTTATAACAGACGCGGCTATGATTTATTTTTCAAGGATTATTATAAAAGAAGTCTCTGGGATCAGACCGATCTTGCGGTACTCGTAATAGATATGGATGATCTGAAACTGGTAAATGATACCTATGGCCATAATGAAGGCGATTACAGTCTGTGTACCATTTCGGAGGCTCTGACCAAATCCGTAAAATATGATGAGATATGCATGAGGACCGGCGGAGATGAGTTCGTAGTCATCGCAACTGATTATTCCCGCGAAAAAGCGGATAAATATATCAAGTCTGTAAGAAAGTATATTGAAGAAAAAACTTCTAAGGACAAGAAGGAATATCCGCTGACCGTAAGTGTCGGTACCTGTATCACTATTCCGGAAGAAGGTGACGAAAGAGATTTAAAAGAGATAGCAGAAGGCTACATCCGTATAGCGGATGAAGAAATGTATAAAGAAAAGAAAAAGAAGAAAAAAGGAAGATAAACGGAGGACAAAATGTCAAAGAAGATTAAGACCATTATCTGTGCATCACTTGCTGCTGCAATGATGGTGAGTATGTGCGGCTGCGGAACCGGAAGTACCGGTAGCGAAAACGATGTGAAGGAAGAAGTTACAGAGGCAGTTACAGAGGCGACTGAGGAAACTTCCGAAGAACCGATCGAAGATTTTGCGGGAATTGAAAATGACATCCCGGAATTAAGATCTGTCATGGCATCAGCTGACGGACTCGGAGAGGACGCTATCTGCGGAACATGCTTCGGTATGAATGAATTCTATGACGGCTATGTTCTGAATCTGATAAAGAAACATTTTAATGCGGTTACTCTTGAAAATGAGCTCAAGATGGATGCGATGTTCGGCTATAACAATGACGCCCCGCCATCGGGAAGCATTCATGAGGAAGAGCTTAACGGCGAGAAGATCATGGTCCCGACTCTTGATCATTCAAGAGCAGACGGAGTCCTTGATAAGATCAAGGAGTGGAATGATGCTCATCCGAGTAAGTTCATAAAGATAAGAGGCCACGTTCTCGTATGGCATTCACAGGCTCCGGAGTGGTTCTTCCATAAGGATTATGATAAGTCCAAGGACTATGTGTCCAAGGAAGAGATGGATAAGCGCCAGGAGTGGTATATAAAGACTCTTCTTGAGTATTATACAGGCGAAGGAAGTAAGTATCAGGGAATGTTCTATGGCTGGGATGTTGTAAATGAAGCTATAAGCGACAACACCGGATCCTACAGGACGGATACAGAGCCGGGAAATGACCAGCTTTCCGATTCAACCCACGGAAGCAAGTCCAGCTGGTGGAAGGTATACGGAAGTAATGAATTCATAATCAATGCATTTAAGTATGCCAATAAGTATGCACCCGCCGACCTCGAGCTCTATTATAATGATTACAATGAATGTGATGCCAAGAAATCACAGGGCATCATTGAGCTTATAAATGCGGTCAAGGCTGCAGACGGAACCAGGATCGACGGCTTCGGAATGCAGGGGCACTATACCGTAAATGCACCGTCAGTCGATCAGATCGAGACAGCAGCAAGAGCTTATGCCGAGGTTGTAGACAAGGTTATGCTCACAGAGCTTGACGTTAAGGTCAGCGCACTGTTTGACGGAACAAAGGATGCGCTTCCCGCCGAATATGCAAGACAGGCAGCATATTACAGTTCGATATATGAGCTCTTCAAGAGACTTAAGAACGAAGACGGCATCAATGTATCAGGTATCACCGTCTGGGGTGTTATCGATACCTATTCATGGCTTCAGTCACAGAGTAATGTAGGCGGCGGAGCTTCAGGTACGATCCTTCAGTGCCCGCTTCTCTTTGACGGAGATTATAAGGCTAAGCCATGTTTCTGGGCAATCCTTGATCCTACCACGGTGGATGCTTCGATTCTTGAGGTTAAGAGACCTGAGATCACGATCACGAAGGGTACAGCCACTATCGATGGTTCTGTTGAAGACGCATGGAATGACAGGGAAGAGATACCTCTTGATATAATCGTCCAGAAGTCAGACGCTACTTGTACGGCAAAACTCATGTGGGATGAGGAATATCTCTATGTGCTTATGGATGTCAAGGACGCCACTCTGAATGATGACAGCGAAAATGAGTGGGAGCAGGATTCAATCGAAGTATTCATCGATGAGAATAATGCAAGGAGCGGCTCTTATGATGCAGATGATAAGCAGTACAGAGTAAGCTTCAATGATAAGCACAGCTTCAATGGTGAGAAATGTCTTGAAGAGAATATGCAGGCTGCAGTAGTGATCACTGACGGAGGCTATATGGTTGAGGCTGCATTTAAGTGGACAGATATCACTCCGGCTGACGGAACCGAGATCAGTCTTGAGCTTCAGGTAAATGATGCTTCATCGGCAGGCTCCAGAACCGGAACATTAAGCTGGGCAGATGATACGGGAACATGTTATATGAACCCTTCGATGCTCGGACATGCCAAACTTTCGGAGTAATAGGCAAAACCTATAACAGAGTATAATTATTAGGGATTAGACATATAATCGCTCATGGTTTATTATCTTCTCAACAAAGGTTAAACAAATGATCAAAAAGAGAGGAGAACAAAATCATGAGCGATTATAAATTTGAAACCTTACAGGTACACTTTGGACAGGAACAGGCAGACCCCACAACAGATTCGAGGGCAGTTCCCATTTATCAGACAACTTCCTATGTATTCCATAACAGCAAGCATGCTGCAGACCGTTTCGGACTTGCAGATGCAGGAAACATATACGGAAGACTTACGAACACCACACAGGATGTTCTTGAGAGAAGACTTGCAGCACTTGAAGGCGGAAGCGCAGCACTTGCTCTTGCATCAGGAGCAGCAGCTATCACATATACGATAGAGGCTCTTGCAGCTAACGGTGGTCACATAGTTTCACAGAAGACTATCTACGGTGGAAGCTATAACCTCCTTTCACACACACTTCCTCAGTACGGAATAACCACTACATTTGTGGATATCCATAATCACAGCGAGGTAGAAGCTGCTATACAGGAAAATACCAGAGCACTTTATCTTGAGACACTCGGCAACCCCAACAGCGACATCCCCGATATCGAAGCTCTTTCAGAGATAGCTCATAAGCATGGTATCCCGCTTGTGATCGATAATACATTCGGTACACCTTATCTTATCAGACCTTTTGAGCATGGCGCAGATATCGTAGTTCATTCAGCTACCAAGTTCATCGGCGGACACGGAACAACACTCGGCGGTGTAATTATCGAATCAGGTAAGTTCGACTGGAGTGCAGGAGGAAAGTATCCTCAGATCGCATCTCCGAATCCGAGCTATCATGGAGTATCCTTCTATGATGTAGTAGGACCGGCTGCATTTGTTACATATATAAGAGCAATACTCTTAAGAGATACAGGTGCAACACTTGCTCCGTTCAGCGCATTCCTTCTGCTTCAGGGTACTGAGACACTTTCACTCAGACTCGAGAGACATGCAGAGAATACAAAGAAGGTAGTTGAGTACCTTGCAAATCATCCACTGGTTGAGAAGGTAAACCATCCTTCACTTCCGGATCATCCTCAGTATGATCTTTATAAGAAATATTTCCCTAACGGCGGCGGATCGATCTTCACATTTGAGATTAAGGGCGGCCAGGAAGAAGCATGGAAGTTCATCGATAACCTTAAAATATTCTCACTTCTTGCAAACGTTGCAGATGTTAAGAGTCTTGTTATCCATCCGGCTTCCACAACACATTCACAGCTCTCCGAAGCTGAGCTTCTGGATCAGGGCATCAAGCCTAATACGATCCGTCTCTCAATCGGAACAGAGCATATAGACGATATCATTGCCGACCTTGAAAAAGGTTTTGATGCAATCAGATAGATAAACCATAAACAAAAATGCCATTTGATCAGCGGGGAGACAACCTCCTGAGAATTTCGATATATTCATTAGTTAGGCCGGATGGGTGGATGGCTGATGGTAATATGTACCCGATTTCCATATAGTCATCTACCAGAAGAGGTCTTGCGACAATATTCGGTCCATTAAGTTCCTCGCTGATGACACCACTGCAGATGGTGTAACCGTTCATGCCGATAAGCAGATTAAAAAGGGTAGCCCTGTCACGTACAAGCAGCTCCTTGTCACAGTCCATGGTGCTCATGATCTCCTCTGAGAAATAGAAGGAGTTGTGGCTGCCCTGTTCATATGAAAGCCTTGGAAAAGGCTTCAGGTCATCGAGCGTGATCTGCTTAAATCCGGCAAGCGGTGAATCTTTGCCAACAAAAACATGAGGCTTTGCGCGAAAGAGCGGCTCGAAAATGAGTCCGTTATCGCGCAAAGTCTTTTTTATTACTGTCTCATTAAAACGGTTTATATAGATGATCCCAATCTCACTCCTCAGGTGCGATACGTCATCGATTATGTTATAGGTCTGGGTTTCTCTCATATGGAATTCATATTTATCACCGCCATATTCCTTAAGAAGCTCTACAAAGGCCTCCACGACAAAGGAGTAGTGCTGCGAGGATACACAGAAGCGAAGCTTTCCCCTGTTGGTACCGGCATATCTTTCATCGATAAGATCCGTCTGCTCGAGGACCTGCCTTGCATAGCCTAAGAATTCCTCACCCTCCGGAGTTACTTCGATACCCTTCTTGCTTCTTTTGAATATGATAACACCGTATTCCTTCTCCAGCTCCTGGATGGCGGAGGTCAGGCTGGGCTGGGCAATATAGAGAGTTTTGGCGGCTTCGGTGATATTTCCCGTATCGGCAACAGTTACTGCATATCTAAGCTGTTTTAATGTCATGGTTATAATTGCTCCTTATAACAAATAATAGATAGTGGCTATAATATATCATAAACCATAGATTAAATCTATGAAAAGTTAAACATTTTAAATATTTTACCTATCATAAGGATGGGCTTATACTCGTAAAAAAAGATGAAAGGAAGTTACGGATATGAAAACATCAGTGATAGGATTTCCGAGAATAGGAAAAAACAGAGAGCTTAAGTTTGCTTCTGAAAGATACTTTAAAAATGAGATAAACGAGACTGTTCTTGAAGGAGTAGCTAAGGAGCTCAGGACCTACGGTCTTCAGAAACAGAAGGAGGCAGGAATCAGCTTCATCTCATCAAATGATTTCTCATTTTATGATAATGTTCTGGATACCGCATTTCTCTTTAATGTAGTACCGGCAAGATATAAGGAGCTTGGCTTAAGCGAGCTTGGAACATATTTCGCTCTTGCCAGAGGCTATCAGGGTGAAGAGGGAAATGTAAAGGCTCTTGCACTTAAGAAGTGGTTCAACACAAACTACCATTATCTTGTTCCCGAGATAGATGATGATACCGAGATAAAGCTTGTGGGTGATAAGCCCATAAAAGAATATAAGGAAGCTAAGGAGCTTGGAATCGAGACTAAGACATCCCTTATCGGCCCCTTTACATTCTTAAAGCTTGCCAAATATACGGGAGCAAAGAAGGCTGAAGATTTCAGCGAAAAACTTACTGCTGAATATATAAAGCTCATCAGTGCACTTGGCGAAGCCGGAGCAGAGTGGATACAGTTCGAGGAACCGTATCTTGTAAGAGATATCGATGAGAAGAACCTTTCACTCTTTAAAAAGATCTACGAAGCAATCCTTGGAGATAAGGGTAACGTAAAGATCCTTCTTCAGACCTACTTCGGAGATATCAGGGATGTATATGATGAGGTTACGGCACTTAGCTTTGACGGAATCGGACTTGACTTTATCGAAGGAAGAAAGACACTCGAGCTTCTTAAGACCAAGGGCTTCCCGAAGGATAAGCTTCTCTTTGCGGGAGTAGTAAACGGCAAAAATATCTGGAAGAATAATTATGCAAAGACTCTGGATCTTCTGAAGGAGATCAAGGGTATAGTTCCTGCTAATGAGGACGGCTCTTCAAATGTAGTTGTCGGCACATCCTGCTCACTTCTTCTTGTTCCTTACACTCTTGAGAGCGAGACAAAGCTTTCAGAGGATTATACAAAGCATTTTGCATTTGCAGAGGAAAAGCTCGTTGAGCTATCTGAGCTTTCAAAGCTTTCCGATTATGCTGATAAGTCAAATGTCGCCGCAATCGATACATTTAAGAAGAACCAGGCACTCTTTACCGGAAGAGTAAACAGCAGGGACGATGCGGTCCTTAACAGAGTTGCAAATATCAGCGATTCAGATTATACTAGACTTCCGGAGTTTAATGAAAGAGAAAAGCTTCAGAAAGCAAGACTCGGATTACCGCTTTTCCCTACAACAACAATTGGTTCGTTCCCTCAGACCGCCGATGTAAGAAAGAACAGACAGCTTTTCAGAAAGGGCGAGATCACAAGGGACGAATATATAAGCTTCAATAAGAATAAGATCAAAGAATGCATAGCTCTTCAGGAAGAGATAGGACTTGATGTCATTGTACACGGCGAGTTCGAGCGTAATGACATGGTTGAATATTTCGGAGAGCATCTTTCGGGATATGTATTTACCGAGAAAGCCTGGGTTCAGTCCTACGGTACAAGATGCGTTAAGCCGCCTATCATCTGGGGCGATGTATCCCGTAAGGAGCCGATCACTGTAGAGTGGTCAAAGTATGCAAAGAGCTGCACCGATAAGCCCGTAAAGGGAATGCTTACCGGTCCGGTGACCATACTTAACTGGTCATTCCCGAGGGAAGACATTTCCATAAAAGAAAGTACGCTGCAGATCGCGCTTGCCATCCGTGATGAGGTGCTGGATCTTGAAGCAAACGGGATCGATATCATTCAGATAGATGAGGCAGCGCTTCGCGAGAAGCTGCCTTTAAGAAAGTCTGACTGGTACAGTGAGTATCTTGACTGGGCAATCCCGGCATTCCGTCTCGTACACAGCGGTGTTAAGCCCGAGACCCAGATCCATACACATATGTGCTACAGTGAGTTCACGGATATCATTCCCGCGATCGATGCGATGGATGCGGATGTCATCACCTTTGAGGCTTCACGTTCGGACCTTCAGATCCTTGATTCTTTGAAGGAAAATAACTTCAAGACAGAAGTAGGTCCCGGTGTCTATGATATTCACAGCCCGAGAGTTCCCTCTGTGGATGAGATTGTGACTGCTCTAACAAAGATGCGTGATAAGATTGAAGACAGTAAGCTCTGGGTTAATCCCGACTGCGGTCTTAAGACAAGAGGAGACGTTGAGACAAAGGCAAGTCTCATCAATCTTGTGGAGGCTGCGAAGATTATACGTAATACCCCGGTATAGAAGTTTTATGAGGTAAAAGATTTTGAAAGTAAGTGATATGTACAAAACCAAAAACAGAACTCTCTCCTTTGAGATATTCCCGCCGAAGAAGGATACCGAGCTGGAGAATATCGATGAGACACTGGAGATACTCTGTGAGCTTAAGCCTGATTTTATCAGCGTTACCTTCGGTGCAGGCGGAAGTGTGAACCGTAACAGGACCATAAAGCTTGCAAAGAAGATAAAGGATAAATATCATGTAGAGCCGGTGGTTCATCTCACCTGCCTTCATTATGATAAGGATGAGATCGACAGCTTTGCAAGAGAGATGCAGAGTGAGGGCATTGAGAATATCCTGGCCTTAAGAGGTGACAGAACCCCGAAGGCCCAGGAGAAGAATGTATTCCTGCATGCTTCGGATCTTATAGAATACCTTAAGCCGAATTATGATTTTGATTTTCTGGGAGCCTGCTATCCCGAGCTTCATCCCGAGTCGGAGAACAGGATAAAGGAGATAAAGCAGCTTAAGAAAAAGGTTGATGCGGGAGCTTCAACACTTCTCAGCCAGCTTTTCTTCGATAATGATATGTTCTTTAGATTCTGCGAGGACTGTAAGCTTGCAGATATAGATGTGCCCATAGTTCCGGGAGTAATGCCCGTAATAAATGCAGCACAGATCAAGAGGATGGTAAGCCTCTGTAATGCTTCCTTCCCCGAGAGATTCCAGAGAATAATCAACAGATATGAGAATAACAAAGAGGCTCTTTTCGACGCGGGAATGTCCTACGCACTGAGCCAGATAATAGACCTCCTGGTAAGCGATATCCCCGGAATTCATCTATATACGATGAATAATCCCACCGTCGCAAGAAGAATCTGCGAAGGAATAAAGAATATCGTATAGAAATTTCGCCCGGCTTTAAGTCGGGCGTTTTTTTTGTTTTGTCCGGGCTCCGGAGTGTATTCATTTTTCCTATAACCAAGTATAGAATTCAAAGATTTGCTTTTAACGAAAAGAAGTATTATAGTAGTCGCATAAGATAAAAACCTACCAAAAAGGTAGGCGATAGGAGGAAAAAGAAATGAGAAAGAAAATAGTAGCATTAGGAGTATCAATAGTATTAGCACTTGGAGTTATAGGATGCGGATCATCTGATTCAAGTAAGGCTGAACCCACTACAGCCGAAGCAGTAACAGAGGAAGCAAAGAGTGAAGAAGCAGCGAGTGAGGACATCGCTTCTGAAGTAAATGAAAATGATCAGCTTACAAGCGTAAACGAAAGCTCATCAAGTGATGCAGAATTTGTTTACACAGGAGATCCCGTAACCATCAAGGTCGGAGCAAATATCACCCCACACTCCGAAGTACTTGAGCAGGCAAAACCGATCCTTGCAGAGCAGGGCATCACACTTGAGATAGTACAGCTTGAAGATGCTATCACACCTAACACAGGAGTTATCGAAGGAAGTCTCGATGCCAATTATTTCCAGCATGTTCCTTATCTTGAGCAATTCAATGAAGAGAACGGTTCGGATCTTGTATCTATCGGCGCAGTTCATTATGAGCCTTTCGGTGTATATGCAGGAAGAGTTTCAGATCTGAGTGAACTTCCGGATGGTGCAACAGTTGCAGTTCCCAATAACGTAACAAATGAAGCAAGAGCACTTCTCTTACTTGCACAGGAGGGCATCCTCACACTTAAGGATGACGCCGGAATCGAAGCAACAGTAGCTGATATCGTAGATAATCCTAAGAATATCCAGTTCAAGGAGCTTGCACCGGAGCAGCTTGTTAATGCTCTTCCTGATGTAGATGTTGCAGTCATCAACGGTAACTATGCTATAGAAGGCGGTCTCAGTGTTAAGGATGCACTTGCAGTAGAAGCAAATGACGGACTTGCAGCTCAGACCTATGGAAACATTGTAGCTACATCAGCTGATAAGCAGAATGATGAGGCTCTCAAGGCACTTGTTTCAGTACTTCAGAGCAAGGCTATAAGTGATTATATCAAAGCAACCTATGATGGAGCAGTTGTTCCTTTATACTAAGATATATACAGGTAAATGACGTGATAAGTTTTGAGTATTATAACCCGGCGAAGATCATTTTCGGAGTCGGAAGTGAGAATAAATTAAAAGCCCTCCTGGAAAAAGAAGGCGTAAAGTCTCTTCTCCTGGTATATAGCGGTGACTTCATTAAGGATCTGGGTATATACCGGGTAATAAAGGAGGCTGCCGAAGAACTCGGCATTAAACTGTTGGAGAACGGAAATGTAGTTCCGAATCCGACGATTCAGCTCGCCAGGCAGCTGGTTGAGCAGGGAAAGAGAGAGAAGATAGATTTCATCCTGGCGGTCGGAGGCGGTAGTGCCATAGATACCGCAAAGGCGGTCGCCATAGGTGTCCCTTATGAAGGCGATGTGTGGGATTTCTTCGAGAAAGGAATTGTGCCCGAAAAGGTACTTCCAATCGGAGTTATCTCCACAACAGCCTCGAGCGGGTCAGAAACTTCAAATGCCGCGATCCTTTCAAGCGGTGAGTGGAAGCTGGGTTTTGAGGATGACAGGATCATCCCCAGATTTGCCATAATGAATCCCCTATATACAGCCGGACTTCCAAAATACCAGACCGCTGTTGGAATTGCAGATGTGCTGGCGCATCTGCTTGAAAGGTATTTCTCGGATGTGAAGAATTCCGATACGACGGATTACCTGATTGAAGGAGCGATAAAAGCACTCCTTCTTAATGGTCGACGGATAATAAGGCTTCTGAATGAACATTCAGTGGAAGAACTGAAAGCCAGTGAGGATTATATAAATGCCAAGGCTGAGATCCAGTGGCTGGCAAGTGTTGCTCATAATAACTTCCTGGATGCGGGACGGATCGCTGACTGGGGCTCACACAGGATAGAACATGAGCTTTCGGCAGAGTATGGTATCACTCACGGCGAGGGAATGGCAGTTGTCTTTGTGGCATGGACAAAGTATATCGCTAAGATTAAGCCCTGGAGGCCTGCACTTCTGGCAACGAGAGTCTTCGGAGTGGATTCCTATGATCACACAGAAGAAGAGAGAGCACTTATACTTTCCGATAAGCTTAAAGAATTCTTTGTCGAGCTGGGAGTGGCTACCAGCCTGAGGGACCTTGGTATAAGTGATAAGGACTTTGAAGTAATGGCTGCAAGGGCTACGAGAAATGGCCCGGTTGGTCACTATGTTCCTCTGGATGAAAAGAAGTTTATAGAAGTCCTTGAAAATGCTTTATAAATGTTTTTTTGAAAAGCGCTTGACAGTTAATCTGTCAGGTGCTATTCTATTCGATGTGAAATACCTACCAAAATAGTAGGTAAATATAAAGGAGACAAAAATGAAAGGATCAGTTCAGATTTTTAGAAGAAACTGCTGTAGCTGTTGTTGTATTAGATAACAATTAACAGCTTTGTTTCGATTGTCTGAAAATCTGTATCTTTGTCTAAAAGTATGATCAGCGGAACAAGCTTTGTCGTTTGTTCCGTTTTTTTATGTGACAAACAAATCTGATCTGTTTGTCACATTTTTCTAAGGAGGAGAAGAAAATGTCTTATTCAATCAATTCATTATTAATTCATGGTGGTATCGACGGAGACGAGACCACAGGCGCTGTAAATGTACCGGTATACCAGACCTCGACCTATAAGCAGGACGGTCTCGGACAGACCAGAGGAGGATGGGAATATTCAAGAACAGGAAATCCCACAAGAGCAGCACTTGAGAAACTGGTAGCTGATCTCGAAAAAGGAGAATATGGTCTTGCGTTTGCATCCGGACTTGCAGCGATAAATACGGTGCTCTCGCTTTTTAAATCGGGTG
The DNA here is from genome assembly GCA_017619835.1 of Eubacterium sp. GTDB lineage: Bacteria > Bacillota > Clostridia > Lachnospirales > Lachnospiraceae > Eubacterium_Q. The sequence continues at coordinate 115,900 of JAFZRN010000029.1, forward strand.
ACAAGCTGATAGTATCCGACAATATCTACGGTGGTACCTTCAGGATTCTGGATAATGTATTCAGTAACTTCAATATCACATATAAGATAGTCGATACATCTGATCTTGATGCAGTAAGAGCTGCGTTGGATGATGACGTTAAAGCAATCTATGTGGAGAGTCCCGCTAATCCACTGCTTACTGTTACGGATATCGAAGCAGTATCGAAGGTTGCTAAAGAAAGCGGACGACTTCTGATCGTCGATAATACTTTTATGACACCATATCTCCAAAGACCTATAGAGCTCGGTGCGGATATCGTTATCCATAGTGGAACAAAATATCTCGGAGGGCATAGCGATGTGGTTTCCGGCTTCGTGGTTGTAAATGATAAGGCTCTCGCTGACAGACTCTATTATCTTCAGAATGCGATCGGCGGTATCCTCGGTCCCTGGGACAGCTATCTTATGATAAGAGGAATCAAGACACTTGGTGTAAGAATGGACAGGCATGTTGCGAATGCAGAGAAGATTGCAGAGTGGCTTGTAGGAAGCGGCTATGTGGATAAGGTATATTATCCCGGACTTAAATCAGATCCCGGCTATGAGACTCAGAAAAAACAGGCCGACGGTCCCGGAGCGATGATCTCATTTACTTTAAAGAAAGAATATGATTACAAGACATTTTTCAAAAGCACAAAGCTTGTGACACTGGCTGAAAGTCTCGGTGGAGTGGAGTCCCTTCTCTGCCATCCGGCATCCATGACACATGCGGCAATTCCGAAGGAAATAAGAGATGAGGTCGGGATCACAGACGAGCTGATCAGACTTTCGGTCGGTATAGAAGATGTAGATGATCTGATCGAAGACCTTGAACAGACAATACTTGCATCAAGATAAAGAATTATTATTCGTAGGAAGAAAGGGAACACCATGGAAAACGTATATAACAGTATTCAGGATATGATAGGAAACACACCGATCCTTAAGATCACACATATGGGCGTAAAGCCCGGAGTGAATCTATATGCAAAGCTTGAACTTATGAATCCCGCAGGAAGCGTAAAGGACAGAGTGGGACAATATATGATAAAAGATGCCGAGGAAAGAGGCATCCTTAAACCCGGCGGAACGATAGTGGATGCGACTGCCGGTAATACAGGAATAGGAATAGCGGTTGCAGCACTTAACAAGGGCTACAGGATAATCTTTGCTGTGCCCGAGAAGTTTTCGATTGAAAAGCAGAAGGTCATGCAGGCACTGGGTGCCGAGATAGTTCATACTCCCAGAGCTGATGGTATGCTTGGAGCTGACAGAAAGGCCGACGAGATTATCGCGGCAACTCCGGGTGCTATATCCCTCAAGCAGTTTCAGAATCCTGCCAATCCGCTTTCTCATTACGAGACTACAGGTCCCGAAATATATAAGCAGCTGGACGGAAAAGTAGACTATCTTGTTGCAGGCGCCGGGAGCGGCGGAACTTTTTCCGGAGTGGTCAGATATCTGAAGGAACAGAACCCCGATATAAAAGGCGTTCTGGCAGATCCTTATGGTTCCATAATCGGTGGCGGCGAGCATGCCGATTACGATATAGAAGGGATTGGAAATGATTTCATTGCCGATACAATGGATGTGAGTCTCATTGATAAGGTTATAAAGATTTCGGACGGCGATGCATTTAAAGCGTCCCGTGAACTTGCTCTGCATGAGGGTATCCTGGCAGGTTCGTCTTCCGGAGCTGCTCTTCATGCTGCGCTTAAACTTGCAGAGGAGATCGAGAGCGGAAATATAGTAGTTATCTTTCCGGACAGGGGAGACAGATATATCAGTAAGGGACTGTTTTAAATGCTATAAGAAATGACTATAGATGACTATAGTAATTAGGAATTAGACAGAACTCCCGAAAGGGATTATCATACATTTCGAAAGAGGAAAAATTACCAAATCATTTGAAAAGGAGACACCAAAATGGCAAGAGTAAAATTATTAGAGCTTGAAGAAACAAGCGGAGCAGAGAGAGAAAGATATGAAGAACTCGCAGGCAGAAATGCCGTAACAAATATGAAGAGAGGTCTTCTGAATGATGCAGCAACGTATGACGCATTTATCGCATGGTATACATCATGGAATCGTCTGGTAGAAGTTATCGGTGAGAAGGATGCAGTGCTTTATGCGCATTCGATCTCAACAACAAATTCATGCCAGTTATGCTCACTGTTCTTCATCAGTGATGTAAAGGGTCTTGGACTTGATCCTGCAAATCTTCAGTATGATGAGAAGGAGCAGGTGCTTGCAGAACTCGGACAGCAGATTGTTAAGAATCCTACAGCTGTATCAGATGAGCTCTTTGAAAGAGTAAGAAAATTCTGGAATGATCAGGAGATCGTTGTAATCGTTGGCTTTGCAGGACAGATGATCGCAACCAACAACTTCAATTCAGTTCTTAAGATAGATGTGGATCAGAGATTACTTCCGATCATTAATGAGTTTAAGCCTGCAACCTGGCGTGAAAACATAAAATAATAATCAATATTCGTCGAGGAAGTGGTGTCTGACACCATCCTGCTTATAAGCGATAACGGTTGAGAGATTAACATTTTCCACACTTCGGAAAATGTTTTTCTCTATTATGGGATCTTCCTGGGAAAGCTGCTTTATCAGCTCTTTGATCTCCTTACGCTTGGATGTAACTTCGGATTCTTCATTTGCTAAGTTCTCCGTAAAACGGCAGGCACACTGAAGGAAGCGAAGATCATTATAATCACGCCATCTGATTATTGCATCCTCGCGTATAAGATACAAGGGACGGATAAGCTCCATTCCTTCGAAGTTGGTGCTGTGAAGCTTCGGCATCATGGTCTGGATCTGGCCACCCCACATCATTCCCATAAGAATCGTTTCTATAACGTCATCAAAGTGATGTCCGAGAGCAATCTTATTACAGCCCAGCTCCTTTGCATTGCTGTAAAGATGACCGCGTCTCATTCTTGCGCAGAGGTAGCAGGGATTGTCGCCGACATCAGCTACGGATTCAAATATATCGGATTCAAAAACCTTGATCGGGACATCAAGCATTTTTGAGTTATCGAGGATGAGCTGATAATTTACATCATTATATCCGGGATTCATCACAAGAAAGACCGGTTCAAAGTTCTGCACTCCATGACGATAGAGCTCCTGAAAAAGCTTAGCCATAAGCATGGAGTCCTTGCCGCCCGATATGCAGACTGCGATACGGTCGCCGTCCTGAATCAGATCATATTCATTTATCGCCTTGGTGAATTTGCACCAGATTTCTTTTCGAAATTTCTTTACGATGCTTCTTTCAACATCACGGCTTTTGGTTTGTTCAGGCATTTTATAACCTCTGTAAATGTATTGCTCAAAACATAATAAACTATAAGGGATATATCCGCAAGTAAAAAGATAATGAGGAAAAACTATGGCAGAAAAAGTTTTCGAATTAAAAAACGTAACAAAGATATACAAAAATGAAGGTAAGGAATTCACAGCCCTTAAGGATGTAAGTCTTGAGATAGATGAGGGAGAGATATTCGGTATCATCGGAATGAGCGGAGCGGGTAAGTCAACCCTGGTGAGAACACTGAACCGCCTTGAAGAAGTGACTTCGGGTGAGGTGCTTTTCTACGGAGAAGATATAGGTAAGCTAAAGGCGGCTGAACTTCGTAAGGTGAGGCAATCCATTTCCATGATATTCCAGAGCTTTAATCTTCTGATGCAGAAGACTGTTCTTGAAAATGTCATGCTTCCTCTACGGATTGCAGGAGTACCAAGGTCCGAAAGAAAGAAGACCGCACTTGAGATGCTGAAGGTGGTCGGGCTGGAAGATAAAAAGAACTCATTTCCGGCTCAGTTATCAGGCGGTCAGAGACAGCGTGTGGCTATAGCAAGAGCACTTACAAATAACCCCAAAGTACTTCTTTGCGATGAGGCGACATCTGCTCTGGATCCGAAGATCACGGAAGAAATACTGGAACTGCTTCAGGAGATCAACAGAACGAGAAAGCTTACGGTCATTATCATTACTCATGAGATGTCGGTGGTAGAGAAGATTTGCGACAGAGTGGCGATTATAGATAACGGTAATCTGGCTGAGGTCGGAAATGTGCAGGATATCTTTACTAATCCCGAGTCGGAGGCGGCCAAAAACTTAGTGCTTCCGAAATATGATCAGGATCAGCCTAATCCGTTTGAAGCACCCCATGAGAACAGCAGACTGATCAGGATCGCATTTGACGGACAGTCGGCGAAAAAGCCATTTATATCCGAACTGGTCGAGGATACGGGCAAGAAGGTCAATATACTCAGTGCAAATACAAGGAGTGTCGGCGGAGTGGTATACGGACAGATGGTGCTGGAGCTTCCCGAGTTAAAGAAGGATCAGGAGATCGTTCTGGAGTACTTCAGGTCGGCGGGATTAAGTATAGTGGATATTTAATATTTGGGAGAGGAAAGATATGACTGATTATATAAGAGATGCAATAATAAAAGGAATATTTGAGACGCTCGAGATGACATTTTTCTCGTCACTCTTTGCATATATCGTGGGACTCCCGCTGGGAGTCATCCTGTATGTGACATCTAAGGGAAGACTTTATGAGAATAAGGCAGTGAACGGAGCTGTAGGGCTTCTGGTCAATATATTCAGATCACTTCCGTTTCTGATACTTCTGGTGCTTCTGATCCCTTTCACCAGATTCGTGGTGGGTTCATCCATCGGCACCAGAGCTACTATAGTACCGCTTACGATCGGAGCAATTCCGATCGTTGCGAGAATGGTCGAATCATCTCTTAATGAAGTTCCCTCGGGGATCATAGAGGCGGCCAATTCAATGGGCGCAAGTCCGCTGTTCATAATAGTGCACTTTATACTTCCGGAAGCATTTCCTTCACTACTTCTGGGAGGTGCGATCAATATCGCAACCGTGCTCGGATACTCCGCAATGGCGGGAGTTATCGGAGGAGGCGGACTCGGCGCCATAGCTCTTCAGTATGGATATTACAGATATGAGAAAACAGTGCTCTGGATCACGGTCAGCATTCTGATCCTGATGGTAATGCTGGTGCAGGAAGCAGGAGTAAGACTTTCGAAAACTTCAAGGAAGGCATAAATGCCGGGGCGGAGAAAACCGCCCCATTTTTAATTGAAATCAAGACGATAAAAATATATAATGTAATGTTGTAAATAATGTGGAAATGGGGTCTTTAAACGTCGGTATGAGTATTTATAAGTTGATCCAGGAACATCAACTGAATATCATGCTTTTTATGAGCGGTATATGCGCTATTCTTGTAGTGCTTGCATTTTTTACAGGGTCGCTTTCCCGTAAGAGAAGACTGATACTGGTCCGTCTTGAGCTGAACGCTATGCTCGTTCTTCTGTTTGACCGTGCCGCATACATTTACCGCGGTGATCCATCCGAACTCGGATACTGGATGGTGAGGATCAGTAACTTTATCGTATTTTTCTTGTCTCTTAATATCCCGCATACTTTAACTTTATATATGGCCGATCTTTATCGGACTGAGGGTAAGATGAAGGTGCTTCCGAAACGTATAGTAGTCTGTGAGGTTCTATATTTCATAGGTGTGATACTTCTTATCATCTCTCAGTTTACGGGTCTTTATTATACCTTTGATGAACAGAATACCTATTCGCGTTCACCATATAATTCGCTTTGTTATCTTGTTCCGTTTTTGATCGTTATACTTCAGCAGACAATGGTATTCCAGTTTAGAGATAAGCTCAGCCGTCCGCTTACCGCATCGCTTATGCTTAATACGATTGTTCCGCTACTGGCATCCATCGTTCAGATATTTGTATATGGAATCTCGCTTACAAACATGACTATCGTTGGAATGATGATAATTCTCTATATCTATGCACTGGTGCATCTGAATCAGTCTTTGAATGAAGCCCGTGAGTCGGAAATGAATGCCTACAAGGAAGTCAGTGAACGTGAGCATATCCTTTTCGAGCAGACTGCCGAAGCGCTTGCGAGTGCTATCGATGCGAAGGACAGATATACTCATGGTCATTCCGCAAGAGTTGCAATGTACTCGAGACAGATAGCCAAGGAAGCCGGCAAGAGTGAGGAAGAGTGCGAAAGAGTTTATTTTGCTGCACTTCTCCATGATGTAGGTAAGATAGGTGTTTCGGACGAGATCATCCGTAAGAACGGAAAGCTGACTGATGAGGAGTATTCCGAGATCAAGATGCATCCCGTGTACGGTAATCAGATACTTTCGACGATTCAGGAATCGCCATACCTCAGTATCGGTGCAAACTACCATCATGAACGTTATGACGGAAAAGGTTATCCGGAAAGGCTGGTAGGAGAAGATATTCCCGAGATCGCACGTATCATAGCCGTGGCTGATGCCTATGATGCTATGACCTCGATAAGAAGCTACCGTGATATCATTCCTCAGCATAAAGTCCGCGAGGAACTTGTAAAGGGAAGCGGAACCCAGTTCGATCCGAAGTTTGCTAAGATCATGCTCCATATGCTCGATCATGATATCAATTACAGCATGCATGAGGATTCGATTGAAAATGATTCGGTCATCAAAACAAGACTGAAGTGTGACAGATTATTCCATGACTGTTCGACAGGTATCATTATCACTAATATGACGACCCATATCAGTTTATTCTATAAGGGAGACGAAGGAATCCCCGAAGAAAATGCCATGCCTTGTCTTGTTGCATTTGATGCTCTGGACGGCCGTGTGCATGAGACAAAGGAAGATAAGAAAGAACTGATGTACATGGAATATGCTCAGATGTGGTTTGACGGGGAGGTTATTAAGAAAGACGCCCGTAAGGTCGAGGCACGAGAATATCCCGTAGAGAATCCTCAGTACGGAAGCGGTACTCTTGTGGGATTCAAACGTTATGATATAGAAGCAGTCAGATTTAATGATCATGTAAGGATCAGGATATCTGACGATAAGAAAACAATTGAAACAATAATAGCTCTTCCGGATAATACACGTTACAGCTATATATCAATCACAGGCGAGAATTGTGTTCTCTCGAATATCCATATAGATCAGAGAGATGATCATGTTGATGAGAATACGATCCCGAGGATCGTGGAAGAGATAAGCTATATCAAGGGACTTCCCGAAGGTGATATCCCGAATATTCAGGTCGACGGATGGCGGGAGAAGACCACTGCCGGAATTCCGATTGATGGAGAGATGCATCTTAAGTTCCATGCTTTCAGCCTTCCGACTGCAAGACTTGTATGGCACTGTCCATTTATCTGTATCTATACTTCAAAGGACGGTACCGTGGATGCGGATGATTTTCTGGAATATGTTCTGATCCGTCTCGATGGCGAGAGCTGGGAATCAAATCTCCATGCCGAGAATAAGTTTCTCGTAGATAGAACGCTTGACTTTGAAGACTGGAACGTCTGGAAGGAAAAGAATAAGAAGGGCATGGACTGCGAGGCAGTTATCCGCCGGGAGGGAAATGTCATTACGGTTTCGACCGAGAACTTCGGTATAAATATTAAATGTACTACAACTCTAAAAGATGAACCTGAGAAAGTATACTTCGCCCTTACCGGCGATCAGTGTGCGATCACAGATATCCATGTTGAATAAAGATAAAGGATGCTGCTTAAACGGCATCTTTTATTTTTTACGAAAAAGTATTGACAAAGTAAAAAAGTCGGTGTATTATCTGTATTACAAAGAGTAATACAAACAATACACCGATGGTTTTTTGAAAGGAGAAAGCTATGGATAAGAAGAAAGTTATAAAATATATCGGGATCACATTTCTGATCTCATGGACATTGCAGATAATCGGTTCCGTATATATAGTAAAGAATAATAATATGACAGGCCTGAAGGTATTCCAGGGGGCTCTGCTGATAGTTATGTTTTCACCGATGATAGCAGCGCTCATCACAAACAGGGGACTTAAGGGAATGGGCTGGAAGCCGAAACTTAAGGGTAATATCAAATGGATACTTTTTTCAATGTTTGTTCCGATGATCATCACAATTCTTGGCTTCGTATGCTTCTTCCTGGTATTTCCTGATCTGTTTGCTCTGGATGGTTCATATCTTATGAAATATCTGCAGTCAATGAATGTAGATGCAGAGACGATAGAGAGTACTCTTGCTATGTTTAATATGGATATCAGGAAAGTGTTAATACTTTCGATAATCCAGGTTTGTATAGAAGGCCCGTTTATAAATATGTTTGCAGCTATCGGCGAAGAGGCCGGCTGGAGAGGTTTCCTTTATCCCGAACTTATCAAGGGCTTCGGCAGAGTTAAGACCTGGATCATAGGAGGTATCATCTGGGGAGCATTTCATTTCCCATGCATGCTTATTGAAGGTTATGAATATGGCTTGAATTATATAGGAGCACCTGTTCTCGGACTTATCGTATTTACGATATTCTGCATTGCACTAGGTATTATGGAAGAAGTAATATATGATAAGACAAAATGTATCTGGTATCCGGCGCTTCTTCATGGCTCGATCAATGCAGCAGCCACAACATACCAGCTTATACTTAATGGAAATCAGATGGACAGGATTGAGAGGCTTCAGATATTTGGTCCTAGTCCTGGCGGTATTATAGCGGGGATACCAATCCTGATAATATCGATCGTTATAGGAGTATGGGCACTGAAGTCTAAGGAAAGGAATGACTGATATGGTAATAAAGATAGATGAATATTCCGATGTCCCTATATATCAGCAGATCCGAAATCAGATTGTAATGGGGATATCGAGCGGAGAATTAAAAGCGGGAGAGCAGCTCCCGACAGTAAGGGCGCTTGCGATGGAAATCGGTATAAATACCATGACCGTCAGCAAGACCTACCAGATGCTGAAAAATGAAGGCTATATCACAACCGACAGAAAAAACGGAGCCCGGGTCAGGGCCGAGATACAAAAGTCCGGCGTGATAAGCGATGAGAATAAGGCTGAGCTTCGGCGAATCATTTCCGAAGCAAGACTATCAGGAGTCTCAAAGAGCGAGATAAAGAATCTCGTCGATGAGTATTATTGAAAGAAGGTAGAGAGATGAATCTAAAGCTTGGTTTGATAATGTTTGTATGCCTTGTGCCTTTTCTTATAGCTATGTATTTTATAATGTATCCGAAGAAATGGCATAAGAGGAAGAATATATTAGGAATAAGAAACCGTGAAGAGTATAAGATCGGCGAGACCGAAAAAAAGGTTGATGAGATCGTACAGGATAATAGAGAGATCGCGCTCAGGATCGTTATAATCGGATCCGTTATAGCAGCACTTCTCCTTCTGATCCCGAATCTTACCGCAATGATGATCACTTACACGATATATATATTACTTGCATTAGTGGTAGCAGTCTTACCGTATGTTAAGGGAAACACAGAGCTTAAAGCATTAAAGCGTGAGCTTGGCATCGAGGCTAAGGGAGTAAGAGTAGCGGATCTTAAGAGTATAAGTGCATCGCACGCGCTTAATATGCCGATGCTTCTTCTGCCCAATATCATAGCTGCAGTCGGAACTGTTTTCGCACTTCTTTTTGATCTTAAAGTGATCAGCATTCCCGGAAGCGTAACCCAGGGAAGCTATGTTGCAACTGCAATGGCCGTGATATTTCTCTCAATGGGAATCCTGTTTATCTTCCTTGCAAAGCTGATGGACAACATGCGTAATGATGTGATATCCGAAGAAAGCGAAGTGAATTCGAATTATAACCGTGCAAAGAAAAAGATGTGGAGCGATGCCTGGATCCAGTTCAGCTGGATGAACACCGGAATGCTGATTTTCCTCGTTATAGGCATAATCATGAACTGGTCGGAACTCGCTGTTATAGTACTTAGTGTTCTCTATATGCTCGGAGTCTTTGTAATAATCGCGATCGTGGCACATAAGACTGCGCTTCTTAACGAATGTTATAAATATGAAAATGACGCCGCAGACGATGATGATAACTGGATCTACGGTCTGTTTTACTACAATCCGAAGGATGGAAGAGTTAATATAGAGAGAAGAGACGGAATGGGCGTAACCATCAATATGGCTCATCCTCTTGGCAAGATATACACCGGTATTGTTATACTTGTACTTATCGGAACAGTTGCTGCACTTATCTGGGTTGGAGCAATGGAAGCTACAGCCACGGATATAAGATATGAGGATGGCAAGGTTATCTGTCATCACCTCAGCGATGAATATGTAATTCCCGAGGATGAGATACTTGAGGTTTCAATCGGTGACAATATGGAAGAACTTCGTCCGATAAGAGTTGCGGGAACCGCAACAGATCATATCCTGAAGGGACGCTTCTCTATCAATGGAGAAGAAGGTAAGGTAAGGCTCTTTATTAAACCCGAGATAGACCTCTATATCAGGATAAAAACAGCGGATTATACATATTTCATAAATGATAATACCGAGGAAGACACCAGAGCTATATACGAAGAAATTAAATAAATAAGCGGTTCATAGCCAATAGCTATAGCTGAGTATAGTTTTTCACCTATTGACAAAGTAGGCATTTAAATGATATAAACCTACTATGTTAATAGGTGATTTTTATATTCGAAAGGAGCTTGGTTATGAGTCTTAAAAAAGCAATATCCGAATATATCAGAAGCGGAGAGTCGGAGAGCCAGAACCTCGGTCTTGAGATAGAGCATTTTATAGTTGATGAGGAAGGAACTCAGATTGAGTTTCATGAGATATCCGAGCTGATAGATCAGGTCGGTCACTCACTCGGTGCCGAGATCATCTATATGGACGGATATCCGGTCGGCTATTATACCGGAGAATATTCCACGAGCCTTGAACCCTCATGCCAGTTTGAGATAAGCATAAATCCATACTCGGATCTTAATGAGATAAGATCGATTTATGAGGAATTCAGAGAGATATGGGATCCCATCTTTTTCGAAAGAGGATATCATTTTGTGACAAAAGGCAATCTCCCGAATGTGGAGCTCGGAGAGATCACTCCGGACGACATCCCGCTTTCTCCGAAAAAAAGATATAAATATATGAATGAGTATTTCGAGAAGAGCGGAAAGTACGGGAAGTATATGATGCGTGCATCCGCATCCGCGCAGGTATCCGTGGACTACCGTTCTGAGGAGGATATGGTAAAGAAGCTTAGAGTTCTTCAGAAGATATCCCCCATATTCATGATCATGATGGAGAATAAGAGTCAGGAAGAGTCATCGCTTCCCGGAGTCGAGGATAAGACTCATCTTCTTCGTACACAGGAGTGGGATGATCTGGATCCCGACAGGACCGGTTTTGTACCGCATTCCCTGGATGATGATTTTGGTTATGACCGAATGGCTGACGTTGTAAGCCATACACCTCTCATTCTTCTTACAGATGACGGAGTGACCATAGACGTAGGACATAAATCTGCAGATGATCTTGTAAAGGAAAATGTCTTCTATAAGAACGAACTCGGAGAGGAAAGGAAGAAAAGACTGATAGAGCATTTCATGTCCATGGGTTTCTTCCATTTCAGAGTTAAGAAATATATCGAGATAAGAGTTGCGGACAGTGTGTCTATCGATAAGGCACTCGGCTACGTGGCACTTATCAAGGGACTTATATATTCTGATGATAATCTTAATGTACTGGACGAAGAGCTATCCGAAATAGATTCGATAGAAGCTATCCAGGAAGCTGTTGAAGAGATAGAAAGATACGGCTATGAAGCGGAGATATATGATGGTCTTACTGCATATCAGTGGGCAGAGCATCTCATAAGTCTTGCTTCAGACGAATTATCCGAGACCGACAAGGAGTATCTTGAAAATGTGCGAGCTGTTTGGAGTTTCAGCAAATAGAAAGATAAAACTTAATAACCTGCTTAGGAAGTTTTTTGAACACAGTGTAGAGCACCCGAACGGCTGGGGGCTGGCATTTCTCGATGACTATAATATTTCTGTTGAAAGGGAGCCGGTACGCGCAAAAGACAGTCTTTATCTAAGAAATCGACTTACGGGCAAGCTGGAGTCGGGACGTCTGATGGCTCATATCAGAAGAGCTACCGTAGGAGAGATAAGCTTCGATAATACTCATCCCTTTACTGCGCGTGATGAATCAGGAAGAACATGGGTCCTTATGCATAACGGGACCATATTCGATGCGCCTGAACTTAGTCCCTATCAGTATAAGCAGCATGGAGAGACTGACAGCGAGAGGATACTTCTCTATATAGTCGATCAGATCAATAAGACATTTCTCCAGGAACTTAATTCCTTTGATGTAAATGAAAGGATCCATCTTCTGGAGGATATCGTAAAGAGGCTTTCAAAGGGAAATAAGCTGAATATTATGTTTTATGACGGGGATTATTTCTACGTTCATAAGAACGAGGCGGGCTCGCTTTATAAGAGTGAGAAGCCGGGCTCGGTGATATTCTCGACACACCCTCTCTGCGGTGGTGACTGGGTAGAGCTTCCCGAGAACAGACTCCTTGTATATAAGGATGGACAGCTGATACATACAGGTGAAAGACATGAATATACCTATGTGCAGAGTGAAGAGGATCTTAAGACTCTTTATCTTGGCTACGCAGGACTATAAAAAATGTGACCCTCGTCGGGGTCACATTTTTCGGCTTAAAGAAGGTCCGATAATTTCTTTTCTTTAAAGAAATCATATACTATTTCATCAAACTCTTTCCAGAGAGGAAGAGTCTTACATTTTTTTCTTCTTGTACATTTATAGTTTTTATCTGCAAGGCAGGCAACTGATGAAAGAGTCTCATCGGCCGACAGAAGTATCTCGGCAACGGTATATTTCTCGGGTGCTTTTGCTAACTTATATCCGCCGCTTCGTCCGCTCGCACCGATTAAAAGGCCGTTTTCAACAAGCCTCTTTGCTATACCTTCGAGATATTTTTTTGAGATTTCCTGACGTTCGGCTATATCCTTTAGAGAGATATATCCTTTATCGGAATTTTCTGCAAGATCTATCATAATGCGTAGTGCATATCTACCTTTTGTGGAAATCATTTTCAGACTCTCCTATATATTAATTCTATTCGAAATTATAGCTTACCGGAGTCGTTGAAACAAGGGATATTTTGTGCTATAATCAAGCGGATTGGGTTCAAATTCAATAAATCATATGAAAAGTTAGGACATGAGGAGGAAAACAGATGTCTGAACTACTTACAATAAACAATCTGCACGTCAGTGTTGCAGAGACAGAAATACTTCACGGAATAGACTTAAAGGTTAACCGTGGAGAGACACACGTGATCATGGGACCGAATGGTGCCGGCAAGTCTACCCTGGGCTATGCGATCATGGGTAATCCCAACTATGCAGTCGGCGATGGCCGAATCATTTTCAAGGGAGAGGATATTACTTCAAAGGAAACTCATGAGAGAGCAAAGGACGGAATCTTCCTTTCTTTCCAGAATCCGATAGAGGTTCCCGGAATATCACTTTCCAATTTCATAAGAAATGCTGTCGATACCAAGACCGGTACGAGAGCAAGGATCTGGGATTTCAGAAAATCCCTCGAGAAGCAGATGGAGCTTCTTTCAATGGATAAGTCCTATGCGGATAGAGACCTGAACGTAGGATTCTCAGGTGGTGAGAAGAAGAAGGCAGAGATCCTTCAGATGCTTATGATGAAGCCGGATCTTGCTATCCTTGATGAGACTGATTCGGGTCTTGATGTTGATGCCGTAAGAACTGTTTCGGATGGCGTTAAGGCATTCCATGATAACGGCGACGGCGCGCTTATAATCATCACACACAGCACAAGAATTCTTGAAGCACTCAAGGTTGATTATACTCACATCCTTGTGGATGGAAAGATCGTTAAGACCGGTGATGCTTCACTTGTTGATGAGATCAATAAGAACGGTTTTGAAAGCTTTACGGGAAATGTACAGTAAAAAACAGTAAGGAAAAGAATATGGCAGATAAAGAAAAAACTTATGTCGAGGACGTGGACAGAAGCCTGTATGATTTCCGTAACGTAGACGAAGATGTTTATAAGGTTGCGGAGGGTCTGACCCCCGAGATCGTAGCACAGATCTCAAAGGAGAAGAATGATCCTCAGTGGATGGCAGACTTCCGTCAGAAGTCACTCGAGATTTATAACAGTATAGAGATGAAAGAATGGGGACCGCCTATCGACGGTCTTAACATGGATAATATCGTCACATATATCAAACCGAAGGATAATAAGATGAGTGCCGACTGGGACGAGGTTCCCGAGGATATCAAAGATACCTTTGAAAGACTCGGAATCCCTCAGGCTGAGAGAGAGTCTCTTGCAGGTGTCGGCGCACAGTATGATTCGGAGCTTGTTTATCACAATGTCCGTGAAGAGGTTGCGGCAATGGGCGTTATATATACCGACCTCGAATCCGCAATGCACGGCGAGTATGGCGATATGATAAGAGAGCATTTCATGAAGCTCATCACTCCGCAGGATCATAAATTTGCTGCTCTTCACGGTGCGGTATGGTCGGGAGGAAGCTTCGTATATGTTCCGAAGGGAGCCAAGGTTGAGATACCGCTTCAGTCGTATTTCAGACTTAATGCTCCGGGAGCCGGTCAGTTTGAGCATACGCTCATCATTGTAGATGAGGGCGCAGACCTTCACTTTATCGAAGGCTGCTCGGCACCAAAGTATAACGTGGCAAACCTTCATGCGGGAGCGGTTGAGCTCTTCGTAGGAAAGAATGCAAAGCTCAGATATTCAACCATCGAGAACTGGTCAAAGAATATGTACAACCTGAATACCAAGCGTGCCACCGTCGAAGAGGGCGGCAAGATGGAATGGGTTTCCGGTTCATTTGGATCACATACTTCGTACCTTTATCCGATGACCATCCTTAAGGGAGATGATTCCAAGGTTGAATTTACAGGAATCACTTTCGCCGGAGAAGGTCAGAATCTGGATACCGGAATGAAGGTTGTCCATACCGGAATGCGTACAGTATCGACAGTTAATACAAAGTCTATATCCAAGAGCGGCGGAATCAGCACCTTCAGAAGTGCGGTAGTGATCGGTCCTAATGCAAAGGGTGCAAAGTCATCTGTTGACTGCTCATCACTTATGCTGGATGACATTTCCCGTTCCGATACTGTTCCGGCAATGGATGTCAGATGTGATGATGTTGATATCGGACATGAGGCTAAGATCGGACGTATCTCAGACGAAGCGATATTCTATCTCATGAGCCGTGGTATCTCGGAAGAGGATGCACGTGCCATGATAGTTAGCGGCTTTGCTGATAATGTATCGAAGGAGCTTCCGCTTGAATATGCAGTCGAGATGAACAACCTGATCCGTCTCGAAATGAAGGGCTCTATAGGTTAGTTTTAGGGGATGTCCCCGGGAGAATTGTATGAAAATAAATCCTTTAAAAGAATGTGTACTTTTTATTCTTGGATTATTTATTGGTTTATTGGTTTTAGTTTTATTCCCTTACAATTCCGAAGTTAGTGACATAATAGGTTATTTCATAAAGATCAGATCAATAAATATCGTAAATATTACCGAATATAACTGGGTTATAAAAACAGCTGCCCTGATCGTAGTACTGATCGCCGGCATTCTTATAACCAGATTTCTTCACCTGTTTGCCAACTCGAAAAATGTCGACAGGCTTTCGGTAGTTATCGGTATATTCGTATTTATCTTTATAAGTATACCTGTCTCATACATTATAATATCCATGTATGCGCCGTACATTTATTACTCAAGCGGCAGTGCACTTTTGTTCATATTGGTTTATGCAGTTTCATATTATCTGATAATGAGGCTTATCCTGTACATTTTCAGTAGCTCGTATAAAAAGATGCTGAATAAACCCTTTAAGAACTGCAGACTCTGCATATGCGAAGTTACTTCGAATACAGAGTATGACGTAGTCAAGGTGCTTGCCAAGAGACATACATACGAACAGTGTTATACATTACTTACAAACTATACCGGTGATATCGGAAGCAAACAGTTTTATCAGATTCAGGAAATGAGTGTTACCGGAAAGAAAGTCATAGATCATTGGAATTATCACAGCAATAAGGATGTCATGTCCGGAAATGAAGAGGACTTTCTTACCAGGATCTATTCCAAGGAATTCGCTAAGGATATCAGCTGGGGATTATAGAACAAGAGGAAAAAAATGATTGATATGAAGATTAACAAATTACCGGTTCCGACCTGGACCTGGCTCAAGGTAAATGAGCAGACCGTGGCAGTACCGGACAAAATATCGGGCATCACAGCATCGAAGACGGATGTACCGGCTGAAGTAAAGGTCGGTGCGGTTGATTTCAGTTCGCTCTGTCTCGGCGATGTTGAGCTTGGAGCCGGAAATGAGTTCAGAACGTTTTCTCATAAAGCAAAAACATCCGGAACCTCATATACCGTTCCTGCGGGAGTAAAGGTAGAGAGCCCGGTAAGGATAGTATATGACTATGATAATGCCGGAGCTGAAGAAGGAAGCCTTTCCCGTACGGCAATTGTTCTCGGTGAGGGTTCCGAACTTACTGTCATAATGCAGTTTAAGGGCAGGACATCATTTAGCGCAAATGACATCAGGATCAAAGCCGCAAAGAATGCAAAGCTGAACCTCGTAGAAGTATTCCAGCTCGAGGATGGCTCACGTTTTGTAGACAGCATCGGCGGACGCTACCTTGAAAAAGGCGGACTTAAACTGATCCAGGTAAAGGCCGGAGACGGAGATATCAATCTGTCCTGCTGTGCTGATCTGGACGGATATAAGAGTACACTTGATATCGATACAGGCTACATCGTAAGAGGCGGTGATAAGCTTGATATCAATTATGTGGCAAGACATAGAGGCGTAAAGACAGACTCCAAGATAAATGTTAGCGGAGTACTTAGAGATAAAGCAGATAAGACCTTCCGCGGAACTATCGATTTCATCAAGGGCTGCAAGGATGCGACCGGTGATGAGAGAGAGGATGTACTCCTTATGGATGAAGGCGTACATAATAATACAGTTCCTCTTATCCTTTGTGCGGAGGAAGATGTAGAAGGTGCACACGGTGCATCAATCGGTAAGATATCTGATGAGGTTATCACCTACTTTGAGTCCAGAGGAATTCCCGAAGCAGATATAAATGAGCTTATGGCTAAGTCAAGGATCGATGCCGTTATCGGAAGAATCCCCGACGATGTGACAAAGGCCGAGCTTCTTTCAGAGGAGTAAGAAAATGAAAATCATTGATTTTCATACACATACTTTTCCTGATAAGATCGCAGCACCTGCGCTTGACAGTCTTCAGGCTTCCAGTAACAGCCGGGCTCATACAGACGGTACAGTGTCAGGCCTGAGGGACTCTATGGATAAAGCCGGGATAGATGTATCAGTCATTCTTCCCGTAGTAACGAATCCTGTTAAAACAAGCAGCATGAACCAGTATGCCGCAAGACTGAATGAGAGTTTTGAAGAGACAGGAGTATTTTCCATCGGAGGAATCCATCCCGAAACTCCCGATATGAAAGCAGTCATAAAAGAAGCGGCAAAACTCGGGCTTAAAGGACTTAAGCTTCATCCCGATTATTACGGGATCATGTTTAATGATATAAAGATGAAGCGCCTTATGTCTATGGCTTCGGAAGAAGGCCTCTTCATACTGACACATGCGGGAATGGATATAGGACTTTATCCGCCTATATGCTGCACCATAGATTCGATAATCGATGTTCTCGGGGACGTAAAGCCCGAGACACTCATCCTTGCGCATATGGGCGGCTGGATGAACTGGGAAGAGGTTATGGAGCGGCTTGCTCCCGTTGTAGCAGATTATAACTCGTCATCTGATGAAGGTAAGGGCGTATATCTCGATACGGCCTTTTCGATAGGTGAGATAGACTGGCTTGACGAAAGCTATCATAAGTCATATCATCAGATGTCCGATGACTGTTTTAGAAGGATGGTAAAAGTCTTCGGAGCAGACAGGATACTTTTCGCAACGGACAGCCCCTGGGCAGATCAGAAGGACTATGTCGATAGACTATATAACATGGGTCTTTCCGAAAATGAGCTGGAAAAAATATTCCACATTAATGCAGAAATAATCCTCTGAGCAGGATATCAAATATATAAAGGAAACTTATAATGAGTTTAGACGTAACAAAAATCAGAAAAGATTTTCCATTCTTTGAGAAGTCAGATCTTGCATATCTTGATAATTCCGCGACAACACAGCGTCCTCGTCAGGTGGTAGAAGCCGTGATGGATTATCAGTATCATCATAATTCGAATCCCTTCCGTGGTTTATATGAATTATCAATAGATGCGACGGAGCGTTATGAAGCCGCCAGAACAAGGGTGGCAAAGTTTATCAATGCTTCTTCCGATAAAGAAATCATTTTCACGAGAAATGCTTCCGAAAGCCTTAACCTTGTCGCATTCTCACTGGGTGAGATGTGCCTTAATGAAGGCGATGAAGTGATAACGACGGTTGTGGAGCATCACAGCAATATGCTTCCCTGGAGACATGCCGCAATGAGGCACGGTGCAAAGGTTAAGTATCTTGAGTGTGAACCGGATGGAAGCTTCTCGCTTGAAAAGTTTAAGTCACTTCTTTCGGAAAAGACAAAGATAGTATCCATGACGGCAATGTCGAATATCTTCGGAAGGATAATCGATGTGAAGTCATTTGCGGATGAAGCACATAAGGTCGGAGCTTACTTTGTTGCAGACGGAGCGCAGAGCGTTCCCCACAGCATTACCGACGTTCAGAAGATGGATGTTGACTTCCTTGCATTCTCGGGACATAAGCTTCTCGCTCCCATGGGGATAGGTGTTCTCTACGGTAAGGAAGAGATACTTAAGAAGATGCCTCCGTTTTTAACAGGCGGAGAAATGATAGAGTATGTAACTTTAGAGGATGTTACCTATGCAGGGCTTCCTCATAAGTTTGAAGCAGGCACCGTAAATGCCGGCGGAGCAGTAGGACTTGCCGCTGCCATAGATTATCTCGAAGAAATTGGTTTACATAACATTGAAGAACGGGAGCTTGAGCTTACACGTCTTGCTCTTGATGGAATCAAAAAGATTCCTCATGTGATAGTGCTCGGTTCCGATAAGGCCGAAGAGCATCACGGCATAATCACATTTAAGATCGAGGGTGTTCATCCTCATGACATAGCTGCAATAATAGCAGATTCCGGTGTCGCAGTAAGAGCGGGTCACCACTGTGCAGAACCGCTTCATCAGTTCCTCGGGATCCCTTCGACAACGAGAGCAAGCCTCATGTTCTATAATACAGAGGAAGAGGTTGAGAGATTCCTGGATGTAGTATCAAATATACGAAAGATGATGGGCTACTCTGAGTAACCCTGAAAGGAAGATAAATGGAATATAGGACATTTTATAACGAAATACTGACCGAGCATAATATTCATCCGACACATAAGATTAAGATGATAGAGCCTCAGAGATCGCTTCGCGGAGTCAATCCTTCCTGCGGAGACGATATTACTCTTCAGCTTAATGTATCGGATGACGGGGTGATAACAGACGGCGCCTTCTTCGGTGACGGCTGTGCGATATCCCAGGC